>NZ_JASTTJ010000030.1:0-107098 GCF_032248645.1 Streptomyces zaehneri
GGGGGTTGGGTCAGCGGGGGGTGGTGTACGGGAGCAGGGCCATTTCTCGGGCGTTCTTGATCGCCCGGGACAGTTGGCGTTGCTGTCGGGCGGAGATACGGGTGACCCGGCGGCTGCGGATCTTGCCTCGGTCGGAGAGGAACTTCCGCAGGAGGTCGGTGTCCTTGTAGTCGATGTACGTGATCTCGGCCTGGTCGAGCGGGTTGGGGCGGGGCCTGGCGGGCCGGTGCTCGGTCTTGCGGGGCATGGGTCAGACCTCCAGGAGGGTGTCGAAGGCGGGCGGCAGCCGCTTCCAGGCGGCCCGGCCGGCGGCGTACTCGGCGTCGGTGAGCAGGCAGGACTCCAGGAGGCGCGCCACGCCGTCCCGGTCCAGGCCGGGGGACGTGAAGACCAGGTGCTGGCAGCAGTCGCCGTGCTCGGGGTGCCAGTCCAGCGCGGCGGCGGCGCGCCGCACCGGCGGGACCATGTCCCAGGCCGCGTCGGGCAGGGATGCCAGCCACGGACCGGCCGACTCCACGCACAGCGCTCCCCCGGCCGCGTCCCAGTGGAGCAGGACGTCGGGTCTGTCGGCGAGCCAGAACCGGCCCCGGCTGCGGGCGGCCGCGCAGGTCAGGTCCTCCAGTGCCGCGTACAGCCGCTCCGGGTGGAACGGGCGGCGCCGGTGCCAGACGAGGGTGCTCACCCCGTGCGCGTCGGCCTCGGCGGGCAGCAGCGCGCAGGCCGGGTGCTGGGCGGCGGCGGCCGACTCGACGTCGAAGCCGGCCAGCACCGCCCGGGCGAGAGGCGACCGCACGTCCGCGCGGCCGGCCGGCCCGATCCGGACCTGGCGGGCCGTCGGGTGCAATTGCGCCAGCAGCTCGCGGTCCTCGTCGTCGGCCTCCTCGGAGTCGACGACGGCCAGCACGGGCGCGTACTCCAGCTGGCGCGCGAAGGTGTCGGCGACCGTGCGCCGGTCGGTGGCGGCCGCGGCGAGACCGCACTCGGCGAGGTCGTCGCCGTTGCCGAGGCAGGGCAGGAGCAGCGCCGGATCGACGGCGGTGACGACGCCGGTGACCGTGAGCCCGCCGGCCACGACCACCTCGGCCATGGCCTTGGGCTCGACGGAGTCCCACAGTTCGACGACCCCGAGACGTGTGCTGCCGTCGTCGGCGAGGCGGCGCAGCTCGGGGACCAGATCCTCACGCAGGGCGCAGCAGGCACAGTCGTTGACCAGGGGCGCCTCGCCGGCGGAGAGGACGCCGGTGGCGTCGCTGACGGTCCGTACGACCGTGCCCGCCACGGCCGTCGAGAGGTCGTGGTGGAGCACGACGCTGCCCGGGACGTCGGCGAGCAGACGCGCGACCGTCGTCCGACGGGCGTCGGCGTGCAGCCCGCCGACGATCACGACCGACATGTTCACGCGCCGCCCCGCTTCCCGTAGCGGCGCTCGAAGCGCTCGACCCGGCCGGCCGTGTCCAGGACGCGGGCGGTACCGGTGTAGAAGGGGTGGCTGACGTAGGAGATCTCGACGTCGACGACGGGGTAGGTGTTGCCGTCCTCCCACTCGACGGTCTTCCCGGCCGTCGTGGCGGTCAGCGTCGAGCGGGTGAGGAAGACGTGGTTCGCGGCGCGGTCACGGAAGACGACAGGTCCGTAGGCCGGGTGGATTCCCTTGCGCATGGCGGTGGTTCAGCGCTCCTCTCGGAAGTCGACGTGACGGCCGACGACGGGGTCGTACTTGCGCAGGGTCATGCGGTCCGGGTCGTTGCGGCGGTTCTTGCGGGTCACGTAGGTGAAGCCCGTTCCCGCCGTGGACCGGAGCTTGATGACCGGGCGGAGTTCGTTGCGTGCCATGCTGCTACCTTACTGAAAATGAATTCCATTAGCATCACTGCCCCTGGCATCGACCGAGGAGAGGTACGTCACCCGTGTCCGCCCACTGCATGCTGACCGGCGCCCAGCCGGGCTTCGGCAACCGCGTCTCCCACTCCCACCGGCGCACTTCGCGCCGCTTCGACCCCAACATCCAGTCCAGGCGCTACTGGCTGCCGGGCGAGAGCCGCCACGTACGGCTGCGGCTGAGCACGAAGGGCATCAAGACCGTCGACACGATCGGCGTCGAGGCGGCCGTGGCACGCATCCGCGCGCGGGGGGTGCGGATCTGATGGCGAAGAAGAGCAAGATCGCGAAGAACGACCAGCGGCAGGAGACCGTCGCGCGGTACGCGGCGCGGCGGGCCGAGCTGAAGGAGATCATCCGGCGGCCGGAGTCGACGGGCCCGGAACGCGAGGCGGCGCAGCGGGAGTTGCGGGCACAGCCGCGGGACGCGAGCGCGACGCGCGTACGCAACCGGGACCAGGTGGACGGGCGCCCGCGCGGGTACTTCCGGACCTTCGGGCTGTCCCGGGTGAGCCTGCGGGAGCAGGCCCATGCCGGACATCTGCCCGGGGTCCGGAAGTCGTCCTGGTAGGTCACAGGCCACCCCCAGTGTTCTGCGGGGACTTGCTGGTAGCTTTCTGCGGTCCCTTACCGGGCCGTACGGCCTCACGGTCCTTACGGCCCGCGGTCCGTGCGGTCGACCCGGTCGGCCGGCTACAGCTTGGGAGCTTGCAGTGACTTCGGCGATCATCTCGCGGGGCGCGTCCCGTCGGCCGGTGCGGGCCGCGGCCGTTGCCGCGGCCGCCACGCTGGCGGGCGTACTCGTGCTGACCGGGTGCAGCGACGACGGGGGGTCCGACGACGGCTCCTCGGCGACGCCCACGACGGCGACCGGCGCCGCGAGCGGTGCGACGGACTCCGCGTCCGCCTCGGCCTCCGTCTCCGCCTCCGGCGAACTGGAGGGCAGTTGGCTCGCCACGACGGACGGCAAGGCCGTCGCCCTGATCATCACCGGGAAGCAGGCCGCACTCTTCGTGACCGGCGGGACCGTGTGCAGCGGAACCGCCGGCGAGGAGGCGGGCATGCAGATGATCCACCTCAAGTGCACCAGCGGGACGGACGACCGGACGACCGGCATGGTCGACTCCGCCGACGCGAAGTCCCTGAAGGTCACCTGGTCGGGGTCGGTCGGCAAGGAGGCCTTCGCCAAGGCGGAGGGCGGCCAGTGGCCGTCGGGGCTGCCGTCGGCCGGTCTCGGGTAGTCCAAGACCGCTCGCCTCGCGCGGCCTGGGACGGCTCGGACGCTCCGGGTAGCGAAGCGGTCACGAGAGCGGGGGCGCGCGACACGTGCACGCGCGCGTGCGTGATGATCCTTCGAGCACCGTCACGAAACCCTAGGGATCACTCATGCGCGCCGTTCCCCTCACCGTCACCGCTCTCGCCGCGGCCCTGCTCCTCACCGCCTGCGGCGGCGGGGACGACAACGGCTCCGGCACCGACGAGAGCAAGGCCTCCGGATCGACCGACTCCACCGGCGCCGCCGGCGGCGCCTGCGACCTCGGCCAGGAGGTCGGCCCCGTCAACGCCGCTCCCGCCGCCGGTGACAGCGGCAACGTCACCGTCACGCTGACCAACAAGGGCGCGGAGTGCACCCTGAACGGCTTCCCCACCGTGGAACTCACCACCGACGGCGACTCCACGGCCGTCCCGAAGGACGAGGCCGCCGAGGCGCAGGCGCTGACCATCCCGGCGCAGGGCACCGCCACCTTCACGATCACCTACGTACGCGGCGAGGACGGCGGCGACAAGAGCCTCGCCGTCAAGACGGTGAAGTACGGCCTGCCGGGCGGCTCGACCGACCAGAGCTTCCCCTGGTCGTACGGCGATGTCGCCCTCAAGAGCGGCAAGGTGCCGGACGCCACGGTGAGCGCCTTCCAGCAGGCGGGCGACTGATCCACCGGGCACCGACCACCGGACACCGGACATCGGGCATCGGGCATCGGGCATCGGGCACCGAACCCCGCCGGGGTGTCACGGCAGCCGGGGCCGGGATCGCATCCTGGCCCGGTCCGCCGCGTCGGCCCCCTCGGTCCAGCCCGCCTCGTCGGTGACTCCGCGCAGGCGGGTGGAGACCGTCTTCGGGAACATCCGGTCCGTCGCCGCGGTGACCGCGACCTCGCGGGAGGCGAGCACCGGCAGCAGTTCCTCGGTCACCTGGGTCTCGGCGGCGGCGGTGACCTCGCCCAGACGGGTGCCGATGCGGTGGGCGTAGGCGGCGAGGAAGGACTGCCGGAAGGTCTTGGTCCGCCTGCGGCCGCCGGCCCGCTGGGCCGCCTCCGCCTTCGCCATCGCGGACTGCGCCTGCACCAGCAGCGAGGTGTAGAGCAGTTCCACCGCCTCCAGATCGGCCTCGAAACCGACGACCGTGGAAAAGGCGAAGGGTTCGTTCCACACCGCCCGGCAGTGGTTGGCGTCGGCGACCGCGTTCAGCAGCACCGCCTTCGCCTGCTCGTACGGCGGCTCGACGCCGATCCGGCAGGCGCCCGGCGCGTCCGGGGCCGGCGCCTGGGCGTCGAGCAGCGCCTCGTCGACGCTGTGCCGGGCCATCAGCTCCTGCGCCTTCGCCGTGAGCGCCTCCGCCTCCTGCGGAAACCCGGTCGCCTCGGCCTTGGCGAGCAGCGCGCGGATGCGCGTGAGCATGCGGGAGTGCGAGCCCGCGCGGGACTGCCGGTGCGGTTCGGATTCCTGGAGGGGTTCGAGAGCGGGCAGCCGCAGCAGCAGGCGGTAGAGCTCCAGGACCGTGGTGGCGTGCGAGAAACGGTCGGTGGCGGGCGGAGGCGGAGTGTCGCCGGACAGCTCCGCCAGCTGGGCCGCCCAGCGCCGTCCGCGCGCCCGGTCGTCACGCGCCTGCGCGCGGATCAGCTCCGTGACCAGGCCGACGTGGACGTCGTCCAGCTCGCGCCGCACGAACCGTACGAGGTCGGCGGGCTGCCAGCCTCGCCGCCAGGCCGCCGCCACGAACTCCTCGCCCCGCCTGGCAAGTTCGGCGTCCGCCGCGCGGTCGGCGGCGAGGAGCGAGGCGCCGGTGTCGAGGGTGGCGTCGGCGTTGTCGTAGAGCGCGGCCCGGAAGGCGCGTTCGACGGTGCCGGACGGGCCGCCGGGCGAGTCGCCGGCCGGGTCGCCGGACCGACCGCCGGACCGACCGTCGTTCGGGTTGTTGTGGTGGGTGCTGCTCACCGGTCGATCGTGTCACGGAGCACGGCGCCGAAGCCCACGGGAGTGACAACCTCGGGTTGACACCTCTCCACTGTCAACCTACGGTTGACACATGACGTCTCCGCGACCCGCCACCACCTCGTCCGTCCGTCTCGACGACCTCATCGACGCCATCAAGAAGGTCCACAACGAGCCGCTCGAGCAGCTCCAGGACGCCGTCATCGCCGCCGACCACCTGGGCGACGTGGCGGACCATCTCATCGGCCACTTCGTCGACCAGGCCCGCCGCTCGGGTGCCTCCTGGACCGACATCGGCCGGAGCATGGGCGTCACCCGGCAGGCCGCCCAGAAGCGGTTCGTGCCGAAGGAGTCGGCCGACCTCGACGCGAGCCAGGGCTTCACCCGCTACACCCCCCGCGCGCGGAACGCCGTCATGGCCGCGCACAACGCTTCCAAGACCGCCGGCAACGCCGAAGGGCTGCCCGCGCACCTCGTCCTCGGCCTGCTCGCCGAGCCGGAGGCCATCGCGGCGAAGGCGATCGTCGAGCAGGGCGTCTCCCTGGACACGGTCCGCGAGGCCGCGACCGCCGCGCTCCCGCCCGCAGTGGAGGAGGCCCCCGAGCTGGTCCCCTACGGCCCGGACGCAAAGAAGGTCCTGGAGCTCACCTTCCGCGAGGCGCTCCGCCTCGGCCACAACTACATCGGCACCGAGCACATCCTGCTGGCGCTGCTGGAGTTCGAGAACGGCGAGGGCGTCCTCAGCGGCCTCGGCGTCGACAAGACCGGCACCGAACGGTACGTGGCGAAGGTCCTGGCCACGTTCTCGGTGCGGCAGGAGCAGGAGCGGGAGCAGGAGCGGGAGCAGGAGCGGGAGCAGGAGCGGGAGCAAGGGCAGGAGCGGGAGCAAGGGCAGGAGTAGCCGTCAGGGGTGGAGCGGCCGTCAGGGGTGGAGCGGCGGTCAGGGGCGTTGTCAGACCCTCCTGCCACACTCGCAGCATGGCCGACCGGTGGGCACTCGCTCCGGCCGAGGACGGTGGCGTGGAACTCGCCCCCCTCGGCCCCGGCGGGCTGCCCACCGGCCCGGTGCTGCGGGAGGCGGACCTGGCGCGGGCCGTGCGCGAGCGGCCCGACGTCACCCGGTGGGTCTGGCGCTCCACGGCCGAGGTGTATCCGCGTCTGCTCGCCACGGGGGTGCGAGTAGAGCGGTGCTACGACGTCGAGGACGCCGAGACCCTCCTCCTGGGGCACGAGGGGCGCTCCGGAGAGCCCCGCTCGGCGGCCGCCGCGCTGGCCCGGCTGCGCGGCGGCCCCGTGCCACCGGACCCGCCGCAGCGCTCCGCCGCGCCCGGCGCGCAGTCCTCGCTGTTCGAGGCGCAGGACACCAGCGTCCGGCTGCCGCTCGAAGACCTCCTGACCGTCTACGCCGAGCAGCAGCGGCGGCACGAGCTGGCCGAACACCCGGCGCGGATGCGGCTGCTGACGGCGGCCGAGTCGGCGGGGATGCTGGTGGCCGCCGAGATGAACCGGGCCGGGCTGCCGTGGAGCGCGGAGGTGCACCGCGCGGTCCTGCACGACCTGCTCGGCGAGCGGTACGCGGGCGGGGGCGAGCCCCGGCGGCTGGCCGAACTGGCCGACGAGGTGTCGGCCGCCTTCGGCCGCCGGGTCCGCCCCGACCTGCCCGCCGACGTGGTCAAGGCCTTCGCGCAGGCCGGCATCCGGATCAGGTCGACCCGGCGCTGGGAGATCGAGTCCCTCGACCACCCGGCCGTGAAGCCGCTGATCGAGTACAAGAAGCTGTACCGCATCTGGGTGGCTCACGGGTGGTCCTGGCTCCAGGACTGGGTGCGGGACGGGCGGTTCCGGCCCGAGTTCCTCGCGCACGGCACGGTCACCGGGCGCTGGGTGACCAACGGCGGTGGCGCCCTCCAGATCCCCAAGGTCATCCGGCGGGCGGTGGTCGCCGACCCGGGCTGGCGGCTCGTCGTCGCCGACGCCGACCAGATGGAGCCGCGCGTGCTGGCGGCGATCTCCCGCGATCCCGGGCTGATGGAGGTCGCCGGCCGGGAGAGCGACCTCTACCAGGCCGTCTCCGACCGCGCCTTCTCCGGCGACCGCGCCCAGGCGAAGCTCGCCGTCCTCGGTGCGGTCTACGGCCAGACCTCCGGGGACGGTCTGAAGAACCTCGCCGCGCTCCGGCGCCGCTTCCCGCGCGCGGTGGCGTACGTCGACGAGGCTGCGCGGGCCGGCGAGGAGGGACGGCTCGTGCGGACCTGGCTCGGCCGGACCTGCCCTCCGGCGAGCGGGGCCGGGGACGAGGGTACGGAGGAGGCCGGCATCCCCGTCGACTCCGCCGCCCTCGGCGGTCCTGGCGGTTCTGACGGCTCTGGCAGTTCTGGCAGTTCTGGCAGTTCTGGCGGAGACGACAACACCGCTGCCGACCGGCAGTGGGTGCCGGGGTACGCCTCGACCAACGCACGCGCGCGTGGCCGGTTCGCCCGCAACTTCGTCGTCCAGGGCAGCGCCGCCGACTGGGCGCTGCTGCTGCTCGCCGCGCTCCGGCAGGCCTGTGCGGGGATGGCGGCCGAGCTGGTCTTCTTCCAGCACGACGAGGTGATCGTGCACTGTCCGCAGGAGGAGGCCGAAACGGTCGTCGCCGCGATCCGCGAGGCGTCCGACCTGGCCGGACGGCTGACGTTCGGGGAGACGCCGGTGAGGTTTCCGTTCACCACGGCGGTGGTGGAGTGCTACGCCGACGCGAAGTGACCGGGCTCGGCCGGGTGAGGTCGCATCGGCGTCGCGTCGGCGGCAGATCGGCGGCGCACAGGTGCCGCGTCAGCGGCGCGTCGGACTCCGGCGGTTCGCACTCCGCCGCATCGGACTCCGGCGGTTCGCACTCCGCCGCATCGGACTCCGGCGGTTCGGATCAGGGCAGCTCGGGTTCTGGAAACTCGCCCTTCGTCAGCTCGGACTTCCTCCCTTCGGCCTTCGTCCCATCGACGTCAGCAACGTCAGCAACGTCAGCAACGTCAGCCTTCGCCCCGTCGGCTTTCGCGAGTTCGCGGGCGAAGTCCCGTACCAGGTCGTGTGGGGTGTAGTGGCCGTATGCGTGCTCTTCCAGAAGTGCTACGTCGACGAGCCGGTTCAGGGCTGACTCGGCGCGGGATTCGCCGGTGCCGGTGAGCCGGGCCAGGAGGGGGGCGTCGGTGGAGGTGACCGACCGGGCCCTGCGCCCCGTTCCGTTGCGTGCAGTTCCGGCCGTACCGGTCGTGCCGTACCGGTGGTCCCGACGGTCCCTCAGATGACCGGCGGCCTGCCCAGCCGGGTCAGTCGCCACACCGTCCGCCACTTCATGGGCCGCCGATGACCGGCCGGCTTGCGCACGCCCTCCGCGAACCCGCCGAACCAGGCCTTGAGACCGCCGAGCGAGCGGGTCCGCAGGAGGGTGACGGCGAGCCAGACGCCCAGGTGGACGGGGACGAGGGGCAGCGGAAGGTTGCGGCGGACCAGCCAGACCCGGTTCCGGGCGGTGACCCGGTGGTATATCGCGTGCCGGGCGGGCGAGGTCTTGGGGTGCTGGAGGAGCAGCTCGGGCGCGTAGAGGATCTTCCAGCCGGCGTCGGTGGCGCGCCAGGCCAGGTCGGTCTCCTCGTGCGCGAAGAAGAACTCGGCGGGCCAGTCGCCGGTCTCCGCGAGCATGGCCATGCTCAGGGCGTGGCCGCCGCCGAGGAAGCCGGTGACGTACCCGCCCTGCATCGGGTCCGAGGCGCCGACGCGCGGCACGTGCCGGCGCTGCGTCTCGCCGTGCTCGTCGGCGATACGGAAGCCGACGATGCCGAGGCGCGGGTCGGCGGCGTACAGGTCGCGGACGCGGCTCAGCACGTCGGTGTCGACGAGCAGCCCGTCGTCGTCGAGGTCGACCACGACGTCCACGTCGCCGTACTCCCTCAGCCGGGCGAGGGCGACGTTGCGGCCACCGGGGCAGCCGAGGTTCTCGTCGACGTCGATCGTCGTGACCTCGCCGGGCAGGAAGAGGCGTTCGGCGAAGTCGGGAAGTTCGCAGCCATTGCCGACGATCACGATGCGGGCGGGCGCCAGGTCCTGCTTGGCCACCGACTCCAGCAGCGCGTCGACCTCGGCGGGCCGGTTGCCCATGGTCACCACGGCCACGGCGATCCTCGGCTCAGCCGCGTCCCCGAAGTCCCCCACGTCCACCACGTCCCTCACTCCGTCCGGCCCTCGACGCGACCGCGTCCCGTCCACGCGCGGGCCCGTCGTTCACCTAGATGTTGCCTCAGGTGCGGACGTTGCTCCGACGCCGCCTCATTTTGCTTCCCTTTTATGCCGGTTCTGCCTAAGCCGGTTCCGCCGATCCGACCCCTTGGGGCGATGCGCTCGACGGGTCGCCCCGGTTCTCGATGGACCACGCGGTTCTTGAGACTCGCCTCTGGATACGTCGCCTCCGGTCACGTCGGTTCAGCCGCGTCGGTTCAGCCGCGTCGGTTCTCCCTGCGTCGGACGAACTTCAGCCCCGACCAGTCCTCCCCCAGCGCGGCGACCTTCACGTCCACGACGCCGAGGGGCAGGAAGAGCTCGCGCAGGGCGTTCTCGGTGATGTCGCTGACGTGTCCGGCCGCCCTGCGGGGCCAGGCGACCCAGAGCATGGCGTCGTCTGCGAGGTCGCGGACGAGCGCCGGGGTCTCGGCGGCGAGGTCGGCGCGTCCGCGGTAGAAGGCGACGGTGATGTCGGCGCCGCGGGGGCCGCCCGGGGCAACGTGGACGCCGTCGGGGAGGCCGGGGAGGTCCCACCCGGCCGGAGCGTGTCGCAGTCGCACCCGGTGGCCGGGCTTGACGCCGAGCTTCTTGGCGAGGGGGGTGCCGGAGTAGCCGCCGGTCGCGGCCGAGTCGCTCACGGTCTCACCGTAGCCTCGGACCGGACCCGCCCCCGGTCGGAATCACCTCACCTGGAGGATCAGCCGTGCCCTTCCGCTGTGCCGTACTCGACGACTTCCAGAACGCCGCGACGACGCTCGCAGACTGGTCGGCGCCTGCGTCTGCGTCTGCGTCAGGCGAGGAGCTGGAGGCGGTCTCCTTCACCGAGCACTTCGTCGACGAGGACGAACTCGCCACGGCGCTCGCCGACTTCGACTGCGTGGTCACCCTGCGGGAGCGGGTCCCCTTCCCGGCGTCGCTGCTGGACCGTCTCCCCCGGCTGCGCCTGCTGATCGCCTCCGGCATGCGCAACTCGGTGATCGACTACGCGGCGGCGAAGGCGAACGGCGTGACGGTGTGCGGTACGGAGAGCTCCTCCACTCCGCCGGTCGAGCTGACCTGGGCGTTGCTGCTGGGCCTCGCGCGCGGACTGGTGCGGGAGAGCACCGCTCTGCGGGAGGGCGGGCCGTGGCAGTCCACGGTCGGCGCGGACCTGCACGGGCGGCGGCTCGGGCTGCTGGGCCTGGGGAAGATCGGCGCGCCGGTCGCCCGGGTGGGCCTCGCCTTCGGCATGGAGGTGAGCGCGTGGAGCCAGAACCTGACGGCGGGACGGGCGGCGGAGGTGGGGGTGCGGCCGGCCGCCTCGAAGGAGGAGCTTCTCTCCGAGAGCGACTTCGTGTCGATCCACCTGGCCCTGAGCGACCGCACCCGAGGGCTGCTCGGCCCGGCCGAACTGGCTCTCCTCAAGCCGACGGCGTACCTGGTGAACACCTCGCGGGCGGCGATCGTCGACCAGGACGCCTTGCTGACGGCGCTGCGCGAGGGCCGTATCGCGGGCGCCGGCGTGGACGTCTTCGACGTCGAACCCCTCCCCGCCGACCACCCGATGCGAACGGCTCCCCGCCTGCTGGCCACTCCGCACCTGGGATACGTGTCCCGGGCGAACTACGAGCGGTACTACGGGCAGGCGGTGGAGGGGATCCGGGCGTATCTGGCGGGGGCGCCGGTGCGAGTGCTGGGCTGAGCCGACCGGGTGACCGATGACTTCGGAAACGAGCTACGCCGCGTTCAGTTCGCACCACACGAGCTTGCCCCGACGTCCCATCCGGGACAGCGGCTGCCAGTGCCAGAGGTCCGAGCAGGCCCGGACGAGGGCCATCCCGCGCCCGCTCTCGGCCTCGGCCTCGGCGAGCCCCTCCAGCCGTCCCGGCGGCTCGGGCGGCTCGGGGTCCGCGTCCCAGACGCCGATCTGGAGGACGCCGTCCCGGAAGCGGAGACGCAGGCAGGCGGGGCCCTTGGTGTGCAGTACGGCGTTGGAGACCAGCTCCGAGGCGAGCAGCTCCGCGGTGTCGACCAGGTGGATCAGGCCGTGCAGCGTGAGGATCAGACGCAGAGTGCGGCGGCAGACCGTGACGGCGCGGGGGTCGCTGGGGATGTAGAGGGAGTACTCCCAGGGATCGGACATGCGTCAACTCCCAGTGGCGTGAGGGGATTTACGCGCGGTGGCATTGCCGCAGCCGTCATGGCAGGACGAAGCGGTGCGCTTCCGCAGCGTGTGCGGTGCGTCACTGACGGTACGGGTAAAATTTGGGACGCTGCAAGTCGTTGCCGTAATCTGCCGCTCGAACGAGTCGCTGCCCGCAGGGCAGTTGGGGCTAGGAGGAAGCCATGCCGCGCAGACGGCAGCCCACCGCACGCCAGGAGCGCCTAGGCGCCGAGCTGCGCAAACTGCGTGAAGCCGCCGGCCTCAAGGCGCGTGAAGCCGCCGCGCTCATCGGGTCCGACTCCGCCCAGATGAGCCAGATGGAATCCGGAGTCGCCGGGGTCAGCGAGGACCGGCTACGGAGCCTGGCATCCCACTACGCCTGCATGGACGAGGCGTTCATCGAAGCTCTGGTCGTGATGGCTTCCGAGAGAACACACGGCTGGTGGGAGAGGTACCGCGGGTTGCTGCCCATGCCCTTCCTGGACCTCGCCGAACTGGAGCACCACGCCACTTGCAGGTACGACGTGGAGTTTCTGTACATCCCCGG
This sequence comes from Streptomyces zaehneri, assembly GCF_032248645.1. Classification (NCBI taxonomy): domain Bacteria; kingdom Bacillati; phylum Actinomycetota; class Actinomycetes; order Kitasatosporales; family Streptomycetaceae; genus Streptomyces; species Streptomyces zaehneri. Next base: position 12,036 of record NZ_JASTTJ010000030.1, read on the forward strand.
CCTGTTCCAGACGGAGGACTACGCCCGCGCGATCTACTCCTACAGGGTTCCGGAACTGCCGCACGGCGACCTGGAGTTGCGCGTTCGCCACCGGATGGACCGGAAAGTCGTCATCGAGGGCCCCACCCCGATCCCCTATGCGGCGGTGATCCACGAGTCGGCGCTCCGCATCAGAGTCGGCGACCGGTTGGCTGCACGTGCTCAACTCACCCACGTCCTGGAAGTCTCCGAAGCCGACCAGGTCAACGTGCGCGTCATCCCTTTCGACCTGGACGGCTTCGCCGGTGCAGCAAGCGCGATGGCGTACGCGGGCGGGGCTGTGCCCAAGCTGGACACAGCGTTGCGCGACACGCCACACGGCACGGCTTACATCGACTCAGAGGCTCAACTGGGTGCGCTTCGAACGCTCTTCCGTAAGGTGGAAGCAGTGTCACTGGACCCCGAACGTTCGCGTGACTTCATCCACAGGTTGACGAAGGAACTGTGATGCGCACTGCGACGACCCCCGACGGCTGGCAGAAGTCGTCCTTCTCAGGCTTCGGCGACGGCAACAACTGCCTCGAACTCGCGACCGCCGCCGACGCCCTCCGCCTCCGCGAGAGCGACAGCCCCACGGCGGTCCTCACCACCACCCCCGCCGCCCTCGCCCACCTCCTGTCCGGCATACGCCGGCTCGGTGCCCCCGTTGCGTCAGAACACGCGGACGTTGGTGGCGTTGTCCCAGAGCATGTCGGCGTTCGGGCCGCCGATGGAACCCCTGCCGTTCCCGTGGTAGACGAACACCTGGAAGTCGATGGGCCGCAGGAGGTCGGAGAGCCCGTCGCCGTTCACGTCGCCCGTCGCGATCACCGGCTCGTCGCTGGGCCAGGCGTAGGGCAGCTTCTTGCGCGGCGCGAAGCCGCCCGTGCCGTTACCCGCGTACAGCCACAGCGCACGTGATCCGTCGCGGGCCACCAGGTCGCTCTTGCCGTCGCCGGTCAGGTCGCCCGGCGAGGCCATCTGGTTCAAGGCGTTCCAGCCACTGCCGGCGAGCTTGCGGGCGCTGAAGACGCCGTTGCCCTTGCCCGGGTACAGCCACAGCTTTCCGGCGGTGTCGCGGGCCAGCAGATCCCTGCGGCCGTCACCGGTCAGGTCTCCGGCCGCGCTGATCTCGCGCATGGTGTTCCAGCCGCCGCCGACCTTCTTCCGCGTCCCGAAGGTGCCATCACCCCGGCCCGGGTAGAACCACAGCACCCCGGACTTGTCACGGGCGTACAGGTCCTCCTTGCCGTCCCCGTTGTGGTCACCGTGCCGGACCAGTTGCGTCATGGCGTTCCAGCCGCTCCCGACGAGCTTCCCCTTGGTGCTCCCGTCGGCATTGCCGATGCCCGAGAGGAACCACAGCCGGCCGTCGGCCGCGCGCTCCAGGAGATCGGGACGTCCGTCGTTGTTCAGGTCCCCGAAGCGGGCCGCGTCGGGCAGTCCCTCCGGCCGCTTCTCCTCCGGCTGGCGGTACCAGTCCATCCAGGGGACACCCTGGACGACCTCGTACTCGGTGGTGGCGACCCGGATCGAGCTGATCTTGTTGTCGAACGCGCCGCCGAACGCACCGCCGGTGAGCTCGATGGCCCCGTTGTGCGGGCTGATGAGCAGCGTGTCACCGCCGGTGTACTTTGCGCCGGTGTACGCGACCGCCCACTTCCCGCTGTTGTTGACCAACGACGAGGTCTTGTTGTCGAAACCGCCCAGGGCGGCCAGGCTCGACGAGACGATCTTCATCTCGCCCTTGTAGTTGCCGTACTGGAAGAGGCACAGCTTGCCCGAGGGGCAGCGGGCCGAGTTGTCCGTGGCCGCCGCCTGCGGGGCGGTGCCGACCAGCGTGGCCATGGACGCGGCGAGGGCCACCGCGGCGCCGAGGGTTCGCCGGGCGGCGGTACGTCCGAGCGAAGGGAGTGCGCCCGGGGTACGTCGGCCCAGGGAGGTGCGAAGCATGAATCGGTCTCCGTTCGGTCCGGCAGATCAGGCCCGGAAGTACCGGACCGGAAGCAGCAGGGAATCAGTCGGTGAGGCGCGATACGGCCTCGGAGTCGGGAACCAGTCAGTGAGGCGCGATACGGCCTCTGACCGGCAGCGGTCCCGCCGGCCGGTCAGAAGACCAGGACGCTCGACTGGAGGCTGCCGAAGGACTTCGAGGGCTTGAGGCCGCCGTTCGCCGCGCCGGTTCCCGGGTAGAGGCGCAGCGAGGCCTCGCGCGGGGCGTGTGCGATCAGGTCCGGCCGTCCGTCACCGGTCATGTCGCCCAGGCCGACGAGCTCGGTGAACCCGTTCCAGCCGGCTCCGATGAGTTTGCGGGTGCCGAAGCCGCCCTTGCCGTTGCCGGGGTAGAACCACAGCTTCCCGGCGGTGTCCCGGGCCACGAGGTCGGCTCGCTTGTCGCTGTTCATGTCGCCCGCGCCGACGAGCTCGTTCATGACCTTCCAGCCGCCGCCGACCTTCTTGCGCGTCCCGAAGGAACCCTTGCCGTCGCCCGGATACGTCCACAGGGTGCCCGTACGGTCGGCGGCGAGCAGATCGGCCCTGCCGTCGCCCGTCAGATCACCTGCGGCCGCGAGGTCGCGCATGGTGTTCCAGCCGCCGCCGACCTTCTTCCGCGTCCCGAAGGTGCCATCACCCCGGCCCGGGTAGAACCACAGCACCCCGGTCTTGTCCCGGGCGTACAGGTCCTCCTTGGCGTCCCCGTTGTGGTCACCGTGCCGGACCAGTTGCGTCATGGCGTTCCAGCCGCTCCCGACGAGCCGGGCACCGCCCCCGCTGCCGTACGCGTGGGACGTCCACAACTGCCCGTACTTGTTACGGGAGAAGACGTCGGCGTACCCGTCGCCGTTCACATCGCCGAAGGCCCCGTGCGCGGGAAGTACGGCGGGCCTGGGCTTCGGCTCGTTGTCCCACTGGAAGGTCGTGTACCGGCTCTCGCCCGCGCAGAACTGGTCCGCTTCGGGCCCCAGGTCGAGCGAGCTGACCGTGTTGTCGAGCTCGGGCGTCGCGCTCTCGTCGAAAGAGCCCTGCCCCGGGTAGTAGTGGGAGGCGCCGTCCCGCGGGTCGAGCCCCGCGGCGATGGTGAAGCACACCGGCCAATCCGTGTGGTTCGCGTAGGAGCTGATGCGGTTGTCCCACGCGCCGAGGTTCAGCATGCTGCCCTTGACGACCAGCATCTGCCCCTTGCCCAGCGGATCGCTGAAGACACAGAGGCTGCCCCATGAGCAGCGGTCGTACCCGCTCGCGGCCTGGGCGGGAACGGTGACGCCGGCCGCGATGATTCCGGCTGCGACACCGGCCGTCAGGGCGCCACGAAGGGCACGCGAAGAAGTCGGACGCACTCAGTTTCCCCCGGGGTGCGCTATGTCCGGGGCGCGCGTGCGCGCATGCCTCGAACACGTGAATGTTGTGTGCATGATAGACACACCGCGACCCTGGAACACACACAACCGTCACCAGGCGATCGCGACCGGCGCGGCCCTGCTGCGGCCCTACTGCGGCCCTGACACGGGAAACCCGGCGCCCTTGCACTGTCCAGCCGACCCCGGACATCCGCCCCATCGGATGCCTGACGGACGGACGCGGGCGCCACGGCCCCATGGCGCCCCGCGCGCGTCCAGCGGCCGGCGGTCCGGTCTCACTTGTCGAGGCGCGTCACATTGTGGCTGTTGACGTTGATCTCGTTGTGGACGCCTCCGGGGCGGAAGTCGATCAGCCCGCACAGCAGGCAGCCCGGGTTGTCGGCCGGAGGCGCCGGGGCTTGGGACACGGTGACGGTGGTGGTGTCGTTCGACGCGCTGCAGCTGTCGTCGCCGTTGTAGGCGGCGGTGATCTCGTGTGCTCCGGTGGTCGTGAAACCGGTGGTCAGTGAGGAGTGTCCGTCGGCGGAGACGGGTGCGGTGGCGAGCAGGTCCGAGCCGTCGAAGAACGACACGCCGAGGCCGCCGCTCGGGTCCGAGCTGCAGGTCACGGTCGCGTCGAGGGTGACCAGTTGCCCGGTCGTCGCCGCGGAGGGCGTGGCCTGGACCGTGGTCGACGACGGATCGGCGGCGGCAGCCGACGGAGCGAGGGACAGCACCGTGGCCACCGCCGCTACGGCGACCATGAGTCCGGCATTGCGCGCACGACACGCTTTCACTGAGGGCCTCCTCGGTCGGATCGTCAGGCGGGGATTCGCCGTAACCGTTCGGAACGTGACCTTAGGCGTCTTTTGATGGCATGTGCGGGAGGCACGGGTCCCGGCGGACCCACCCGAGTCATCGGCTCGCTCGAATGGGCTGGAGCAGGCCGGTGACGCGGAGCCGGTGACGCGGGACAGGCGCCGGTGACGCCGATGCCGTGGCACCGGCTAGATCGCGGGAGGCGCGACGCGCTGGTAGGAGAGCGAGTTGCTGGTGCCGCCCGACGTCGTGACGCTCACCGGCACCGAACCCGCCGGCCCCGCCGGGGCGATCGCGATCGCGGTCGTGTCCGACACCACGGTGAAGGCCGCCGGTGCGGTGCCGAAGTGGACCGCGAATGTCGTGGCCAGCCCGGTGCCCGTCAGGGTCACGGCAGCGCCCGCGCCCGTAGGCCCCTGCGCGGGCGAGAGCGCGGTGAGCGCCGGCGCCGCCAGATAGGTGTAGATGACGGAGTTGCTGGTGCCACCGGGACCGGTGACGGTGCATGCGACGGACCCGGTGCCGGACGGGGTGACGGCGGTGATCTGGGTGGCGGAGTTGACGGTGTAGGAGGTCGCGGGCGTGCCGCCGAAGGTGACGGCCGTGGTCCCGGTGAGGCCGGAGCCGGTGAGGACCACGCTGGTCCCGCCGGTCGCCGGTCCCTCGGCGGGCGAGACGGACAGCAGCGAGGGCGCGTTGAGGTAGTAGAAGAACACCGGCCCCGAGGTGCCCCCGACGGTGGTCGCGGTGACCGCCACCGCGCCGGTCCCGGACGGGGTGACGGCGGTGATCTGGGTGGCGGAGTTGACGGTGTAGGAGGTCGCGGGCGTGCCGCCGAAGGTGACGGCGGTGGTCCCCGTGAGGCCGGAGCCGGTGAGGACCACGCTCGTCCCGCCCGACGTCGGACCCTGGTTCGGCGCGATCGCGCTGAGGGTCGGCGTGGGCGCGTAGGCGTAGGCGACCGTGTTGCTGAGCCCGCCGGGTGTGCGCACGGTGACGTTGACCGTGCCGGTTCCGGGCGGGACGGTCGCCGTGATCGTCGACGGGCTGTTGACCGTGTACGACAGGGCGGCCGCGGATCCGAACGTGACGGCGATGGCGCCGGTGAACTGGCTTCCGTTCAGGGTCACGGGATTGGTGCCCGTCGACGGACCGGTGTTGGGTACGACCGAGGTGAGGACGGGAGGGGCCACGGTGACTCCAAGGGGTGTGGTCGGCCTGGCTGGGCCGCGAGCTGGGGGCACGGACGCGGTACGGGCGGGCGTACGCGAGCCCGCACCGCTTCCGCTGGGCACGGGCCGGTGGACCGGAGCGGACCGGAGCCGTGCGCGGCCGTCTGTCCGAGACGCCGTCAGATGCCGGGACCGGACAGGTAGGTGAAGCCATCGGTGACGGTGGCGCTACCGCCCCCGGTGGTCACGACGACATCGACGGAACCTGCGGTGCCGGGCGGTGTGACGGCCACCAGCGTGGTGCTGTTCAGCACTGCGAAGGAGGCGGTGGCGCCGCCGAAGGTGACGGCCGTGGTGGACGCCAGCCCCGTGCCGTTGACGGTCACCGAGGTGCCGCCGGAGGTCGGCCCCGAGGCGGGTGTGAGCGAGACCAGTGTCGGCGCGTCGACGTAGGCGTAGGTGAGCGGAGCGGTCGTGCCCCCGGTGGTGGTGACGGTGACGCCGACAGAGCCGCTGAAGCTGCCGGCCGGAACGACCACCGACAGCTGGCTGTCCGAGACGACCGTCGGGGTCGCGCTGTTGGAGCCGAAGGACACGGTGGTGGCCGTGGAGAGGCCGTAGCCGTTGATGGTGATCGTGTTGCCGCCCGCGGTCGGACCGGAGCCCGGGCCGAGGGACACCGCGATCGGCGGGCCGATGTAGAAGAAGGAGAGCGAGTTGCTCGTCCCTCCCGCGGTCGTCACATTGACGTCAACGACGCCGCAGCCCGCGGGGTCGATGACGGTGATCGAGGTCGGGGTGTTCGAGGTGATCGTGGCTGTCCGGGACCCGAAGTGGACGGCGGTGGCACCGGACAGGTTCACGCCGGTGATGGTGACGCTTGTTCCGCCGCTGGTGGAGCCTTGGTTGGGACTGATAGGCATGAGGGTTTCCTCCTCGCTCGGAGGTCTTCTCCGAGCAGCGACTGGGTGTCCCGATCCACGGAGGTCCCGAACCGGCTCAGGCCAACACGTCCGGCCGCCGGCAGATGGGGAGGTGCGGAGGCCCGTCCGGACGGGATGAGATCAGTCCCGGGAGGGAGGCTTGTCCGCGGGGACTCGATGGATCATCGCCCATTGATGCAGACACCTGAATTGACCCATCAGAGTGAGTCCCCCACCAAGTGAATTGACACGGTATCAATCGTTTGGCGGAGCGCGCTGGGCGTGCGGCGGCGCGTTGCGGTGGTACCCGGTCACCTGCCGACCGTCACGACCACGGAGGGCGTGGACAACGGCCGCGCGTGGACGCCCTGGGCAGTGGCCGGCCCGGACCCCGCGGTGAGGCATGCACGCCACGCGCCCCTCGGACTCCCCGACCCCTGCCGAACAGACGTCCATGCGTCGCGCGATCTCGCAGTACTCCCTGGCCGTGATGGTCCAGAACCAGCCGGCCCTCACCCGCCCCGAGACGTGCGGACCGCGGCCGGCGAAAGCGGGCACGATCTTGAACGAGCCGGGAGTGGCCATGCCCACGATCATGGAGATCCGGCGGCACACCCAGACCGGCTGGAACGAAGCCCGGAGACAGCCGCGCGGCCCGCGCGCAGCATCGGCACCGCACCCAACAAAAGCAAAAGCCCCAGGTCACGGCGAGTGAGTCCTGAGGCTTCGGCAGAGCCGCCTTCGGGATTCGAACCCGAGACCTACGCATTACGAGTGCGTTGCTCTGGCCATCTGAGCTAAGGCGGCGCGCTGTCCACACCATGGTGCGATCAGCAACGTCGGTAAGTCTACACAGTTTCCAGGGGTGCTCCGAACAGCCCCCGGGAGCGGTCCTCCCGGGGTCCGCGCGGGCCGGCACCGGGCGGTCTACTTGCAGCGCTTACCGTCCGTCGGAGGCGTTCCGTGGAGCAGGTAGGTGTCGATCGCGGAGTCGATGCAGGCGCTGCCACGCCCGTAGGCGGTGTGGCCGTCGCCCTCGTAGGTGAGGAGGCGGGCCGAGGCGAGCTGGTGGGCGAGGGACCGGGCCCAGCGGTACGGGGTCGCCGGGTCCCGGGTGGTGCCGACGACGACGATCGGCGCGGCGCCCTTCGCCTCGATGAGGTGCGGCTCGCCCGTGGGCCGCACCGGCCAGTAGGCGCAGTTCAAGGAGGCCCAGGCGAGGCCCTCGCCGAAGACCGGGGATGCCTTCTCGAAGGCAGGGAGCGCCTTCTCGACCTGGCCGGGAGTGGAGAAGGCCGCGGGGAGGTCGAGACAGTTCACCGCGGCGTTGGCGGCCATCAGGTTGGCGTAGCGGCCGCCGGCGTCCCGCTCGTAGTAGCTGTCGGAGAGGGCGAGCAGGCCCGCGCCGTCCTTGTCCTTGATCGCCGAGGTCAGCGCCTCGCGCAGCTGCTCCCAGGTGCTCTCGTCGTACATCGCGGCGATCACGCCGGTGGTGGCGAGGGCCTCGCCGAGCTTGCGGCCGTCCTGGTCGCCGGTGCGGATCGGGTGGGCGTCGAGTTTGCGGAAGAAGGCCTTGAGGTTCTCGCCCACCTTGGCGGGAGCCGTGCCCTTGCCGCCGAGCGGGCAGTCGGACCGCGTGACGCAGTCCCTCGCGAACGACTGGAACGCCGTCTCGAACCCCGCCGTCTGGTCCAGGTTCAGCCGGCGGGCGGGCAGCGACGGGTCCATCGCACCGTCCAGGACCAGTCGGCCCACCCGGTTCGGGAAGAGCCCCGCGTACGTCGCGCCGAGGAACGTCCCGTACGAGGCCCCCACGTACGTCAGCTTCCCGTCGCCCAGGACCGCGCGCAGGATGTCCATGTCACGGGCTGCCTCCACGGTGGAGACGTGCCGCAGCAGCCGCGCCGAGTGCGCGCCGCAGCCCTCCGTGAACCCCTTGTACGCGTCGACGAGTTCGCCGGTCTCCCGCTGGTCGTCGGGGGTGGTGTCCGTCTGCGTGTACGTGTCCATCGCGCGCCCGTCGAGGCACTCCACGGGCTCGCTGCGGGCGACGCCCCGCGGGTCGACGGCGACCATGTCGTAGCGGGCGCGGACTCCGGCGGGGTAGCCGATGCCGGCGTACTGCTGGAGGTAGTCGACCGCCGAGCCGCCCGGTCCGCCCGGGTTCACCAGCAGCGAACCGAGCCGCTTGCCCGGTCCCGTCGCCTTCTTGCGGGCGACCGCGAGCCGGACGTCGCCCGCGCCCGGTTCGGCGTAGTCGAGCGGCGCCTTCAGGGTGGCGCACTCGAAGCCGGGCACACCGCAGCCGCGCCAGCTCAGCTTCTGCCCGTAGTACGGCGCGAGCGCCGACGGCGTGGCCCGCGGCAGCGCGGCGAGCGCCGCCACCGCCGTGGAGCCGGCGGAGCTCGTCGACTCCGCGGCGGAGCAGCCGGAGACGAGCAGCGCGGCAAGGGAGAGGAGGGTGACGCCGGTACGGGACCTGCGGAGAGAGCGCCTCATGTACATCCAGCGAGCGTAACTCTGCGCTATGTCGCGAACGCGGTACGTACGCGAACGGACACGGACGAGTGACGCCGTCAACCCAAGATCGACGTCGGCCCCGGTGCGGCGGCCGGCGTCGCTCCGGCGCTCAGTGGCAGCCCCGTTACCGGCCTCGGTCAGGCGGCCGGCGTCAGCCCGGTAACCGCGTCGGTCCGGTGGCCGGCGCCAGCCCGGTGGCCGGTGCCGGTCCGCTCGCCGTCGTCGGCGTCAGCCCGCTCTCAGGGCCATCGTCATCGCCTCCACCGCCAGCAGCGGAGCCACATTGCGGTCGAGGGCCTGTCTGCATCCGGCGATGGCCTCGATACGGCGGAGCGTGGATTCCGGGCTGCTGCCACGGGCGAGCCGCTCGAGGGCGTCCTCGGCGTCCATGTTGGCGATCGCGACGCGGGAGCCGAGCTGGAGGGCGAGGACGTCGCGGTAGAAGGCGGTCAGGTCGGTGAGCGCGAGGTCGAGGCTGTCGCGCTGCGTACGCGTCCTGCGGCGCTTCTGCTTGTCCTCCAGGTCCTTCATCACGCCCGCCGTGCCGCGTGGCATCCGGCCGCCCTGGGCCGCGCCCATCGCAGCCTTCAGCTCCTCGGTCTCCTTGCCGTCCATCTCCTCCGCGAGCTGCTTGGCGTCCTCGGTCGCCGCGTCGACCAGCTCCTGGGCGGCACGGAGACAGCCGCCGACGTCGTCGACGCGCAAGGGCAGCTTCAGCACGGCCGCGCGGCGCTCGCGGGCGGCGGGGTCGGTGGCCAGCCGACGGGCCCGGTCGACATGCCCCTGCGTGGCCCGGGCGGCGGCCTCGGCGACGGCCGGCTCGATGCCCTCGCGCCGGATGAGCATGTCGGCGACGGCGTCGACGGAGGGCGTGCGCAGGTTCAGGTGCCGGCAGCGGGAGCGGATCGTGGGCAGCACGTCCTCCAGGGAGGGCGCGCAGAGCAGCCAGACCGTCCGCGGGGCGGGCTCCTCGACGGCCTTGAGGACGGCATTGGCGGACTTCTCGTTCAGCCGCTCGGCGTCCTCGACGAGGATGATCTGCCAGCGGCCCGTGGCGGGCGAGGTGTACGACTTACGGACCGTGTCGCGCATGTCCTCGGCGAGGATCTGCGAACCGACCGCGGCGACGGTGTTGACGTCGGCGTGGGTGCCGATGAGCGCCGTATGACAGCCGTCGCAGAACCCGCAGCCCGGGACGCCGCCGAGCGCCCGGTCCGGGCTCACGCACTGGAGGGCGGCGGCGAAGGCCCGCGCCACCTGGCCGCGACCGGCCCCGGGCGGGCCGGTGATCAGCCAGGCGTGCGTCATCTTCGACGTCTCGGGCGGCGGGGTGGCGGCGCCGGCCGCGGTGACGAGCGCGTCGGCGTCACGAGCGGCAGCGGCGAGCTGCTCGCTCACCTTCTCCTGCCCGACGAGGTCGTCCCACACGGTCATGCGTCACGCCGCCCTTTCGTCACGTTTCGCGTTGCGGCTTCCATTGTGCGGGGAGCCACTGACAATCGAGCCACGGGTGAGGTCGGCGTCCCGCCGCAGACCGGCGGCGGGACGACCGGCGGTGCCGGAACGCTCAGCGGCGTCGGCCCCGCCCGCGGCCCTCGTCGTTCCCGTCCTCGTCCCGGCGCGGGCCCAGCAGTTCGTCCGCCAGCGTCGGCAGATCGTCCAGCGGGGTCTCCTCGGCCCAGTCCGGCCGGGGGCGTTGGCGGGGCGTGCCCTCCTCGTCGACCTGCGGCAGCTCGCGCGTACGGTCGTCGGCCCCGTCCGGCCGCGCTTGGCCCAGCTCGCCCTGTTCGTCGCGCTCGTCGCGGAAGTACCCCGGCGGCACCCGGTCCGACGGGTTCTGGTCCCGGACCGGAGGCAGCACGGCCGTCTCGTCGGCAGGGCTCTCGTCGCGCACCGGAGGCAGCACGGCCGTCTCGTCCTCGGAGCCGTCGCCGCGCACCGGAGGCAGGACCGCCGTCTCGTCCGCGGCCCCCGGCGGAATCGAGGGCTGCGGCAGCTCGGCCGTCACCTCGGCGTCGGCACCGCCCGCGGAGCCCTGCCGCTCCCCGGATCCGGACGCGTTGCCGGACGTCCTGGAGGGCTGCTCGGGCTCCTTGTCCATGCGGATCGGCGGCAGCACCGCCGTCTCGTCCACCGGCCCGCCCGACGCGTTCGTCGGAGTCACCACCGGCGTCGGCACGGTCACCGCCTCCGGCGGGACCGCCGGAGCCGCCGAAGCCGCGGTCGCCGTGGGGCGCGCCGGCTTGGGTCCGACCTGAGCCGCGGCGGCGGCCTGCTCCGCCGCGCGCCGGGCCTGCTCGGCCCGCAGCAGCGCCTCCTCGGCCTTCCGCTGCTTCTCCAGGCGCCGGGCATCGGCCTCGGCACGCAGCCGCGCCTCCTCCTCGGCCTGCCGGCGGCGCCGCTCCTCCTCCGCCTTGCGGCGGGCCTCCTCCTCGGCGCGGGCCTTCTCCTCCGCGAGGAGCCGGACCCGCTCCTCCTCGGCACGCCTGCGTGCTTCCTCGGCGCGCAGCCGCGCCTCCTCGGCCTGCCGTTCGGCCTCGCGCCGCTGCGCCTCCTCCAGCTCGCGCCGCTTGCGCTCCTCCTCCTCGGCGCGCAGCTTGGCGAGCTGCTCCTGGCGCTCGCGCTCCAGGCGCTCCTCCTCGGCCTTGCGGGCGGCCTCCTCCTCGGCCTTGCGGCGGGCCTCTTCCTCGGCCTTCCTGCGCGCCTCCTCCTGGGCCTTGATCTCGGCCTCGGACAGGGGCAGCAGCTGGTCGAGCCGGTGCCGGACGGCGGTCGTGACCGCCTCGGGCTCCTGGGCCGCGTCGACCACCAGGTAGCGGCCCGGGTCGGCGGCGGCCAGCGTGAGGAAACCGGAGCGCACGCGCGTGTGGAACTCGGCCGGCTCCGACTCCAGCCGGTCCGGCGCCTCCGTGAACCGTTCGCGGGCGGCCTCCGGCGACACGTCCAGCAGGACCGTCAGATGCGGGACCAGGCCGTTCGTCGCCCAGCGCGAGATCCGCGCGATCTCGGTCGGGGACAGGTCGCGGCCCGCGCCCTGGTAGGCCACGGACGAGTCGATGTACCGGTCGGTGATGACGACCGCGCCGCGCTCCAGAGCGGGCCGCACGACCGTGTCGACGTGCTCCGCGCGGTCCGCCGCGTACAGCAGCGCCTCCGCGCGGTGCGAGAGCCCGGCGCTGGAGACGTCCAGCAGGATCGAACGCAGCCGCTTGCCCACGGGCGTGGCCCCCGGCTCCCGCGTGAGGACGACCTCGTGGCCCTTGGCCCTGATCCACTCGGCGAGCGCCTCGGCCTGGGTGGACTTTCCGGCGCCGTCACCGCCCTCCAGGGCGATGAAGAAGCCGGTCCCGACCGAGGTCTGCACCGGGTCGTCGCCGCCGAGCAGCGCGTCCCGCAGGTCCTGCCGCAGGGGGACGCCGGAACGGTCGTCGACCTTGGCCAGCACCAGCGCGGCCACCGGCAGCAGCAGCGCGCCGACGAGCATCAGCGTGAACGCCGCCCCGCCGTGCGCGAAGACGAACTTGCCGCTTTCCAGCCGGTGCGGCCCGATGAGCGCCGCCACCAGCGGGGCGATCACCGCGCCCAGCGCCACCACGACCCGTACGACGGCGTGCAGGTGCTCCGTCGTCCGCGCCCGGCGGTGTTCCTCGGTCTCCTGGTCGAGCAGGGCGTGCCCGGTGTTGGCGGCGACGCCCGCGCCGACGCCGGCCAGGACCAGGATCAGCAGCACGCTGGTGACGTCCGGGACCAGCCCGGCGGCCAGCAGCGCCACGCCGGTGAAGGCGATGGCCAGCGCGAGCAGCCGACGCCGCGACAGCGACACCAGCACCTTCGGCGCCGTACGGACGCCGACGACGACCCCGCCGGTCAGCGCGAGCACGAACAACCCGTACATGACCGGACCGCCGCCCAGGTCCTTGGCGTGCAGCACGGCCACGGCGACGGCGGCGGCGATCGCCCCGGCGACGGCGGCGCAGGCGAGGACCAGCAGCGGGATCGCGCCGGTGCGGCCCGCGTCGACGCCGGTGGCGGTCCTGGGCCGGCGCAGCCCCTCGAGCGGCGACCGCGCGCGCGGGGTGCGCAGTCCGGGCAGTTCGAGGAAGGTCACGATGGACAGCGACCCGGCGAAGAGCCCTCCGGCGACATACGAGGCGAGGGCCGCCTGGTGCTGTCCGAACCAGTCGATCCCGGCGCCCAGAAGATTGTTGAACAGTGCCGCGACGACCAGCGTGGCCGCGCCCAGCGGGATCGTCACGAAGCCCGTGCGCAGCGACAGGCGGCGCAGGGCGTCCATGTGGTCAGGCAACGGCCGGACGGTCGCGCCCTCCAGCGGCGGGGCGGGCAGCAGGGCCGGGGACGCGCTCTCGCGGGCGACCGTCCAGAACCGCTCGGCCACCCCGGTCACGAACACCGTGACGAGCAGCAGGGCCAGCGCGTCGTCCGGCGTCCAGTCGATCCACAGCGGCGCGACGATCAGCAGCGCGGCGCGCACACCGTCCGCGCCGACCATGGTCCAGCGGCGGTCGAGCGGGCCGTCCGGCGAGGTCAATGAGGTCAGTGGGCCCAGGAGGACGGCACCGAAGAGGAGGGTGGCCAGAATCCGCACCGCGAAGACGGTCGCCACCGCGAAGGCCACGCCGCGGTAGCCGCCCCCGAAGGAGCCCTCCACGATGGCCGCCTGGAGGACGAGGAGGACGAACACCAGGAGTGCGAGGGTGTCACCCACCCCGCTCACCAGCTGTGCGCTCCAGAGCCGCTTGAGCTGCGGCTCGCGCAACAGGGCGCGCACAGCGCGCTCGCGGGAGTCCGCCACCAAGGCGTCGTCCGGTGCCGGGTGGTGGGCCGTTGGCTGCTCGGCTCGCGTCATGCTTTCAGCCTATCGGCCGCGACTGACACCCTGTCGCCCCCGTCCACGCGTGCGACCGCCCCGACACCAAAGTGATGCCGGGGCGTTGGTTTGACGAACCGCCGTGGTGGAACGGTGACGGGCTCCGTCGCCGATCAGACGTCCGGCCGGTCGTACCGGCAGGCACTCGATCGTCAGGCACCCGATCCCTCAGGCACCCGATCCGTCAGGTGACCAGCCGGGTGCCGGCCGTGCGATCAGCCGTGCGATCACTCCTCCGACGAAGCCGGGGAAGCCGTCGCTTTCTTCGCCGTCGTCTTCTTCGCCGTCGTCTTCTTGGCCGTGGTCGTCTTCGCGGCGGTCTTCTTGGCGGCCGTCTTCTTCGCCGGGGCCGCCTTCTTCGCCGTCGCCTTCTTCGCGGGCGCCTTCTTGGCCGTCTTCTTGGCCGGTGCCTTGGCGCGCTTCTCGGCGAGCAGCTCGAAGCCGCGCTCCGGGGTGATCTCCTCGACGCTGTCACCGGAGCGCAGGGTCGCGTTGGTCTCCCCGTCGGTGACGTACGGCCCGAAGCGGCCGTCCTTGACGACGACCGGCTGTCCGCTGACCGGGTCCGTGCCCAGCTCCTTCAGCGGCGGCTTGGCGGCCGCCCGGCCACGCTGCTTGGGCTGGGAGTAGATCTCCAGCGCCTCTTCGAGGGTGATCGTGAAGAGCTGGTCCTCGGTCTGGAGGGACCGCGAGTCCGTGCCCTTCTTCAGGTACGGGCCGTAGCGGCCGTTCTGCGCGGTGATCTCCACGCCCTCCGCGTCGGCGCCGACGACACGCGGCAGCGACATCAGCTTGAGGGCGTCCGCCAGCGTCACCGTGTCCAGCGACATCGACTTGAACAGCGAGGCCGTACGCGGCTTCACGGCGTTCTTGCCGGTCTTCGGGGTGCCCTCGGGAAGCACCTCGGTGACGTACGGGCCGTAGCGGCCGTCCCGGGCGATGATCTGGTGGCCGCTCTCCGGGTCGGCACCGAGCTCGAAGTCGCCGCTCGGCTTGGCGAGCAGCTCCTCCGCGAGTTCGACGGACAGCTCGTCCGGGGCCAGGTCCTCGGGCACGTCCGCCCGCTGGTGGCCCTCGGCGTCCTTCTCCCCGCGCTCGATGTAGGGGCCGTAGCGCCCGACCCGCAGCACGATGTCGTTGCCCACCGGGAACGACGACACCTCACGCGCGTCGATCGCGCCCAGGTCGGTCACCAGCTCCTTGAGGCCGCCGAGGTGGTCCCCGTCGCCGTTGCCTGCCTCGGCCGCGCCGCCGTGGCCCGCGCCTTCGCCGAAGTAGAACCGCTTCAGCCACGGCACGGCCTGCGCCTCACCGCGGGCGATGCGGTCGAGGTCGTCCTCCATCCGCGCGGTGAAGTCGTAGTCGACCAGACGGCCGAAGTGCTTCTCCAGGAGGTTGACCACGGCGAAGGACAGGAAGGACGGCACGAGTGCCGTGCCCTTCTTGAAGACGTAACCGCGGTCGAGGATCGTGCCGATGATCGACGCGTACGTCGAAGGGCGGCCGATCTCGCGCTCTTCGAGCTCCTTGACCAGGCTGGCCTCGGTGTAGCGGGCCGGGGGCTTGGTGGCGTGCCCGTCGACCGTGATCTCCTCGGCGGTCAGCGGGTCGCCCTCGCCGACCTGGGGCAGCCGGCGCTCACGGTCGTCCAGCTCCGCGTTCGGGTCGTCGGCGCCCTCGACGTACGCCTTCAGGAAGCCATGGAAGGTGATCGTCTTGCCGGAGGCGCTGAACTCGACGTCCCGGCCGTCGGCCGCGAGGCCGCCGATCTTCACCGTGACGCTGTTGCCGGTCGCGTCCTTCATCTGGGAGGCGACCGTCCGCTTCCAGATCAGCTCGTAGAGCTTGAACTGGTCGCCGGTCAGACCCGTCTCGGCGGGCGTGCGGAAACGATCACCCGACGGGCGAATCGCCTCGTGCGCCTCCTGCGCGTTCTTGACCTTGCCGGCGTACGTGCGCGGCTGGGGCGGCAGGTAGTCGGCGCCGTACAGCTGCGTGACCTGGGCGCGGGCGGCGGTGATCGCCGTCTCGCTCAGCGTCGTGGAGTCCGTACGCATGTACGTGATGTAGCCGTTCTCGTACAGCTTCTGCGCGACCTGCATGGTGGCCTTCGCGCCGAAACCGAGCTTGCGGCTGGCCTCCTGCTGAAGCGTCGTCGTACGGAACGGGGCGTACGGCGAGCGACGGTAGGGCTTCGACTCGACGGACCGGACGGCGAACCGTGTGTTCTCGAGGGCGACGGCCAGGGCGCGGGCGTTCGCCTCGTCGAGGTGGAGGATGTTCGCGCTCTTGAGTTGTCCCAGGGAGTCGAAGTCGCGACCCTGCGCGACCCGCCTGCCGTCGACGGTCTGGAGGCGCGCGACCAG
This sequence comes from Streptomyces zaehneri, assembly GCF_032248645.1. Taxonomy (NCBI): domain Bacteria; kingdom Bacillati; phylum Actinomycetota; class Actinomycetes; order Kitasatosporales; family Streptomycetaceae; genus Streptomyces; species Streptomyces zaehneri. The sequence goes on from NZ_JASTTJ010000030.1 coordinate 28,080, forward strand.
CGACGACGGGTCCGACACGTCCCCGGTGCGGCCGGTCGAGAAGGTGCCCGTCAGGTCCCAGTACTCAGCAGAACGAAACGCGATGCGCTCGCGTTCCCGCTCCACGACGAGACGGGTGGCGACGGACTGGACACGGCCGGCCGACAGGCGCGGCATGACCTTCTTCCACAGGACCGGCGAGACCTCGTAGCCGTAGAGACGGTCGAGGATGCGGCGGGTCTCCTGGGCGTCGACGAGCTTCTGGTTGAGCTGGCGCGGGTTGGCGACGGCGGCCCGGATCGCGTCCTTGGTGATCTCGTGGAAGACCATCCGCTTGACCGGGATCTTGGGCTTGAGGACCTCCTGGAGGTGCCAGGCGATCGCCTCGCCCTCGCGGTCCTCATCGGTGGCGAGGAAGAGCTCGTCGGATTCCTTGAGGAGATCCTTGAGCTTCTTGACCTGCGCCCGCTTGTCGGCGTTGACCACATAGATCGGCTGGAAGTCGTGTTCGACGTCCACACCGAGACGGCGGACCTCGCCCGTGTACTGGTCCGGCACCTCCGCGGCGCCGTTGGGAAGGTCACGGATGTGCCCGACGCTGGCCTCGACGATGTAGCCGGGGCCGAGGTAACCCTTGATCGTCTTCGCCTTGGCAGGCGACTCGACGATCACGAGTCGGCGGCCGCCCTTCGCGGTCTCGCTGGTCGGGGACAACTTCGCTCATCTCTCCGGTCGACGCTGGGGCCTCACCCAGGCCTTGCTCCCGGGGTCGGGTCATGGTGACGCTGCGGAGTGTGACGGTACATCCCGCCCCCGTGTCAAACGGGAAAAGCCCGCAACGGCCACTCGAACGGTAACCCGACTACCGCCATTCCTGCCGCCCGGAGTACCGACCGGCCCTTTTCCGTACGACCGGAACGCGTCTTCCCCTTTACCGGCGCGGCCACGATCACGCGGTTCGAACGGCCGTCCGGCGAGATCCGTGAAGGCGGCCTCGGAGTCGGCCTCGTAGGCACTTCCACAGGTGGGCACGGAGGCGGCTTCAGAGCCGGGTGAAGCACCACACCCCGACGGCGAGCGCGCCGACGGAGGCCAGCGTCGCCAGGGTCGCCGATGCGACGGGGCTCACATCTTGGGCCACGGGTTCACGGTGTCGTACCCGGATCGTGGTCCACATCAGCAGTGCGGCCCCGAACAGGGCGAACACCGTTCCCGTGAAGATCGTCGGCCCGCTCTCCATGATCGTCCCCGCCCCTGCTGCTCGGCCTGCACCTGCCCCGGCCACGGGAGGCTGTCACGCGCGGGCGGCGCCCCGGCGAACCCGAGGTGAACGCCGGGGTCACGGATGGGGCCGGAGGCCCCGGCGAGCCGTCGGGCGGGTGCGGTCGGGGCGCGGGCGACCGCCCCCGCAGCGGAGGCCCGGGCGGTCCGAAGTGCGGCGGAGCACACCGACCCGGGTGCAGGCATATCCGGCCGACTTCGCCGTCTGCACCGCCGGCGGCGGCGTCGTGGTCGTCGGCGTCGGCGTCGGTCGGCTCACATTGCATACGATCTCGACGAACGGCGCCGAGCGCGAAGGAAACATGGAGAGCGGGCAAAGACGGGCGGGAGCGGCTGGTGCGGCGCGAGCGGACCGCGCACCAAAAGACGTTCCGGAGGACATCCCGCACGGCGTCACGGAGGACGTCCCGCACGGCGTCACGGAGGACGTCCCGCACGGCGTCACGGAGGACGTCCCGCACGGCGTCACGGAGGACGTCCCGCACGGCGTCACGGAGGACGTCCCGCACGGCGTCACGTGCGATGTCCCCGACGACGACGCTGAGGACCCCCGGACGGCGTCACGGGCAATGTTCCCGACTACGACGCGGGCGATGTGTGTTCCGGATGACATCCCGGGTGACATCCCACATGACGCCCCGAGTGACGCTCCGGATGGCATCCGGTAGCCGGCTCCGCCGGTCCGGGCCATCCGGGGCCATCCGGATCCGGCCGGATACGGCCGGATCCGCTCGGGTCACTCCGCCGGTTCGAGGAAACCCTGCTCCACCAGAAGGCGGATCTGAGCCGGAGTGCGGTCCCGCAGCAACACCGGATCCTCGCCGACGAGTTGGGCGATGGCGTCGAGAATCCGGCCCGCACTGAGCGAGCCGTCGCACACGCCGGCGAAGCCCGCGCCGACCGTGTCCACCTTGGTGGCCCGGCGCATGCCGCGGTGCTGGCGCAGCACGACGTGCTCCGGGTCCTCGGCGCCGGGCAGCCCGACCTGCTCCTGGACGACCTCCGTGACCAGCCGGAAGCGCCCGGCGAGCAGAGCCGCGTCGTCATGGGCACGCAGATAGTCCAGCCGTCGGAAGTGCGCCAGGACCGCGTCGCCAAGCGGCTGTTCGACCGAGTGCGGCCACTCCTCGACCGTGATCACGGGCTCCGCGGCCGTCGTCCTGCGCAGCGTGATCCAGCCGAAGCCGACGGCCTTGACCTTGCGCGCCTCGAACTCGTCCAGCCAGGTGTCGTAGTGCGCCTGGTACTCGGCCTGGTCGCCACGGTGATCACCGGCGTCCCTCAGCCACAGCTCCGCGTACTGCGTGACGTCCTGCACCTCACGCTGCACGATCCACGCGTCGCACCCGCGCGGCACCCACGACCTGAGCCGGTCCTGCCAGTTCTCCCCTTCCACGTGCTGCCAGTTGGCGAGGAACTGGGCGAACCCGCCCTCGCTCAGCCGCTCCCCCGCCCCTTGAACGAGCGAGCGGCACAGATCGTCCCCGCCCATCCCGCCGTCCCGGTAGGTCAGCCGGGCGCCCGGCGAGATCACGAACGGCGGATTCGACACGATCAGGTCGTACGTCTCGTCGTCCCGGACCGGTTCGAACAGCGAGCCCTCGCGCAGATCCGCCGCCGGCGCCCCGGACAGCGCGAGCGTGAGCGCGGTGATGTGCAGCGCGCGCGGGTTGAGGTCGGTCGCCGTCACGCGCGTGGCGTGCTGGGCGGCGTGCAGCGCCTGGATGCCGGAGCCGGTGCCGAGGTCGAGGGCGGCGGAGACGGGCATGCGCACGGTGATACCGGCGAGGGTCGTCGACGCGCCGCCGACCCCGAGGACGACAGCGGTGTCCGCCTGGCCGCCTTCGCTTCCGCTGCCGCCCGCGCCACCGACCGCGCACCCGAGGTCGGAAACGATGAACCAGTCCTCGCCGCCCGGCCCGCCGTACGGCCGTACGTCCACGGTCGCGGCGACCTCGTCCTCACCCGTGGGGACCAGCCAGCCGCTCTCCACGCACGCGCGTACGGGCAGGAACTCCTCCACGCGCGCGTGCGGCACGGGCTGCTGGAGCAGGAAGAGGCGGACGAGTGTCTCCAGCGGCGTGTCCCCGCGGGTCGCGCGCAGCGCGGGGACGGTCTCGCTGCGGGCCAGGGCGGCGTAGGCGGGTGCGCCGAGCAGGTCGAGGAGACCGTCCGCGGTGAAGGAGGCCGCGAGCAGCGCCTCGCGCAGCCGGGCGGCCACGTCGGGGCGGTCGGCGGAGGGCAGGGGGGAGAGGGTGGCGTTACTCACGCCCCCCATTGTCTCCCGTCACCACTCGGCGCGCGTTCCCCCGGATCGCTCTGAGCCGCGCGGCCTCAGCTGGTCGTCGCGCGGGCCGAGGCGGAGGTGGCCACCTTCTTGCAGCTGGCCTGGTTGGCCATGGCGTTCTTGACGTCGCCCTGCTCGAGGTTCTTCAGCGCGGTGTTGCCGCTCTTGCTGAGCTCGCCGAGGTCGGTGGCGATGTCCTGGAGACCGTCGGCGAACTTCGCCTGGTCCTTCGTGTCCAGCGCGTCGACCTGCTTCTTCAGTCCCGCGTAGGAGGTGGAGAGGGTGGTGAGCGCCGAGACGGCGTCCTTCTGCTTCTTCTCGCCGTCGTCGACGCCGGGCGGCGTCCCGGCCTTCTGGACGGCCTGGGCGAGCGCCCCGTAGGCGTCGGACATGTCCTGGAAGGCCTGCGAGTCGGTCTTCTGGACGTTCGCCGGAGCGTTGTTGTCCGTGGCGGCCTGCTTGATCGCGGCGTTGGCCGCGTCGACCTTCGCGTCCTGGGCAGGCAGCGCGTCGCAGACCTGCTTGGCCCAGGCGTCGAGCTCCTTGTTGCCGTCGTCGTCGCTGCTGCATCCGGTCAGCGCCAGTACCAGTACCGCACCGCCGGACATCACGGCCGCGAGCTTCTTGTTCACCGGGTTGGTCCCTTCCATGGCTCTCGGCCCCGGAACATACACGGCAACCGGGCGAGAACCCCAGAACGAATGTCCGCTATGTGGATTATTAAAGCCATTTGCACCAGGAGAGAGAAGGCTCACGGCTCGGGCACATACTCAACACAACGGGCGGGCGACGCGACAACGCGCGCCACCCGCCCGCCCCTTGAACTGGGCCACGGTGGGCTGGTCTACGAAATCACCGCCGGATCGGCGGACTTGGACGAAGAATCGGCGTTGTCTTCGTCACCCACGGCGATCCCGCGCCGCTTGGAGATGTACACGGCCACCACGATGACCGCGAGTGCCAGGACCGCGATCAGGATCCGCACGCCGATGCTCTTGTCCTCGCCGTAGCTGAACTTGATCACGGCGGGCGCGATGAGCAGCGCCACGAGGTTCATGACCTTCAGCAGCGGGTTGATCGCGGGGCCGGCGGTGTCCTTGAACGGGTCGCCGACCGTGTCCCCGATCACCGTGGCCGCATGGGCCTCGCTGCCCTTGCCGCCATGGTGACCGTCCTCGACGAGTTTCTTGGCGTTGTCCCAGGCGCCGCCGGAGTTGGCGAGGAAGACGGCCATCAGCGTGCCGGAGCCGATCGCGCCCGCCAGGAACGCGCCGAGTGCGCCGACTCCGAGCGTGAACCCGATGAAGATGGGCGCCAGCACGGCGAGCAGCCCAGGGGTGGCCAGCTCGCGCAGGGCGTCCCGGGTGCAGATGTCGACGACCTTGCCGTACTCCGGCTCCTCGCTGTAGTCCATGATCCCGGGGTGCTCGCGGAACTGCCGCCGCACCTCGAACACCACGGAACCCGCCGACCGCGACACCGCGTTGATCGCCAGCCCCGAGAAGAGGAAGACGACCGCCGCGCCCGCGATGAGGCCGACGAGGTTGTTGGGCTGCGAGATGTCCATCATCAGGCTCATCGGGGCGCCCGCGCCGGAGAGCTTCTCCCCGACGTCCTGCGCACCCGTCGTGATGGCGTCCCGGTAGGACCCGAAGAGCGCCGACGCCGCCAGGACGGCGGTGGCGATGGCGATGCCCTTGGTGATGGCCTTGGTCGTGTTGCCGACGGCGTCGAGGTTGGTGAGCACCTGCGCGCCCGCGCCCTGGACGTCACCGGACATCTCGGCGATGCCCTGCGCGTTGTCGGAGACCGGCCCGAAGGTGTCCATGGCGACGATCACGCCGACCGTGGTGAGCAGACCGGTGCCGGCCAGCGCCACCGCGAACAGCGCCAGCATGATCGACGTACCGCCGAGCAGGAAGGCCCCATACACCCCCAGGCCGATCAACAAGGCTGTGTAGACGGCCGATTCGAGGCCGACGGAGATACCGGCGAGGACGACGGTGGCGGGGCCCGTCAGCGACGACTTGCCGATGTCGCGCACGGGTCGGCGGGTGGTCTCGGTGAAGTAGCCCGTCAACTGCTGGATGACCGCGGCCAGGACGATGCCGATCGCCACCGCGACGAGGGCGAGGACGCGCGGGTCGCCGTCCTTGCCGTGGATCGCCGCGTCGGTGACGCCGTCGAGGTCGGCGTACTTGCCGGGGAGATAGAGGAAGACGGCCACCGCGACCAGCACGAGCGAGATCGCCGCGGAGATGAAGAAGCCCCGGTTGATCGCGGTCATGCCACTGCGGTCGGTGCGACGCGGGGCGACCGCGAAGATGCCGACCATGGCCGTGAGCACGCCGATGGCGGGAACGAGCAGCGGAAAGGCGAGCCCGGCGTCGCCGAAGGCCGCCTTGCCGAGGATCAGCGCGGCGACCAGGGTCACGGCGTACGACTCGAACAGGTCGGCCGCCATGCCCGCGCAGTCGCCGACGTTGTCGCCCACGTTGTCGGCGATGGTCGCGGCATTGCGCGGGTCGTCCTCAGGAATGCCCTGCTCGACCTTGCCGACCAGGTCGGCGCCGACGTCGGCGGCCTTGGTGAAGATGCCGCCGCCCACCCTCATGAACATGGCGATGAGGGCCGCGCCGAGTCCGAATCCCTCCAGCACCTTCGGCGCGTCGGCCGCGTACACCAGCACGACGCAGGCGGCGCCGAGCAGACCGAGCCCCACCGTGAACATGCCCACGACGCCGCCCGTGCGGAATGCGATCTTCATTGCCCTGTGCGAGACGGCGGTGAGATCCTTTTCCGGTTCACCTTGCGCAGGAGTCGCTTCCCGGGCCGCCGCGGCGACGCGGACATTACTGCGCACGGCGAGCCACATGCCGATATAGCCGGTGGCCGCGGAGAAGCCCGCGCCGATCAAGAAGAACACCGATCGTCCGGCGCGCTGATTCCAGTCGTCCGCCGGCAGCAGCAAGAGCAGGAAGAACACCACGACGGCGAAGACACCGAGGGTGCGCAGTTGCCGGGACAGATACGCGTTGGCGCCTTCCTGGACCGCCGCCGCGATCTTCTTCATGCTGTCGGTGCCCTCGCCTGCCGCGAGCACTTGGCGCACCAGTACGCCCGCGACCACGAGTGCGGCCAGGGCCACGACCGCGATGACCACCACGAGCAGGCGATTGCCGTCGGTCAGCACTGCGGCTGCGAAGGTTGTGGAGTGGTCCAACCGATGAGGGGTAGAAAGCCCCGCCATTCGTCCTCCTTGACGCTTGGGCTGAGCTCAAGATGTGGACGGATTGTAGGTACCGGAACCTGATCAAAACAGTGTGCGGCAAGCGGAATCCGCCTTCGCATGCAAAACTCGCACGATCCCGCTCGGTAATGGCTTCAAGGCATTCAGGTTCGTGAATTGATTCACGATATTCGCGGCAAGATTCACTACACCAAGATTCACTGCACCGAGATTCCAAGATTCATTTCACGGAACCACTGTAAGCGCGGTCGCCGAGGTCCGCACATGCCGAAGGGCCCTACGAGGTAGGGCCCTTCGGGTGAGTGAATCGCGAGGTTCGGGTCAGGACAGCGTCGCGGTCGCCGGCGTGGTCGGCCAGGTCATGCGGATCAGCCCGCCGTGCGCGCCCGCGGAGACTTCGACGTCGTCGACGAGGCCGCTGATGACCGCCAGGCCCATCTCGTCCTCCTCGGCCTCCACGTCGACGCCCGCGCCCGAGCCGGGCGCCCGGTCACCGGGCGCCGAGCGCGGCGCTTCGTCGCCGACCTCGATGGAGAACTGCTTCTCCTCCTCGATCAGCGACACCTTCACCGGCGCGGTGATGCCACCGGTCTGATGCAGTCCGACGGCACGGGTGCAGGCCTCGCCGACGGCGAGCCTGACCTCGTCGAGGACGGCCTCGTCCACTCCGGCCCTGCGCGCCACCGCTGCCGCCACCAGTCGGGCGGTCCTGACGTGCTCGGGCAGCGCGCTGAAGCGGAGTTCAACGGTGGCCATGCGTCCCCCTCGGAACTACGGGCGTGCTGTCGGGGGGCCGGGCCACCAAGCCCGGACCCCCTCATTGTTCAACCAGCCGTGCCGGGCCGCTCGGGCCCGGGACGACGTGGTCAGTCGGTGGCAGCGACCGCTTCGTCGACCGAGGTGTGGATCGGGAACACCTTGGTCAGACCGGTAATGCGGAAGATCTTCAAAATACGCTCCTGGTTGCAGACCAGGCGGAGCGAGCCCTCATGGGCACGCACCCGCTTCAGTCCGCCGACCAGCACGCCGAGCCCGGTGGAGTCGAGGAAGTCCACGCCCTCCATGTCGACGACGAGGTGGAAATTCCCGTCGTTCACCAGCTCGACCAGCTGCTCGCGCAACTTGGGCGCGGTATATACGTCGATTTCGCCACCGACCTCGACGACCGTACGATCGCCGACGGTACGGGTCGACAGAGACAGGTCCACGGATCCTCCAGCACCTTGCTATCGAGCGGTCGCCCCTCGGAACACCTGGGCAGGAGTCCCCGGGACGGTACGCCAGCCGCCATGGCATTCAATCACTTACCGGCAGGCGTGCACGACGCCTTGGCCCCATTGTCCGTCACGCCAGTGACACACTCGGTGCCGATGGCCAAGAATCACCGATCCGATCAACCCTCGCCCGAGGCCGTGCCCCGCCTGTCCCCGGCCGCGGTCCTGGACCGGCTCGCCCCGGGACCGAACCGGGCGTCGCGCATCACTCATACGGAGCACTTGCCCCCGCGTGCGGGCCGCCATGCCGTCTGGCCGGACCGGATTCGCCCCGAGGTCATCGCGGCCGTGCAGGCCTGCGGCATCGAACACCCCTGGGCCCACCAGGCCCGGGTCGCCGAGCACGCCCTGGACGGCGAGTCCGTGGTCGTCGCCACGGGCACCGCGTCCGGCAAGTCCCTGGCGTACCTGGTACCGGTCCTCTCCGCCCTCCTGGACGGCTCCGAGGCCCCGAACGGCCGCGGGGCCACCACCCTCTACCTGGCCCCCACCAAGGCCTTGGCAGCGGACCAGTGCCGTTCCGTGAAGGAACTTTCACGACCACTGGGCAACGCCGTCCGACCGGCCGTGTACGACGGCGACACCCCGTTCGAGGAACGGGAGTGGATCCGCCAGTACGCCAACTACGTCCTGACCAACCCGGACATGCTGCACCGCGGGATCCTCCCGTCCCACCCCCGCTGGTCCTCCTTCCTGAAGTCCCTGAAGTACGTCGTCATCGACGAGTGCCACACCTACCGCGGCGTGTTCGGCTCCCACGTCGCCCACGTGCTGCGCCGGCTACGCCGCCTGTGCGCCCGCTACGGCGCCTCCCCGGTCTTCCTGCTGGCCTCCGCGACGGCCGCCGAACCCGCGGTGGCCGCCGGGCGCCTCACCGGCCTGCCGGTCGTCGAGGTCGCCGACGACGCCTCCCCCCGCGGCGAACTGGTGTTCGCCCTCTGGGAGCCCCCGCTCACCGAGATGGTGGGTGAGAAGGGCGCACCCGTGCGGCGTACCGCCACCGCCGAGACCGCCGACCTGCTGACCGACCTCGCCGTCCAGGGCGTACGTACCGTCGCCTTCGTCCGCTCCCGGCGTGGCGCCGAGCTGATCGCGGTGATCGCCCAGGAACGCCTCGCCGAGGTCGACCGCTCACTCGCCCGGCGTGTCGCGGCCTATCGCGGCGGTTACCTCCCCGAGGAACGACGCGCCCTGGAGCAGGCCCTGCACTCGGGCGAGCTCCTCGGCCTCGCCGCGACCACCGCCCTGGAGCTAGGCATCGACGTCTCCGGACTCGACGCCGTCCTGATCGCCGGCTACCCGGGCACGCGCGCGTCCCTGTGGCAGCAGGCCGGCCGCGCGGGCCGGTCCGGGCAGGGCGCGCTGGCGGTGCTCATCGCCCGGGACGATCCACTGGACACCTTTCTGGTCCATCATCCGGAAGCGTTGTTCGACCGCCCGGTCGAGTCGACCGTGCTCGACCCCGACAACCCCTACGTCCTGGCCCCGCACCTGTGCGCGGCGGCCGCGGAACTCCCGCTGACCGAGGAGGATCTGCCCTTGTTCGGGCCCGAGGCCGAGGGCCTGCTGCCGCAGCTGGAGGCCGCGAAGCTGCTGCGCCGCCGGACCAAGGCCTGGCACTGGACCCGCCGGGAACGCGCCGCCGACCTCACGGACATCCGTGGCGAGGGCGGCCGGCCCGTCCAGGTCGTCGAGGCCGGCACCGGCCGGCTGCTCGGCACGGTCGACGCGGGCTCCTCCCACACCGCCGTCCACGAGGGCGCCGTCCACCTCCACCAGGGCCGCACCTATCTCGTGCGTTCCCTGGACCTGGAGGACTCCGTCGCCCTGGTCGAGGAGGCCAGCCCCCCGTATTCGACCGTGGCCCGCGACACGACCTCGATCTCCGTCCTGGAGACGGACGTCGAGATCCCCTGGGGGCAGGGCCGGTTGTGCTACGGCTCCGTCGAAGTCACCAACCAGGTCGTCTCCTTCCTGCGTCGACGTGTCATCACCGGTGAAGTCATGGGCGAGTCGAAACTCGACCTCCCTCCTCGTACACTGCGCACGCGCGCCGTGTGGTGGACGGTGACCGAGGACCAACTGGACGCGGCCCGGATCAACCCCGAGATCCTCGGCGGGGCCCTGCACGCCGCCGAACACGCCTCGATCGGCATGCTGCCCCTCTTCGCGACCTGCGACCGCTGGGACATCGGCGGCGTCTCGGTCCCCCTCCATCCCGACACCCTGTTGCCGACGGTCTTCGTCTACGACGGCCATCCCGGCGGCGCGGGCTTCGCGGAGCGGGCCTTCCACACGGCCCGCGCCTGGCTGACCGCCACCCGCCAGGCCATCGCCTCCTGCGAGTGCGAAGCCGGCTGCCCGTCCTGCATCCAGTCCCCCAAGTGCGGCAACGGCAACGACCCACTCCACAAGAGGGGAGCCGTTCGTCTGCTCACGGAACTGCTGCGGGAGGCTCCCGAGGAGAAGACCCAGGAGGGGGAGCCTCCGACAGCGCCGGAGACGGGCCCGGAGACGGAGCCGAGGTCGGGTCCTGGGACGGCGACGGGTGAGGCTGCGGGGGCAGGTGCGGGGGCGGCACCGCGTCCGCAGGCCCCGCCCGCGCCCTGACCTCGGCCGCGAACAGCCCTTGTCCGGAAGCCGCCGTCACGTCCGAGATCCCGCCGACGACCACGCACCGCACCAGTCGCGCCCCCTGCGCCCGGGCCACCCGGTCCGCCCGGTCGCAGGCCTGCGCGACGCCCTCCGCCCCGTGGTCGGCGGCCGCCAGTGCCGCGAGGTCGGCGCCGCCGGCGGCACGGTGCCGGGCCGCCACGGCCTGTCCCAGGGCGAGCACGATCGCGAACACCACGCACAGCACGGCGATCGCACCCACACTCCAGACGGTGGCGGAGCCGCGGTCCGCGTCCCCGTGACGCCCTCCGAGGACCCGCCCACCGAGGCCCCGGGCCCACATGGCCCCATCTCCGCCCCCCACGCCCCTCACGGCGCTTCTCCCAGGGACTGCTGGGTGTCTGCTGCCGCACCTCGGGAGTCACCTGGCGCGCGGGCGGGATCTGGCACGCCTCGGGGGACATCTGGCACGCGGGCATCACCCGGCGCGCCCCGGGCCTTCTCAGCCGCCCCTACGGCCTTCTCAGCCGCCCCTACGGCCTTCTCAGCCGCCCCCACGGCGTTCTCAGCCCCTCCCACGGTCTCCTCCCTCGTGCCCGCTGCCGACTCCGCCGTCCCCACGGTCTCCTCCGCCGTCCCCACGGTCTCCTCCGCCGCCGCCACGGTCTCCTCCGCCGCCGCCACGGCCTCTTCCCGCACCTCGAAGGGCAGACCGCGCAACGCCGGTGGCTTGGCCACGACCACGACGCGGACCTGGTCGCCCTCCCGGCTGATCGTCACCTCCGCCCCGCGCGGCGCCGTCGCGCGGGTCACCTCGAGGACCGCGTCCGCCGGATCCTGCCGGGCCGCCGCGCGGGCGCCGGTCCTGGCCGCGTCCACGCACTGGATCTGGGCCGCCATGACCAGCAGCCCCCACACCAGCGCCGTCGCGAACACCACCAGCACCGGCAGCACCACGGCCGACTCCGCCGTCACGAACCCCCGGTCCCCGGCACACGCCCACCGCGACGCGCGCCGAGGCTCCCGTCCGCGCTCACGCCCCCGCACTGAGCGCCCGCTTCACGATGGCCTGCAACTGAGCGGCGACCACCTCGCTCGTCACCACCTGGTAGAGGAGCACCGCGAATCCCACGGCCGCCACGATCCCCATCGCGTACTCGGACGTGACCATCCCCGCGTCACCGCGCGCCGCACGCACCCGCACCCTGCGCACCAGGGCGCTCAGCCGCGCCCACACCGCCTTGTACATCTCAACCCCCATGAGGTTCCGTAGTGTTGATCTCTGTCTCTGGTTCGGCTGCTTCGTTTCGACCATTCGCCGCTCGGTCCCTCGGCGCTCGGCCACCCGCTGGTCAGCGGCCGGCTCTTCAGCCACCCGCGCTGTCGCGCTTCGGCGTGCGCGTTGTCCACGCCCTCATCGACCGCTCCCTCCCAGCACCCCGCCCGCGAGCCCGATCACGATGGGCAGCACACCGACCGCGATGAAGGCGGGCAGGAAGCAGAGCCCCACCGGCACGGTGACCATGACGGCCGCCCGCCGGGCCCGAGCCGTCGAGGCGCGCGCCCAGTCGGCCCGGGTGTCCGCGGCGAGCCGGGCGACCGGTCCCGCCGCGGGCAGTCCCGAGACGTCGGCCCGCTCCAACAACCGGGCCAAGGCCGCGGCGCCCGGTATCGAGGCCAACCTCCGCCAGGCGATGGCCGGTTCGCCGCCCAACCGCACCTCGGCGGCACCACGCGACAGCCCTTCGCCCACGGGCCCGCCGAGGGCCTCACCCACGGCCTGCGCCGCGATCACCGGGCCGGCGCCCGCCGCGATGCACGCGGCCAGCAGGTCCGCCGCGAGCGGGAGTTGGCGTGCCGCAAGCTGGGCGTCCACCTCGCTCACCACACCCGCCGCCTGCTGCCGACGACGCCACCGCCCCAGCACCACCGCGCCGATCAGCCCCAGTACGAGACCGACGACGCCACCGACCACCACCCAGCCGGCACCGACGACCAACGCGTCGGGAAGCCAACGCAGTACGGCCGTACGCAGCCCGGCTCCTCGGGCGGTCGCAGCCGTGGCCGAGGCGAGCAGTCCGGCCAGGCGCCGCCGTGCCCCGCGTCGGCGCCGCGCGGTCTCCCAGCACCGCGTCAGCCACCAGAGGGCCGTCACGATCCCCACGGTTACCCCCAGCCTGTGGACAACTTCCACACTCACGCCCCCTCCGTCCACGTCACCCACCTCCTCTCGTCACGCTCACTTCGCTTCCGCGTGGCGGACGATCCGCAGCGCCCACCACATCCCCACGCCCTCCAGCACCCCGCCGACGAGCAGACAGCCCAGCCCCGCTCCGGTGTGCAGCAGGACGTGCAGCGGGTCCGCTCCGAGCGCGGCACCCAGCACAAGGCCCAAGACCGGCAGACCGGCGAGCATCACCACCGTGGCCCGAGGACCGGCCAACTGAGCTCTCAGATCAGCACGTTGATCGCGCTCCGTCCGTAACGCCGCCTCCAGCCGGTCGAGTCCGGCGGCCAGACCCGCGCCCTGGTCCACGGCCACCCGCCAGCACGCGGCCAGTCCCAGCAGGCCGTCGGCACCCGGTTGCCGGGCGGCGACCGCGAGAGCCTTGGGCACGTCGCCGCCGAACCGTGCCGCCGCCAACACGGAGGGCTGCGCCGAGCCCAGTCCCCCGGAGTCCTGCGCGGCCCGCCGCAGCGCCTCCCCCGGCTGCCGGCCCGCGAGCACCTCCCCGGCCAGCGCCGCGCACAGCGCGATCACCGCGTCGCCTCGGCGCTCCCCCGCCCGCCGGGTCTCGGCGGCCTGCCGCGCTCGGCGCAGCAGGGGTACCCCGGCCGCTCCCGCGACGACCGGCAGCACCGAACCGCCCAGCAGCGCCAGAATCAGTCCGGCGACCGGTGCCCACCATTCGGGTCGCCAGCGTCCGCAGAGCTTCCGGAGGTCGCCGGTGAGCCGGCGCCACGGCGGGGGCCCGCTGCCGGCCACACCGCCGCCGGCCAGGAGCAACTGCGCCCGTCTGGCCCCTGAGTACGGTCCACCCATCAGCCAGGCCGCCGCTCCGGCGCAGGCCACGACCGCAGCCATCGGCATCTCACTCATCACGTTCCCGTCCCTTCGCTCGCCTCGCCCCGCAGCAACTCCCGCAGCCGCTCCCATCCCCGCTCGTAGGCGAAGGCGTCCGCCCGCCATCGCAGTGCCGGCACGGTCCTCACCAGCCCGGACGGGTCCCGCTCCAGCACGTGCACCTCGGCGATCCGCCGCCGCCCGGCGGGGTCGCGTACGAGGTGCAGGACCACCGACAGGGCCGCAGCCAACTGGCTGTGCAGCGCGGTCCGGTCGAGCCCGGCCGCCGTGCCGAGCGCCTCGAGCCGGGCGGGGACGTCCGCGGCGGCATTGGCGTGGACGGTCCCGCAGCCGCCCTCGTGGCCCGTGTTGAGCGCGGCCAGCAGATGGACGACCTCCGGCCCGCGCACCTCGCCCACGACCATCCGGTCGGGCCGCATCCGCAGGGCCTGCCGCACCAGGTCCTCGAGCGTGACGAGCCCCGCCCCTTCCTGGTTGGCGGGTCTGGTCTCCAGGCGGACGACGTGCGGGTGATCCGGTCGCAGCTCCGCCGAGTCCTCGGCGAGCACGATCCGCTCCCCCGGCCCGACGAGTCCCAGCAACGCGCTCAGCAGGGTCGTCTTGCCGCTGCCGGTGCCGCCGCTGACCAGGAAGGACAGCCGTGCCCGCAGCAGATCCCGCAGCACCCTGTCGCCACCCGGCGGCACCGTGCCCGCGGTCACCAGCTCGCCCAGCGTGAACGCCCGGGGCCGTACGACGCGCAACGACAGACAGGTGCAGCCGACGGCGACCGGGGGCAGCACCGCGTGCAGTCGCGTCCCGTCGGGCAACCGGGCGTCGACCCAGGGCCGCGCGTCGTCCAGGCGCCGTCCGGCCACGGCGGCCAGACGCTGCGCGAGGCGCCGTACGGCCGCGGCGTCCGGGAAGGAGACGCCGGTGAGTTCCAGACCGCCGCCCCGGTCGACCCAGACCCGGTCCGGAGCGGACACCAGTACGTCGGTCACCCTGGGGTCGGTGAGCAGAGGCTCCAGAGGCCCGCTGCCGATCAGCTCCGACCGCAGTTGCTCGGCCGCGCCGAGCACCTCCGCGTCCCCGAGGACCCGCCCCTGTTCGCGCAGCGCCTGCGCGACGCGCGCGGGTGTCGGTTCGGCGCCGCTGTCGGCGAGCCACTGCCGTACGCCGTCGAGCAGCGTCCCCGTCGGCGTCGCCCGTTCGAGGCCGGCCGGCGTGCTCATGAGCCACCCGCCTCGGTGAGCGCGCGCTCCCAGAACTCCTTGCAGAAGCGCGCGAGCGGCCCGCGAGGGGTCGCGCCAGGCGGCGACTTGCCTCCGTCCGGGCGCAGCAGCCCCGATTCGACGGGCACCTCCCCAGCCAACGGCAGGCCGAGCAGGCGGGCCACCTCACTGTCGTCGAGCCCGGGCGCGTAGGGGCCGCGCACCGCCACCCGCAGGTCACGCAGCACCATGCCGACGGCGGAGGCCACGCGCTTGCCCGCCGCGACGGCGCGCAGTTCGGCGGGGACCACGAGGAGCCCGAGGTCGAGCTGGGCGAGAATCTCGGCGACGCCGTCGTCGACGCGGCGCGGGAGGTCGACGACGACCGCGCCGCCCCGACGCCGGGCCGCCGCCAGCACCGCGCGTACGGCCTGGGGCGCGACGGCCACGCAGTCGCCCCGGTCCCAGCTGAGCACCCGCAACGAGTGCAGCCTGGGCAGCGACTCCTCCAGGGCGCTGCCGCCGACCCTTCCGCGCGAGGCGGCGAACGCGGGCCAGCGCAGACCTTCCGTGCTCTCGCCGCCGAGGAGGACATCGAGTCCGCCGCCGAGTGGATCGGCGTCGACGAGAAGGGTGCGCAGCCCTTCCCGCGCGGAGGTGACGGCGAGGGCGCACGCGAGCGTGGAGGCTCCGGCGCCGCCGCGTCCGCCGATGACGCCGACGGTGAGGGCGGGCCGTCCCACGCCCTCGGCTACGTCGGCGATGCGGTCGACCAGCCACTGTTCGCCGTCGGGCAGCATCAGGACGTGGTCGGCGCCGATCTCCACGGCGCGCTGCCACACCCCGGAGTCGTCCTGGTCCCGGCCGACGAGGACCACTCCGCGCCTGCGGGCGGCCCCGCGGACACGGCGTGCCGCGTCGTCGCCGACCAGGACGAGTGGCGCCGACTCCCAGCTCCCCCGGCGTTGCGGCACCGAGTGGTGCACCTCCGGTGTGGCGCCGGCGGCGGCGCACAGGCGCAGCAGGTCGTCGAGAAGTCCCGCGTCCTCCGTGACGATCAGTGGCTTGCCCGGTCCGCCTCCGGTGGTGGGCGGCGGGTCGTGTGTGACGGCTCCGGTCACGATTTCCATCCCCCTTCACTGCGGGGCGCGCAGTCGCTGCGGTCCCGCGATTCGCAAACGTGTGAAGAACCGGCAGCCGGTCTCCATATGAACGGCCGACAGAATCCGGCCGAACACCCCCGGCAATCGGAACCGGCCATGTGAAGCCGGCCCGGAGCGGACGCGTTGGAATCACGGTGCAGTGAGCCCGGAAATCATGTGGATCTTGGTGGAAAACTGTGGACGAGCGGGTGGTTGTGAATATCGCTGTCACCCATCCCGGCGAGCCCCGCACCATCTGCTGTGCGACTTCCGCAGAGGAGTCCGACGGCTACACAAAGTGACATTGGGTGGGCAAGCGAAAGAGGCGACCGTGGCCGCCTCGATGCGGCAGAGTAGCCGCGTTCAGAACTGAAAAACCCGCCCGGACATGCGACGACCCCCGCCGGGGGGGAGAGCGGGGGTCGCCTTCACGGCCGACTCGGGGGGGGAGGAGTCGGACCGCGTTAGCACGGTCGCGAACGATCCGTGACTTCCATGGTGTACCCGAGAGCCTTCCCAGGCAAACCCACGCGCCCACCTTACGCCGAATGGGCTGCCCCTATGCTCATGGTTGTGGAAAACCACTCCTTGCCCCGCACAGCGGCCTTCTTTGACCTGGACAAGACGGTCATTGCGAAGTCGAGCACGCTCACCTTCAGCAAGTCCTTCTACCAAGGCGGTCTGATCAACCGCAGGGCCGCCCTGCGGACCGCGTACGCCCAGTTCGTCTTCCTCGTGGGCGGTATGGACCACGACCAGATGGAACGGACCCGCGAGTACCTGTCCGCGCTCGTGCGCGGCTGGAACGTCCAACAGGTCAAGGAGATCGTGGCCGAGACCCTTCACGACCTGATCGACCCGCTGATCTACGACGAGGCGGCCTCCCTGATCGAGGAACACCACACGGCCGGCCGTGACGTGGTGATCGTGTCCACGTCGGGCGCCGAGGTGGTGGAGCCGATCGGCGAACTGCTCGGCGCGGACCGCGTGGTCGCCACCCGCATGGTCGTGGGCGAGGACGGTTGCTTCACCGGCGAGGTCGAGTACTACGCCTACGGCCCGACGAAAGCGGAGGCGATCAAGGAGCTGGCCGGGTCCGAGGGGTACGACCTCTCGCGCTGTTACGCCTACAGCGACTCGGCGACCGACCTGCCGATGCTGCAGACAGTGGGGCACCCGCACGCCGTGAACCCGGACCGGACCCTGCGGCGGGAGGCCGTCGCACGCGGGTGGCCGATTCTCGACTTCCACCGGCCGGTGCGCCTGAAGCAGCGGATCCCCTCGTTCTCCGTACCGCCCCGCCCCGCGCTCGTCGCGGCCGCGGCGATAGGAGCGGCGGCGGCCACCGCGGGCCTCGTCTGGTACGCGAACCGGCGCCGGGCGGCGGCCGTCTGAATTGGCACCCGCGAGCGGGGGTGGTGCGTCGCCCCTCAGGGACGCCCGCTCAGGACCTGTTTGGGAGCCAAAGCAAAGAACTGGTGCCAGCACTTCCGCTTGTCGGGGCCCAGGAGTACAAAGGACTTAACGGCCCGCGAGACCAAGGACATCCGAGAGGATCACCTTAATAACGCATTTGGCCCCACGGACCGCGCATGACCACTGGGCACCCACGCGACGTCGACCCGTCGATTACGGGCCAGCCGCACCAGGTCACGGGCAAAGTTCCCGGCCTGATGGGCAATATATCGAGGACGCTTGGTAACCGGGTGAGCATGCCAGCGGCGGTACGAGAACTCGTACCGCCGCAACCCTTTGTGAGGCCCCCGCGAGGGGCATTTCCCTTACTCGCGCCTCACGCGCGCGTGGGGGCTCACGCCGCCCCGCGCTGCAACGCCTCGCACACCGCCGTCGACTCGCGGGCGCCCAGCTCGACCGCCCTGCCGCAGTGCGCGATCCAGGCCGCCATGCCGTCCGGGGTGCCGGAGACGTAGCCGTCCAGGGCCGCCAGATAGGCCGCTCGCCCCAGCTCGGCGTGCCCGACCTCGGCCGGGCAGACCGACTTGGGGTCGAGGCCGCTGCCGATCAGGACGATGCGTTCGGCGGCCCGCGCGACCAAGCCGTTGTGGGAGGTGAACGGGCGCAGGGCCAGCAGCTCGCCGTGGACGACGGAGGCCGTCACCAGGGCGGGCGCGGAGCCTCCCGCGATAATCAGCTCGGACAGCCCCTCGAGACGGCCGGCCACTTCGGCGGCGCCCGGCAGCGGCAGCTCGATCAGCGGCTCGTCGACCGCCTCACCGGCCTGTCGCGGACGGCCGACCTCGTCATCGCTGGTCGCCGCGGCCACCAGATGCAGCCGCGCCAGCACCCGCAGCGGCGACTGCCGCCAGATGGACAGCAACTGGCCCGCCTCGGCCGACAGCCGCAGAGCCGCGCCCATGACGCGCGCCTCGTCGTCGGCGCCGAAGTCGGTACGCCGACGCACCTCTTCCAGTGCCCAGTCCGCGCCGGACAGAGCCGCCGAGCCGCGGGCGCCACGCAGTGCGGCCTCGGAGGTGATCTCGGTGCTGCGGCGACGCATGACACGGTGGCCGTAGACCCGGTCCACGGCCTTGCGCATGGTCTCCACGGAATCGGCCACACCGGGCAGGGAGCCCAGGGCCGCGAGCGGATCGGCGGACGCGCCTGTCGTACTCATGAGTACGACATTACGCAATCTGCGCGCGCACCCCACGAAGGAGTGGTCTTCTTCACCCACTCCCGCCACGCACGGCAATCACCGCACTACCCTTGGTGAACATGAAAATTGCTTTCGTCGGGAAGGGTGGCAGCGGCAAGACCACCCTGTCCTCCCTGTTCATCCGCCACCTCGTCGCCGACGGCGGGCCCGTGATCGCGGTCGACGCGGACATCAACCAGCACCTGGGGCCCGCTCTGGGCCTCGACGACGCGGAGGCCGCCGCACTGCCCGCGATGGGCGACCGGCTGCCGCTGATCAAGGACTACCTGCGCGGCTCCAACCCTCGCGTCGCCTCCACCGAGACGATGATCAAGACGACACCGCCCGGTGAGGGCTCCCGGTTGCTGCGGGTGCGCGAGAACAACCCGGTGTACGACGCCTGCGCCCGGCCGGTGGAACTCGAAGGCGGCACCGTTCGTCTGATGGTCACAGGCCCCTTCACGGACGCCGACCTGGGGGTCTCCTGCTACCACTCCAAGACAGGAGCGGTGGAACTGTGCCTGAACCATCTGGTGGACGGACCTGACGAGTACGTCGTGGTCGACATGACCGCGGGCTCGGACTCCTTCGCCTCCGGCATGTTCACCCGCTTCGACATCACGTTCCTCGTCGCCGAGCCGACCCGGAAGGGAGTCTCCGTCTATCGCCAGTACAAGGAGTACGCCCGCGACTTCGGCGTCGAGCTGAAGGTCGTCGGCAACAAGGTGCAGGGCCAGGACGACGTCGACTTCCTGCGCGCGGAGGTCGGGGACGACCT
This sequence comes from Streptomyces zaehneri, assembly GCF_032248645.1. Taxonomy (NCBI): domain Bacteria; kingdom Bacillati; phylum Actinomycetota; class Actinomycetes; order Kitasatosporales; family Streptomycetaceae; genus Streptomyces; species Streptomyces zaehneri. Next base: position 47,618 of record NZ_JASTTJ010000030.1, read on the forward strand.
GCTCGTGACCGTCGGCCACTCGGACTGGGTGCGTGCCATGGAGAAGGGCCGGCCGCCCCGGTTCGAGCTCCTGGAGGACACCAACCGTCAGGCGCTTCGCCTGCTGCGGACGACCGTCGATTCGGCGTACGAAAGGCGCGACTGGGAGCGCTACACACGGCAGATGGTGCACTTCCACCTGAAGAACGCCGAATCCTGGGGTAACGAACGGACCGGGGTCGACCTGGCGGCGCAGGTCGACCCCGGATTCGTCCTCGGCGAAAGCCTCACGGCGTCCGTGTGACGGCCTCCGCGTGACGGTTCCTGTGTGACGGTTCCTGTGACGGACCCAGTCGGTGAAGCTTGCCGCCGGGTCACCACCTGGCTGCGGCACCCGTCGGCTCGGGTGCCTACTGCCCGACCGCGGGTGCCCCGGGCACGCCCTTGGGAGCCGGGGCGGGGCTGCCGGACAGGAAGGACGCCCAGCCGGGCTTCGGGGACTCGCCGACCTCCAGCGTCCGCAGCTTGGCCAGGGCCTTCGGGTCCTGGGCGTCCAGCCAGTCGGCGAGCTGGCGGAAGGACACGCAGCGCACATCCGGCTTGTTGCAGACGTTCTCGACGACCTCCTCGACGGCGCGCATGTACGTGCCGCCGTTCCAGGACTCGAAGTGGTTGCCGATGATCAGCGGTGCGCGGTTGCCGTAGTAGGCCCGGTCGAAGCCCTTGAGCAGGCCGTCACGCATCTGGCGACCCCAGAACGCGCGCTTGTCGGGGTCGCCCTGACTCGTGCTGCCGGACTGGTTGACCATGAAGTTGTAGTCCATGGTGAGCTGCTCGTAGGAGTGGCCGGGGAACGGCACGAGCTGCATCGACAGGTCCCACAGGCCCTGCTTCTTGCCGGGCCACACCTGGTTGTTGACGCCACTGGTGTCGTAGCGGAAGCCCAGCTCGCGGGCGGCCTTCATGAAGTTCTTCTGGCCCTCGAGGCAGGGGGTACGGGCGCCGATGAGCTCCTTGTCGTAGTCGAAGGGCAGCGGAGCCGCGTCCTGGAGGCCGGTGTTGGTCTTCCAGGTCCTCACGAACTGCTTGGCCTGGCCGATCTCGTCCTTCCACTCCTCGACCGACCACTCACCGACGCCACCGTTCTTCCCGCAGAAGTGTCCGTTGAAGTGGGTGCCGATCTCGTTGCCCTCCAGCCACGCCAGGCGCAGCTGCTTCACGGTCTCGACGATGCCCTGCTCGTCGTTGAAGCCGATGTCGGAACGGCCCGGCGAGTGCTGCGGTGGCCTGTACAGGTCGGCCTTCTCCTCCGGCAGCATGTACACGCCGCTGAGGAAGTAGGTCATCGTCGCGTGGTTGGCCTTGGACACCTGGCGGAAGTGGGAGAACAGCTTCTGGCTGTCCTCGCCTGCGCCGTCCCAGGAGAAGACCACGAACTGCGGCGGCTTCTGGCCCGGCTTCAGCCGCTCGGGGCGGGGCAGGTGGGGCTGCGCCCCGGTGTACGCGGTGGAGCCGTCGCCGATCAGGCGGACGGCACTCTTGGGGGCGGCGGGTAGCGGCTTGGCCTTCTGCGGGCCCGGCACTCCCTCCCCGGAACCGTGGGAACCCCCGGTTCCCGTCGCGCAACCGGCGAGCGATGCGGCGACAGCCGCGGCGACGACTGCGCCCGCGGCGATCCTCTGGGTGGCGGCCATCTTCCGCCCACCTTCTTCCTTCTCTCGGCCAACGCCGACGAGGGCGTTCTCTGGTGACGCGCCGGGACGAGCCGGCAGCGCCGTCAAGGTCGCACGGGGGCGAGAGGGAATTAGTACGACAAGCCGATAAAAAGGCCACTTCACGCTTTGAGGTGATTACCTGACCCATTTGCCGCAAAAATCCATGCTTGGCCTTTACTCTGCATTACGATCTATTTACCGAGCGTTGATTTCATCCCGCCGCTGCACGCCGTGACCCACGGCCGCGACCGCCCCCGGCCCAACCGGGGGGACCACATGTTCCGCGACCGCGCTGCCCCGGAGGAGACGGGAACCATGTCCGCCTGCGCCCCCACCCGCACCGACCACTCGACGCGCACCGAGCGCATCCACCCGACCCACAGCCCCCCACCGGCCCCGCACCGCCACTTCCGCATCGCGGGCGCCGACGTGTCCGCCGCGATCGCGGTCTTCCTCATCGCCCTGCCCCTGTCCCTCGGCATCGCTCTCGCCACCGGCGCGCCCCTCCAGGCCGGTCTCGTCGCCGCCGCCGTCGGCGGGATCGTCGCCGGGTGGGTCGGCGGTGCGCCGCTCCAGGTCAGCGGCCCCGCGGCCGGCCTGACCGTGGTCACCGCCGACCTCATCCAGCGCTACGGCTGGCGGACGACATGCGCCATCACCGTCCTCGCCGGACTCGCCCAGCTGGGTCTCGGCTGTCTGCGCGTGGCGCGCACCGCCCTCGCCGTCAGCCCCGCCATCGTGCACGGCATGCTCGCCGGAATCGGCGTCACCATCGCCGTCGCCCAACTGCACGTCGTCCTCGGCGGCGTCCCCCAGAGTTCGGTACTCGACAATCTCCGTGCTCTGCCAGCCCAGTTGGCCGGACTACAGCCGGCGGCCGTGGCCGTGAGCGCCCTGACTCTGACCCTGCTGCTGCTCTGGCCCCGTATCCCCGGCCGGGTGGGCCGCCTGGTGCAGAGAGTGCCCGCCGCACTCGTCGCCGTCACCGGTGCAACCGCCACCGCCGCGCTCGCGGGTCTCACCCTGCCCAAGGTGGACCTGCCGTCCTGGAGCAGTCACGCGCTGGCGGGGCTGCCGGAGGGACCGGTGCTCGGACTCATGGCCGCCGTCCTCACCACCACCCTGGTGTGCAGCGTGCAGTCGCTGCTCGGCGCGGTGGCCGTGGACAAGCTGATCGCCTCACGGCCGGACCTGCTCAGCGCCCGCTCCACCCGCGTCGGCCGCTCCGATCTGGACCGCGAGCTGCTGGGCCAGGGCGCGGCCAACATCGTCTCCGGAGCACTCGGCGGGCTGCCGGTGGCGGGCGTGGCCGTGCGCAGTTCGGCAAATGTCCAAGCCGGTGCCGTGAGCCGGAACTCGACGATGCTGCACGGCGTTCTCGTAGTAGTCGCCGCACTGCTGATGGTCCCGATCCTGGATCTCATCCCGCTGGCCTCACTAGCCGCCCTGGTGATGGCCGTCGGCATCCAGATGGTGTCCCTGCACCACATTCGAACGGTGACCCGCCACCGTGAGGTGCTGGTGTACGCCGTCACCACCCTCGGCGTGGTCGCCCTCGGCGTCCTGGAGGGCGTGACGCTCGGCATCGCCGTGGCCGTCGCCGTCGCTCTGCACCGCCTCGCCCGCACCCGGATCACACACCACGAGAAGGAAGGAGTCCATCACGTACACGTACGAGGCCAGTTGACGTTCCTCGCCGTGCCGCGGCTGAGCCGCATCCTGCATCTCGTACCCCAAGCCACCCATGTCGTCGTCGAGTTGGACGGCTCTTTCATGGACCACGCGGCGTACGAGGCCCTACAGGACTGGCAGAAGACACACACCGCCCGGGGTGGCTCCGTCGAGCTGACCGGCCGCCGCTCCGGCACGGGGCTCGACACCGGTACCGATGTCGAGGCGGAAACCGATGCGGACACCGAGGCAAGCGTCGGCTTCCGCAGCAGTACCAGCACCGACATCGGCACTGTCCTCGGCGCCGGAGAAGGTGACTCGGTCGCTTCCCCGGCTCTCGATCCCGTTCGCGCCGGCGAGGTTCCGATCGCCGACTGCCGCTGCCGCCCCTGGACGCCGTGGCGCAACCACCAGTGCGAAGTACCACGGGAAGCGACACAGACCCCACAGACACCACAGACATCGGCATCGGCATCGACATCACTGACAGCGCAATCTGCGAAGTCGACCGACGCAGCACGCCCAACGCAAGCGACAGAGACGCCCGGAACTGCCCAGAGGAGGGGGAAGAGGGAGACGACAGGGTCCACCGAGCCGGCGAAACCAGGAGAGCCGAAGCAGCCGTCGCAGCCGGAACAGCCGAGCCGGCCAGGCGAGCAGGGTGAGCCGGGTGAGGAAAGGCAGCCGGGGACGTCCGTCGAGCCGGGCGGGCATCAACTGGTCCGCGGCATCAGCGCGTTCCAGCGCAACACGGCACCCCTGGTGCGGGGCGAGCTCGCGCGGCTGGCCCGGGAGGGGCAGCGGCCCACCCAGCTCTTCCTCACCTGTGCCGACTCCCGGCTGGTCACGTCGATGATCACCTCCAGTGGTCCGGGCGACCTGTTCGTGGTGCGCAACGTCGGCAACCTCGTACCGCCACCCGGCGTGGAGAGCGGGGACGACTCGGTGGCGGCCGCGATCGAGTACGCGGTGGACGTGCTGAAGGTACGGTCCATCACGGTCTGCGGGCACTCCGGGTGCGGCGCCATGCAGGCACTGCTCGACACCGAACCGGGCGGCGCGCGGACCCCGTTGCAGCGATGGCTGCGGCACGGTGTGCCGAGCCTGGAGCGGATGGCCGACGACGGCCGTCCCTGCGCCCGACTGGCCGGGCGGGCGCCGGTGGACGCGGTCGAGCAGCTCTGCCTGACCAATGTGGTCCAGCAGTTGGAGCACCTGCGGTCCCACGAGTCGGTGGCCCAGGCCCTGCGGAGCGGGGCGCTGGAGCTGCACGGGCTGTACTTCCACGTGGGTGAGGCACAGACGTACCTGCTCACCGAGGCGGCCTCTGGCGACGGTGAGTTGTTCGGCCACGTGGGAGAGGCGGGCGTGCCGGCCTGAACCGGCGCGACGCCTCCCCGATGTCTCGCGGCGCGGGCGGGGATGTGAAAGGCATTACACCGGCTGAACTCCGTCCGCTCCGTGTCCGTGGGTACGGATGACCCCTGGGTCGATCCAGGGGTCGGCCTCCGGCCGCCGCAGAACGAGTCGAGCAGCGGCGACCCCTATAGGTCTAAACCAATTTTCGGTCGGGCCTTGTCACCGGGCCCTTGGGTCTGATGAGCTGTGGCCTGGGACACAACGGACACGGACACCCTTCGAGAGGGAGATGTCGTGAGCAACGAATCCTTGGCCAACCTGCTGAGGGAGGAGAGTGGCGCATGAGCGAGTCTTCTTCACTTTCCAACCTGCTCAAGGAAGAGCGCAGGTTCGCGCCGCCCGCCGATCTGGCGGCCGACGCCAACGTCACGGCGGAGGCGTACGAGCAGGCCAAGGCTGACCGGCTCGGCTTCTGGGCCGAGCAGGCGCGTCGGCTGACCTGGGCCAAGGAGCCGACCGAGACGCTGGACTGGTCGAACCCGCCGTTCGCCAAGTGGTTCAAGGACGGCGAGCTCAACGTCGCCTACAACTGCGTCGACCGGCATGTGGAGGCCGGCAACGGGGACCGGGTCGCCATCCACTTCGAGGGCGAGCCCGGCGACAGCCGTGCCATCACCTACGCCGAGCTCAAGGACGAGGTGTCGAAGGCCGCCAACGCCCTGCTGGAGCTGGGGGTGCAGCGCGGCGACCGGGTTGCCGTCTACATGCCGATGATCCCCGAGACGGCGATCGCGATGCTGGCCTGTGCCCGCATCGGCGCCGCGCACTCGGTCGTCTTCGGCGGCTTCTCCGCGGACGCGCTGGCCACCCGTATCCAGGACGCGGACGCCAAGGTCGTCATCACCTCCGACGGCGGATACCGGCGCGGCAAGCCGTCCGCGCTGAAGCCGGCCGTCGACGACGCCGCCGACCGCGCGGGCAACGTCGAGCATGTCCTCGTCGTGCGGCGCACGGGCCAGGACGTCGCCTGGAACGGCGAGCGTGACGTGTGGTGGCACGAGATCGTCGAGCGTCAGTCGGCGGAGCACACCCCGGAGGCGTTCGGCGCGGAGCACCCGCTGTTCATCCTCTACACCTCCGGCACCACGGGTAAGCCGAAGGGCATCCTGCACACCTCCGGTGGCTACCTCACGCAGACCGCCTACACCCACCACGCGGTCTTCGACCTGAAGCCCGAAACGGACGTCTACTGGTGCACCGCCGACGTCGGCTGGGTCACCGGGCACTCCTACATCGTCTACGGGCCGCTGGCCAACGGCGCGACGCAGGTCATGTACGAGGGCACCCCGGACACCCCGCACCAGGGCCGCTTCTGGGAGATCGTGCAGAAGTACGGCGTGACGATCCTGTACACCGCGCCGACCGCGATCCGTACGTTCATGAAGTGGGGCGACGACATCCCCGCCAAGTTCGACCTCTCCTCCCTGCGCGTGCTCGGCTCGGTCGGTGAGCCGATCAATCCCGAGGCCTGGATCTGGTACCGCAAGCACATCGGCGGCGACCGGACACCGATCGTGGACACCTGGTGGCAGACCGAGACCGGCGCGATGATGATCTCGCCGCTGCCCGGCGTCACCGCCACCAAGCCCGGCTCCGCACAGCGGCCGCTGCCCGGCATCTCCGCCACCGTCGTCGACGACGAGGCCAACGAGGTGCCCGACGGCGGCGGCGGCTACCTCGTCCTCACCGAGCCGTGGCCGTCGATGCTGCGCACCATCTGGGGCGACGACCAGCGCTTCCTCGACACCTACTGGGCTCGCTTCGAAGGCAGGTACTTCGCCGGCGACGGCGCGAAGAAGGACGACGACGGCGACATCTGGCTCCTCGGCCGCGTCGACGACGTCATGCTCGTCTCCGGCCACAACATCTCCACCACCGAGGTCGAGTCCGCGCTCGTCTCCCACCCGGCCGTCGCCGAGGCGGCCGTCGTCGGCGCCGCCGACGAGACCACCGGACAGGCGATCGTCGCCTTCGTCATCCTGCGCGGCACGGCCGACGCCGAGGACGAACACCTCGTCGCCGACCTGCGCAACCACGTCGGCACCACCCTCGGCCCGATCGCCAAGCCCCAGCGGATCATGCCGGTCGCGGAACTTCCCAAGACCCGCTCCGGCAAGATCATGCGCCGGCTGCTGCGCGACGTCGCCGAGAACCGCCAGCTCGGGGACGTCACCACACTGACCGACTCCACCGTCATGGACCTCATCCAGGCGAAGCTCCCGGCCGCGCCCAGCGAGGACTGAGCAGGTCAGGGTAGGGCACCCCGCGACGCAGCGCCGGGTGCCCTGCCGCGCCGGGTGCCCTTTTCACCCCTACCGTGGGGATCACCGGATTCCTCCTGGCGCACTTTAGGTAGGCTGAAGAAAAAGGTGCGCCGGGAAGTCTGGTCGGCATGTGCTCACTGCTGCCCACCGCCCGGAGGCCCCCACCGTGTCCGCGCCCCGCAACACCGCCCCCCGCAAGGTCTTCGGACGGCTGTCCCTGCCCGAGCGGAACTTCGTCGCGGAGGCGCTGCGCGCCGAGACAGTCGGTGGTGTGCTGCTGCTCGCCGCCGCCGTCGCGGCGCTGATCTGGGCAAACGCACCCGGGCTGCACGACAGCTACGAGAGCGTCAGCCACTTCCACTTCGGTCCCGCGGCCCTCGGACTGCACCTCTCCGTCGCACACTGGGCGGCCGACGGCCTGCTCGCGATCTTCTTCTTCGTCGCCGGTATCGAACTCAAGCGAGAACTCGTCGCCGGGGACCTCAAGGACCCCAGGGCCGCCGCGCTCCCCGTGGCGGCCGCGCTGAGCGGGATGGCCGTACCCGCGCTCGTCTACACGCTCACCAACCTCAGCGGCGGTGGCTCGTTGGCCGGCTGGGCGGTGCCCACGGCCACCGACATCGCGTTCGCGCTCGCCGTGCTCGCCGTCATCGGCACGTCCCTGCCGAGCGCGCTGCGCGCCTTCCTGCTCACTCTCGCGGTCGTCGACGACCTGTTCGCGATCCTGATCATCGCGGTCTTCTTCACGAGCACCATCGACTTCGTGGCGCTGGGCGGCGCGGCCGTCGGCCTCCTCGTGTTCTGGCTGCTGCTGCGCAAGGGCGTGACCGGCTGGTACGTCTACGTCCCCCTCGCGCTCGTCATCTGGGCGCTGATGTACAACAGCGGCGTGCACGCGACGATCGCCGGCGTCGCGATGGGCCTGATGCTGCGCTGCACGACGCGCGAGGGCGAGGAGCACTCCCCCGGCGAGCGGATCGAGCACCTCGTCCGGCCCCTCTCCGCAGGGCTCGCGGTGCCACTGTTCGCCCTGTTCAGCGCCGGTGTGGCGATCTCGGGCAACGCGATCGGGGATGTCTTCGGCAAGCCGGAGACGCTCGGCGTCGTCCTCGGTCTCGTCGTCGGCAAGACGATCGGCATCTTCGGCGGGACCTGGCTGACCGCCCGCTTCACCCGCGCCTCGCTGAGCGAGGACCTCGCCTGGGCGGACGTCTTCGCCGTCGCGTCCCTCGCCGGCATCGGCTTCACCGTGTCGTTGCTGATCGGGGAGCTCGCCTTCGAGGGCGACGCGGTCCTGACCGACGAGGTGAAAGCCGCCGTCCTGCTGGGCTCGCTGATCGCGGCGACCCTCGCGACGGTCCTGCTGAAGCTGCGCAACGCCGAATACCGCCGGATGTGGGAGGCCGAGGAGCGCGACGACGACCTCGACGGCATCCCGGACGTGTACGAGGAGGACGACCCGGCCTACCACCTGCGGATGGCGGAGATCTACGACCGCAAGGCCGCCGGGCACCGCCGCCGAGCCGAGGAGATCGCCCGCGAGAGCGGCCGTGAGGACGCTCTCGGAGAGGCTCAGGGGGAGCCCGGGAAGGGGCCGACACGCGCCACGGGCCTGCCGAAGTGACGGGCGGGGCAGGCGGGGAAGGCAACCGTCCGGCATGATCTGACGGGACGGTACAAAAGAAGCCAGAAGCAGCACAGCAGCAGAAGAGGGAGAACGCGATGAGCGCACCCGACGGCAGCCCGGTCGGCGCCGAACGCAGCATCGGCCAGCTGTTCGCCTCGGCGACGACCGAATTGTCTGCGCTGGTGCACGACGAGATCGCGCTGGCGAAGGCGCAGCTGAAGCAGGACGTCAAACGGGGAGCGACGAGCGGTGGGGCGTTCTCGGTGGCCGGCGCGGTCCTGCTGTTCTCCCTTCCGATGCTCAACTTCGCCCTGGCGTACGGCATTCGGACCTGGAGTGACTGGAACCTCGCGATCTGCTTCCTGCTCTCCTTCGCGGCGAACGTGCTCGTCGCGCTCGTGCTCGTCCTGATCGGCGTGGTCTTCGCGAAGAAGGCGCAGAAGAGCAAGGGCCCGCAGAAGGTCGCCGCGTCGATGAAGGCGTCGGCGGGCGTCCTCCAGAACGCCAAGCCGCACCCGCGGCCCGAGCTCCCGCAGGACCGGGTCCCGGAGGCCATCGAGGCTGTGGCACGCTCGTCGTCATGACGGACCCCGCCACCCCTCCGGCCCAGCCCGCTTCGGTCGTACGGCCGGACGCCGTCTGCGGCGTGCAGGTCACCCATCGCGAGGTCGCCGCGAACGGTGCCCGCTTCCACATCGCCGAGGTCGGCGACGGTCCGCTGGTCATGCTCGTCCACGGTTTCCCGCAGTTCTGGTGGACGTGGCGGCACCAGCTGGTCGCACTGGCCGACGCGGGGTTCCGGGCTGTCGCGATGGACCTGCGGGGCGTGGGCGGCAGCGACCGCACGCCGCGCGGCTACGATCCGGCCAACCTCGCCCTCGACATCACCGGTGTGATCCGCTCCCTGGGCGAGCCGGACGCCGCGCTGGTCGGCCACGACCTGGGCGGCTATCTGGCGTGGACGGCGGCCGTGATGCGCCCCAAGCTCGTCCGCAGGCTCGCCGTCTCCTCGATGCCGCATCCGCGGCGCTGGCGCTCGGCGATGCTCGCCGACGTCCGGCAGACGACCGCGAGCTCCCACATCTGGGGATTCCAGCGGCCGTGGATCCCCGAACGGCAGCTCACCGCCGACGACGGCGAACTGGTGGGCCGGCTGATCCGGGACTGGTCCGGGCCGCGGCTGCCGGAGGACGAGGCGGTGGAGACCTACCAGCGGGCCATGTGCATCCCCTCCACCGCGCACTGCGCCGTCGAGCCGTACCGGTGGCTGGTGCGCTCGATGGCCCGGCCGGACGGCGTCCAGTTCTACCGGCGCATGAAGCGGCCCGTGCGTGTGCCCACGCTGCATCTGCACGGGTCCCTCGATCCGGTGATGCGCACCCGGAGCGCGGCAGGCTCCGGGGAGTACGTCGAAGCGCCGTACCGCTGGCGGCTGTTCGACGGGCTCGGCCACTTCCCGCACGAAGAGGATCCGGTCGCTTTCTCGACCGAACTGGTCAATTGGCTGAAGGATCCCGAGCCCGATCGGTGACCACGCCGTCGCGCCCGGCACCCGGTTCTGAACGTCTGTACGACGAACAGCCAAATGCCCGGCGCATAGGCCAATTGGCCGCTCCGATAACGGTTATCGACCTTGGGGCAGGGGCAGACGTCGGTGTATGGGCTGGACGCACGACTACAGTGACGCACCACGCAACCGCCGCTCGGCCAACGGCCTGAGCCCCCACCAACGAGGTGCCGACCCGCAACTGCCGGGCTCAGACCTGCGGGTGGGTATTCCGCGCATCCTGCGCCGCCGGGCCCGCTGGGTCTCGGTCCGCCTGCGTCACCCTCGAGGCTGACCCGGCAGAGGATCGCCGAAGGGGCCCTGCGCGGGCCCCTGTGCGACCTCCTCAGCGGGGTGCTCCCGACGGTTCCTCAAAGGGCGCAGCTGTCACTGTCCACCTGCTGGCCCGCGGTACGCCCCTCGGTGATGTCCCGCTGGATCTCGTCCGCGGTGAGGGCGTAGCCGGTCTCGGCGTCGTCGAGGGACTTCGCGAAGACCACGCCGTACACCTTGCCGTCCGGGGTGAGCAGCGGTCCTCCGGAGTTGCCCTGACGGACCGTCGTGAACAGCGAGTACACGTCACGGCGCACAGTGGTGCGGTGGTAGATGTCCGGGCCGTTGGCCGTGATACGACCACGCACACGCGCGGCACGGACGTCGTACGACCCGTTCTCCGGGAACCCGGCGATGATCGCGTCGTCGCTGCTCACCGCGTCCTTGGCGGTGAACTGCAGTACGGGCGCGTCCAGATCCGGTACGTCCAGGACGGCGATGTCGCGCTTCCAGTCGTACAGGACGACCTTGGCGTCGTACTTGCGGCCCTCGCCGCCTATCTGGACGGTGGGTTCGTCGACCCCGCCCACGACGTGCGCGTTGGTCATGACGCGGCGCTCGCCGAAGACGAAGCCGGTGCCCTCCAGAACCTTGCCGCAGCTCTCCGCGGTGCCCATGACCTTGACGATGGAACGCTGCGCGCGCTTGGCCACCGCACTGTTCGCCAAGGCCGGGTCGGGCGGCTGGACGTCGGGGATCGGCTCGTTGGAGAACGGGCTGAAGACCTGCGGGAAGCCGTTCTGCGCGAGGACGGAGGAGAAGTCGGCGAACCAGGTGTCGGCCTGGTCGGGCAGCGCGTCGGACACCCCGTGCAGCACCCTGGAGCTACGGACCTCCTTGCCCAGCGTGGGCAGGGTGGTACCGGCGAGGGCGGACCCGATCAACCACGCCACCAGCAGCATCGCCACGACGTTGACCAGCGCGCCGCCGGTCGCGTCCAGCGCGCGGGCCGGTGACCAGGTGATGTAACGGCGCAGCTTGTTGCCGAGGTGGGTGGTGAGCGCCTGGCCGATCGAGGCGCAGACGATCACGACGATGACCGCGACGACGGCGGCCGTGGTGCTCACCTCTGCGTTGTCGGTCAGCGCGTCCCAGATCACGGGCAGCAGGTAGACGGCGACGAGGCCGCCCCCCAGGAAACCGATCACCGACAGGATGCCGACGACGAAGCCCTGGCGGTAGCCGACGACCGCGAACCAGACGGCCGCAACCAACAACAGGATGTCCAGCACGTTCACCGCTTCGCGCCTCGCCTCATCAATTCGCGGTCACCACAGGTCGGCCGGGGGTCCGACCCGCCGCGAAGCGGCGATGGGGCAGAGCTTCCCCCGGGCAGACACAGCACGGTGGACACCCTGTCATGACCGCCAGTCGAGCGGGACCTGCTTCTCGCGGTCCCAGGGATGCTCCCAGCCCGCGAAGTGCAGCAGGCGGTCGATCACCCCGGCCGTGAAACCCCACACAAGGGCGGATTCGACCAGAAATGCCGGGCCGCGGTGGCCACTGGGGTGCACGGTCATGGCGCGGTTCTCCGCGTCCGTGAGATCCGCCACGGGAACGGTGAAGACGCGGGCCGTCTCCGCCGGGTCGACGACGCCGACCGGGCTCGGCTCGCGCCACCAGCCCAGGACCGGGGTGACGACGAAGCCGCTGACCGGGATGTAGAGCTTGGGCAGCACGCCGAAGAGCTGGACGCCGGCCGGATCGAGCCCGGTCTCCTCCTCGGCCTCGCGAAGCGCGGCCCGCAGCGGCCCGTCACCGTGCGGGTCGCCGTCCTCCGGGTCGAGGGCGCCGCCCGGGAAGGAGGGCTGGCCGGCGTGGGAGCGCAGGGAACTGGCGCGCTCCATGAGCAGCAGCTCGGGGCCGCGCTCGCCCTCGCCGAACAGGATCAGGACGGCCGACTGGCGCCCCGCGCCGTTCTCCGGGGGCAGGAAGCGGCTGAGCTGGAGCGGCTGGACCGTCTCCACCGCGTGCACCACCGGGTCCAGCCAGGCGGGCAGGCCCTCTTTGCTGAGCGTCACCGCACCGCCCTGCGTGTTGCTCGCGCGTGTCATCGCCACACCACCCCCCGTTCTGCCCTCTCCAACGCCCGGGAACCGACAGATCGTTCCGCCTGCCGTCCCCCGATCGCGCGTGTACTGCGTGTCCCGTGTGTCCTGCGGGTCATTCGCGTCGCGCGGGTCGCATGTGTCCTGCGGGTCGTACGAGTCGCACGGGTCGCGGGCATACGTAGGCCGGTGCGGACCGCCGTCCGCTCTTCCGTCAGCCCTTCCGTCATCCGGCCCCCAGCGGCGGGGCCGGCCTGCCGCCCGCGTCCAGGTAGGACTGGGGCGGGTTCAGGCGCTGGCCGGGGAAGCCGCCCTTCTCGTACTTCAGGAGCTCCTTCGCCTTCTCCGGGTCCGTCTCGCCCTCGCCGTACGCCGGGCAGAGCGGGGCGATGGGGCAGGCGCCGCAGGCGGGCTTGCGGGCGTGGCAGATGCGGCGGCCGTGGAAGATCACGTGGTGCGAGAGCATCGTCCAGTCACTCTTGGGGAAGAGCGCGCCGACGGCCGCCTCGATCTTGTCGGGCTCGGTCGCCTCGGTCCACTTCCAGCGCCGTACGAGCCGCTGGAAGTGCGTGTCCACGGTGATCCCGGGCCGGCCGAACGCGTTCCCCAGCACCACGAAGGCGGTCTTGCGACCGACGCCGGGCAGCTTGACCAGGTCCTCGAGCCGACCGGGGACCTCCCCGCCGAACTCCTCGACCAGGGCCTTGGACAGACCCATCACCGACTTGGTCTTGGCCCGGAAGAACCCGGTGGGGCGGAGGATCTCCTCTACCTCCTGCGGGTCTGCGGCGGCCAGATCCTCGGGGGTGGGGTACTTGGCGAAGAGGGCGGGGGTCGTCTGGTTCACCCGGAGGTCGGTGGTCTGGGCGGACAGGACCGTGGCGACCACCAGTTGGAAGGGGTTCTCGAAGTCCAGTTCGGGGTGGGCGTAGGGATAGACCTCGGCGAGCTCGCGGTTGACGCGTCGGGCACGACGGACGAGAGCGGTGTGGGACTCGGGCTTCCTGACAGCGGCGCCCTTGCTCGCCCCCTTGCCCGCGCTCCTGCTCGCGGCACCTTTGCTCGCGGCGCCTTTGCTCACGGCGTCCTTGCCCGCACCCCGCCCGGCCGCGACCTTCTCGACGGCCGCTTTACCGCTGTCGGCCTCTTCCCCGCTGACGGCCGTGTTCCCACTGACGGCCGCTTTCTTCGCAGGCATTTCGTTTGTCACCTTTGCCGTTTTCCTGCCACCGCCGGGGTCTTGTTCGCCCACAGCGGAAACGCGACGTACAACCACCCGCCCAGCCCCCTTGGCCTGTGCTCTCACCGGCGATTTGGACACTCGGCCAGCCTAAAGCCCGGCACCGACATCCGCTCCGGACCCTGAAGATCGGCCCCCAATTGGACCCCTGCCGCTTACCTCGGGACACGTGTGCGGCATCCTTGTGACAGATCACACTGTTTGGACCGTCCAGCAAAATGGGGAACACGGACCCCTGGTAAGCGGGGGAGCAAGATCCCCTGAGCAGGTCGACAAGGAGAGAACTCGTGGACGACGTTCTGCGGCGCAACCCGCTCTTCGCGGCACTCGACGACGAGCAGGCCGCGGAACTGCGCGCCTCCATGAGCGAGGTGACCCTGGCCCGTGGTGACTCCCTCTTCCACGAGGGCGACCCGGGCGACCGGCTCTATGTCGTCACCGAGGGCAAGGTCAAGCTGCACCGCACTTCCCCGGACGGCCGGGAGAACATGCTGGCCGTGGTGGGTCCCAGCGAGCTCATCGGAGAGCTGTCGCTCTTCGACCCGGGTCCGCGCACGGCGACGGCCACCGCCCTCACCGAGGTCAAGCTCCTCGGTCTCGGTCACGGCGACCTCCAGCCCTGGCTGAACGCCCGGCCCGAGGTGGCCACCGCGCTGCTGCGCGCCGTCGCCCGGCGCCTGCGCAAGACCAACGACGCCATGTCCGACCTGGTCTTCTCGGACGTCCCCGGCCGCGTGGCCCGCGCCCTGCTGGACCTCTCGCGCCGCTTCGGCGTGCAGTCCGAAGAGGGCATCCACGTCGTCCACGACCTGACGCAGGAGGAGCTGGCCCAGCTCGTCGGCGCCTCGCGCGAGACCGTGAACAAGGCGCTGGCGGACTTCGCCCAGCGCGGGTGGCTGCGCCTGGAGGCGCGGGCGGTCATCCTGCTGGACGTGGAGCGACTGGCCAAGCGCTCTCGCTAGGTGCCGGACCGCTGCGCGAGGTGAGACGGTCGGTGTGACCGTCTCGGTGGGCTGCCCGCCCCCATGCCCCCGCTCCGGTCCTTGAGAGGCCTCCTCAAGCGCCGCACCAGCTGGTCGGCACAGTGCTCCCATGACTGAAGCGGTTTCCTCCCGAGGGCTCGACTCCCAAGGACACATCGCCCGCGAAGGCTCCCTCGCGCGCGTGGCGGATGCTTTTCGGCCGGTCGTCGTGGCGGCCCGGGACCGGATCCCGGGCGTTTTCGGAGCCCGGCTGCACAGCGCGTACCTCTACGGATCGATTCCGCGCGGTACCGCGCGCGAGGGCCGCAGCGATCTGGACCTTCTGGTGATCCTGCGTGAGGAGCCGACCGACGCGGACCGGGCCGACGGCCGTGCGCTCGACGAGGCCCTCGACAAGGAGTTTCCGCAGATCGACGGCGGCGGCACTCTGCTGGTCGGCCACGCACGCGTGCTGAGCGACCTGGAGAGGCACGACCTGGGGTGGTTCCTGGCCTGCCTCTGCACGCCGCTGCTCGGGGAGGACCTCGCCGAGCACCTCCCCCGCTACCGCCCGGATTCCCTGCTCGCGCGCGAGACCAACGGCGACCTCGCCCTGCTCCTGCCGCGCTGGCGTGATCGCATCGCCTCGGCGGGCGACTCCGAGGAGGTCCTGCGGCCCCTCGTCCGGTTCATGTCCCGCCACCTCGTGCGCACCGCGTTCACGCTCGTCATGCCCCGCTGGAACGGCTGGACGAGCGACCTCTACGAGATGGCGGAGGCCTTCGGCGCCTACTACCCGCAGCGCGCGGAGCAGCTGCGGACGGCGGCCGTCCTCGGCTACGAGCCGAGCGGCGACCGCGCCGTCCTCACGTACTACGTCGACGACCTCGGCCCCTGGCTCGCCGAGGAGTACGCGCGCGTGCACGGTGTGAAGGCCGACAGGCCGTAGGAACCCCGGTCTCCTCACTCAGGAGACCAGGCCCACCCTTGGATGAGCCCGTGCTCCCTCAGGTATTCCAGCTGCGCCCGCACGGACAGCTCCGCGGCCGGCCACAGGGAGCGGTCGACGTCGGCGTACACATGGGCGACGACCTCGGCGGGGGTGCGATAGCCGTTCTCGACGGCCGTCTCGACCTGGGCGAGGCGGTGGGCCCGGTGGGCGAGATAGAACTCCACGACGCCCTGTGCGTCCTCCAGGACCGGTCCGTGGCCCGGCAGGACGGTGTGGACGCCGTCGTCGACCGCGAGGGACCTCAGCCGCCGCAGGGAGTCCAGGTAGTCGCCCAGGCGGCCGTCGGGATGCGCGACGACGGTCGTGCCACGGCCGAGGACCGTGTCGCCGGTCAGCACGGCCCGGTCGGCCGGGAGGTGGAAGCAGAGCGAGTCGGCGGTGTGGCCGGGGGTCGGGACGACCCGCAGCTCCAGGCCGCCCACCGTGATCACGTTCCCGGCGGCCAGGCCCTCCTCACCCAGCCGCAGCGCCGGGTCCAGGGCCCGCACCTTGGTGCCGGTCAGTCCGGCGAAGCGGGCGGCGCCCTCGGCGTGGTCGGGGTGGCCGTGCGTCAGCAGGGTCAGGGCCACGCGCTTGCCGGCCCGCTCGGCGGTGTCGACGACCGCGCGCAGGTGGCCGTCGTCCAGCGGGCCCGGGTCGATCACGACCGCCAGGTCGGAGTCGGGCTCGGAGACGAGCCAGGTGTTCGTGCCGTCCAGGGTCATCGCGGACGCGTTCGGCGCGAGGACGTTGACCGCGCGCGGGGTGGCCGGGCCGGAGAGGACTCCGCCTCGCGGCTGGCCGGGGAGAGCGGCTGCGTCGGTCATGCGAAGGGGCCTTCCATAGGGCTGGGCGGAACGTCACCCGGGCGGCGGACGGCCGGCGCGGCACGCCGAGGCGCTCCAGGCGGCACGAGAGGCCCGCGAAGGACCCGCCCCACGGCCGGCCGGCCTCGACCGCTCGCGCCCGTCCGCCCACGGATGTCCGTCATACGGTGCCCCCGCCCGTCGCGTCGGCCGCACCGCTCACTCCGGTCGCCCCGGTCGGGATGTGCTTGGTGAACTCGTCGTGCCCCGGCCACGACAGCACGACCTCGCCCTCCTCCAGGCGCGCCTGCGCCAGGACGGGCGTCAGGTCGAGGCCGGGGGCCGCGGCGAGCGCATCGGCGGCCGTGCCGTACGGGACGAGCCGACGCAGGGTCGCGATGGTGGGCGGCATCATCAGCAGCTCGCCCTTGTCGTACGAGGCCGCCGCGTCCGCCGGGCGGATCCACACCGTGCGGTCGGCCTCGGTGGAGGCGTTGCGGGTGCGCTGGCCCTCGGGCAGCGCGGCCACGAAGAACCAGGTGTCGTAGCGACGGGACTCGAACTCCGGGGTGATCCAACGCGTCCAGGCGCCGAGAAGATCGGAGCGCAGGACCAGGCCGCGGCGGTCGAGGAACTCGGCGAAGGACAGTTCACGGGCGGCCACGGCGACCCGGTCCGCCTCCCAGTCGGCGCCCGTGGTGTCACCGACGACGGAATCGGGCGTGAGCCCGGCGAGCAGGACGCCCGCCTCCTCGTAGGTCTCGCGTACGGCCGCGCAGACGATCGCCTGGGCCGCCGTCTCGTCGACACCGAGCCGCTCGGCCCACCACGCGCGCGTGGGGCCCGCCCAGCGGACGTGAAGGTCGTCGTCGCGCGGGTCGACGCCGCCGCCGGGATAGGCGTACGCGCCTCCGGCGAAGGCCATGGAGGCGCGTCTGCGCAGCATGTGGACGACAGGGCCGCCGGCGGTGTCCTTCAGGAGCATGACGGTGGCCGCGCGCTTCGGGACGACCGGGGTGAGGGTGCCGTCCGCGAGCGCGCGGATGCGTTCCGGCCAGTCCTGGGGGAACCACTGCCCATTCGCCATGGGCGCGAGGCTATCCCGTGGTGCGCGAATGTTCGAGGGGCACCCGAGGTCAGGGGCGTCCACGGGTGTCTGCGGTGTGTCCGGGGGGACGCTTCCGGGATGCCTGGCGCGGCACCCGGGAGAGGCGTCCGCAAGGCGCCCACGGATCGAAGGCGCCTACGGGACGGAAAGCGCCTACGGGACGAGTTCCACCTGGATCTCGACCTCCACGGGCGCGTCCAGCGGGAGCACCGCGACGCCCACCGCGCTGCGCGCGTGCACGCCCTTGTCGCCGAGAACCTCGCCCAGCAGTTCGCTCGCGCCGTTGAGGACAGCGGGCTGGCCGGTGAAGTCCGAGGCCGACGCCACAAAGCCGACGACCTTCACCACGCGCGCGATGCGGTCCAGGTCGCCCGCGACCGACTTGACGGCGGCCAGGGCGTTCAGCGCGCAGGTGCGGGCCAGCTCCTTGGCCTCCTCGGGGGTGACCTCGGCGCCGACCTTGCCGGTGATCGGCAGCTTGCCGTCCACCATGGGCAGCTGGCCGGCCGTGTACACGTACGGGCCGGACTGCACGGCCGGCTGGTAGGCCGCGAGGGGCGGCACGACCGCCGGCAGGGTCAGCCCCAGCTCGGCGAGCCTCGTCTCGACCGCGCTCACGCCTTCGCCCGCTTCAGGTAGGCGACGAGCTGCTCCGGGTTGTTCGGCCCTGGCACGACCTGGACGAGCTCCCAGCCGTCCTCGCCCCAGGTGTCCAGAATCTGCTTCGTTGCGTGGACGAGCAGCGGCACGGTTGCGTATTCCCACTTGGTCATGGGGCCGACTGTATCCGCTGTCGCCCGAGGGCCCGTTCCCCAGGCCATGTGGCCGATATCAACCCCCCTTGTCCACAGCCTCCCGATTGCCTCGGGCGCCGAATGGTTACGCTCGAAGACGTGAGCAGGCTCCAGGTCGTCAGCGGTAAGGGCGGGACCGGCAAGACGACGGTCGCCGCGGCCCTCGCGCTGGCCCTCGCCACGGCAGGGAAGCGAACGCTTCTCGTCGAGGTGGAGGGCCGGCAGGGCATCGCACAGCTCTTCGAGACACAGGCGTTGCCCTATGAGGAACGGAAGATCGCCGTCGCCTCGGGGGGCGGTGAGGTATACGCACTGGCCATCGATCCCGAACTGGCCCTTCTGGACTACCTCCAGATGTTCTACAAACTGGGAGGCGCCGGACGGGCACTGAAGAAGCTCGGCGCCATCGACTTCGCCACCACCATCGCGCCCGGCCTGAGGGACGTCCTCCTCACCGGCAAGGCGTGCGAGGCGGTACGGCGCAAGGACAAGAACGGGCGGTTCGTGTACGACTACGTCGTCATGGACGCCCCGCCCACGGGCCGCATCACCCGCTTCCTGAACGTCAACGACGAGGTCGCCGGGCTGGCCAGGATCGGCCCGATACACAATCAGGCACAGGCCGTTATGCGGGTGCTGAAGTCGTCCGAGACGGCCGTGCACCTGGTGACGCTGCTCGAGGAGATGCCCGTCCAGGAGACCGCCGACGGCATCGCCGAGCTGCGGGCGGCGAAGCTGCCGGTGGGGCGGGTCATCGTCAACATGGTGCGGCCAGAGGTGCTGGACGAAGACGGTCTGGAACTCGTACGGACCGTGACTCGTTCTTCCGTTGCCCGGTCGTTGTCCGCCGCCGGGCTCGGCGGGGCGCGGCGCGGGGGGCACGCCGAGCGGCTGGTGGATCCGCTCCTTCAGCAGGCCGCGGAATACGCCGAGCGGTACGCGCTGGAGCACGAGCAGCGCGCGGTCCTCGGCGAACTCGACCTGCCGCTCCACGAACTGCCTTTGCTCGCCGAGGGCTTGGACCTCGCGGGCCTGTACCAGCTCGCCAACGAACTGCGGAAACAGGGGATCGCATGAGTCCGGACCAGGCTCACGACCAGGGAAGCACCCGGCACCGTCTCTCTCCCGCGCCCGTGCTGGACCTCGATCCGCTGCTCGACGACCCGGCGACCCGCATCGTGGTGTGCTGCGGCTCCGGCGGCGTCGGCAAGACGACCACGGCGGCGGCGCTGGGGCTCAGGGCGGCCGAGCGGGGCCGCAAGGTGGTGGTCCTCACCATCGACCCGGCCCGCCGGCTCGCCCAGTCCATGGGCATCGACTCGCTGGACAACACCCCGCGCCGCGTCAAGGGCGTCGAGGGGGACGGCGAACTGCACGCCATGATGCTCGACATGAAGCGCACCTTCGACGAGATCGTCGAGGCGCACGCGGACGGCGACCGGGCCGCCTCGATCCTGGGCAACCCGTTCTACCAGTCGCTCTCGGCGGGCTTCGCGGGCACGCAGGAGTACATGGCGATGGAGAAGCTGGGGCAACTGCGGGCGCAGGACGAATGGGACCTGATCGTCGTCGACACACCGCCGTCCCGCTCGGCGCTCGACTTCCTGGACGCGCCGAAGCGGCTCGGGTCGTTCCTGGACGGCAAGCTGATCCGCGTCCTGCTCGCGCCCGCCAAGGTCGGCGGCCGCGCGGGAATGAAGTTCCTGAACGTCGGGATGTCGATGATGACCGGCGCGCTCGGCAAGCTGCTCGGCGGGCAGCTGCTGAAGGACGTACAGACGTTCGTCGCGGCGATGGACTCGATGTTCGGCGGCTTCCGCACGCGCGCGGACGCCACGTACAAGCTGCTCCAGGCGCCAGGCACGGCGTTCCTGGTGGTGGCGGCTCCCGAGCGGGACGCGCTGCGGGAGGCCGCGTACTTCGTGGAGCGGCTGGCCGCCGAGGACATGCCGCTGGCCGGCCTGGTGCTGAACCGCGTGCACGGCAGCGGTGCCGCCCAGCTGTCCGCCGAGCGGGCGCTCGCCGCTGCGGAGAACCTCGACCTCGTCCATGCCCGCGCGGCGGAAAATCTTGAAGAGCCCCGCATTGTGGATCAGGACGGCGGGAAAGCTGGTCTTCGTAACTCTCCCGACACGTACGGCAGTTCAGAATCTCCCGCAACCGATCCGGAGCGCGACGCCCCCACCGGCGCGAACCGGCACACGGCCACCGACACGGGCCGGACAGCGAGCGCCGACGCGAACACCGGCGCGGACGCGGACCGGACCGTGGACGACCTCACCGCAGGCCTGCTGAGGCTGCACGCGGAACGCATGCACCTGCTCTCCCGCGAGCAGCGCACCCGTGACCGCTTCACCGCGCTGCACCCCGAGGTGGCGGTGTCCGAAGTGGCCGCGCTGCCCGGCGATGTGCACGACCTCACGGGCCTGCGGGACATCGGGAACCGGCTCGCGGCCAACCGGCCGGAGCTGCCCGAGACTGCCGACGCCTGAGCCGAGGGGTCTCCTCAGCCCACCGCCGCGTAGTTCTCGTAGATCTCGTCGTCGTCGAGCGGCAGGATGCCGGCTCCACGCTCGTACTCCGAACGCGCCGTCTCCAGCAGGCGGCGCCAGGAGGTCACAGTCGGACGCCTGCGCAACAGTGCGCGGCGCTCGCGCTCGGTCATGCCTCCCCACACACCGAACTCGACGCGGTTGTCGAGCGCGTCGGCCAGGCATTCGGTGCGTACCGGACATCCGGTGCACACCGCCTTGGCCCTGTTCTGCGCTGCTCCCTGAACGAACAGTTCATCCGGATCGGTAGTGCGGCAGGCGGCCTGCGCACTCCAGTCGGTTACCCAGCCCATACCGGCGCCGTCCTCTCCCGAATCGAGGCTCCCCCACGGCGGCAGCGGCATATTCACCGCCGCCAGTTGAGGACGTTACGGAAGGTGGGCACAGCGCAACACCCCCTTCGGGCCCAATCTTGAATGGCCCGAACGGACTATGCGTAAGCGGCAGATCACCCGGGGGAGTGAGCCCGCGACATATGAGACTTTCCCGGCAACCGGGATAGTTCAGTTGAGTCACAACGGACGCCGGGTGACACACAAGGCTGATTCGGACACGCCCCCACCAAAAAGTCGGGGAACCTCCGGAACGATTCGGGGTCGCCGGACGTATTGATACGTAGCCCTGCTGCTGTGACAGTTGAGAGCAGCTTAGGCCAAGGCATTGACGCGTGTCCGGCGAATGAGAACGTAGGCTGCCCTCATGCCAAAGAAGCGCTCGGGCGGTGGTCTGTCGCCAACGCAGCAGGCCGCCAAGTTCCTCGGTGTCAGTGTGCTCGCGGGAGCCGTGCTGGCCGGTATCGCCCTGCCCGCGTTCGGCGCGCTGGGCCTAGCCGCCAAGGGGTCGGTGGAGTCGTTCGACGAACTCCCGGCCAACCTCAAGACACCCCCGCTGAGCCAGCGCACCACGATCCTCGACGCCCAAGGCGGCCAGATCGCCACGGTCTACTCGCGGGACCGCACGGTGGTGGACCTCAAGAACATCTCGCCGTACATGCAGAAGGCGATCGTCGCGATCGAGGACTCGCGCTTCTACGAGCACGGCGCGGTCGACCTGAAGGGCATGCTGCGCGCGCTCAACAAGAACGTGCAGAACAGCGGGGTCGCCCAGGGCGCCTCCACGCTCACCCAGCAGTACGTGAAGAACGTCTTCGTGGAGGAGGCGGGCGACGACCCGACGAAGGTCGCGCAGGCCACCGAGCAGACCATCGGCCGCAAGATCAAGGAGCTGAAGTACGCGATCCAGGTGGAGGAGGAGCTCGGCAAGAAGAAGATCCTCGAGAACTACCTGAACATCACGTTCTTCGGCGAGCAGGCCTACGGCGTCGAGGCGGCCTCGCAGCGCTACTTCTCCACACACGCCAAGGACCTCACCCTCCCCCAGGCGGCGCTGCTGGCCGGCATCGTCCAGTCCCCGAGCGTCTACGACCCGGTCAGGGACGACGTCACGGCCACCAACCGGCGCAACACCGTGCTGAAGCGCATGGCCGAGGTCGGCGACATCTCCGAGGCCGAGGCCGCCAAGGCGCAGAAGTCGCCGCTGGGCCTGAAGGTCAAGCAGCCGAAGAACGGCTGCATCGCCGCCGTGAAGGGCGCCAGCTTCTTCTGCAAGTACGTGGAGCGCGTGTTCCTCAGCGACCCGGTCTTCGGCAAGACCAAGGAAGTGCGGGCGAAGCTCTGGAACCAGGGCGGCCTGACGATCAGGACGACTCTCGAACCGCAGTCCCAGAAGTCCGTCCAGGACTCGCTCAAGGACCACGTCTACAAGTCGGACAAGGTCGCCGCGGCCGCCACGCTCGTCGAGCCCGGCACCGGCAAGATCCTCGGCATGGGTCAGTCGAAGCCGTACGGCTACGGCAAGAACGAGACCGAGTACAACTACTCCGTCAACGCCTCCATGGGCGGCTCGAACTACGGCTTCCCGACCGGCTCGACCTTCAAGCCGTTCGTGGCCGCGGCCGCGCTGGAGGAGGGCCGCCCGGCGAACCAGAGCTACCCGGCGCCCTACGAGATGCCGTACCCGGAGACGGTCCAGACGTGCAGCAGCAAGCCGTGGACCAACCAGGGCAACGACAAGCTGGAGAACGAGAGCGAGTCCGAGAAGGGCCCGTACCAGCTGAAGAAGGCCATGGAGCTTTCGGTCAACACCTACTTCGTGCAGATGCTCGCCGACATCGGCATGTGCCCCGTGGTGAAGATGACCGACAAGCTGGGCGTGGTCCAGGGCAACGGTGACAAGGTCCCCGAGGTGCCCTCGTCGATGACCCTCGGCTCCACCGGCCTCTCCCCCCTGACGATGGCGACCGCGTACGCGGCCTTCGCCAGCCGGGGCATGTACTGCACCCCGATCGCCATCGAGTCGATCACCCAGACCGTGGGCGGCACGAAGAAGTCGCTGGAGGTGCCGAAGTCGACCTGCTCGCGCGCGATGAGCGAGAAGACCGCGGACACCATCAACACGCTGCTGAGCGGTGTGACCGACTCCGGTACCGGCAAGCAGGCCGGTCTGTCCGGCCGCGCCAACGCCGGTAAGACGGGTACGACGGACTCCCGCAAGAACGCCTGGTTCGTCGGCTACACCCCGAACCTCGCCGGCGCCGTCTGGGTCGGCAGCGCCACCCAGAAGGTCGAGATGACCGACATCACCATCGGTGGCGTCTACCACTCCCAGGTCTACGGCGGTGACACCCCCGGCCCGATCTGGCGCGACGCCATGACCGGCGCGCTCGAGGGCAAGGAAGCCCCGTCCTTCAACCTCGTCAACATCCCGAACCCGCCCGACAAGGACCGCGGTGACGAGAACGACGACGACAACGGTGACAACAACGGCGACACCGGGGGCAACAACGACGGCTTCCTCACCGGTCTGCTGACCAACGGCACGACGAACGGCGGGAACTCGACCGGCGGCAACGACGGAGGCACGTTCTTCCAGGGCCAGAGCAACGGAAACGGAAACGGCGGCGGACGCGGCTGAGGCCGGTCCGACACCGGCCCATCCCGACACCGGCCGGTCCCGCCGGTCCGCCGGTAGGCCGGTCCGCTGGTCCGCTGGTCCGCTGGTCCGCTGGTCCGCTGGTCCGCTGGTCCGCTGGTCCGCTGGTCCGCTGGTCCGCTGGTCCGCTGGTAGGGAACATGGCGAACGGCCCCTGCTTCTCGTACGGAGAGGCGGGGGCCGTTCGTCGTTCAGGGGCACTCGTCGTGCGGGGCCGTTCGTCGTGCAGAGACCTTCCAGACGTGCAGAGACCATCCGACGTGCGGGGCCGGTGGCGCTCCGCACAGGCTGACGCTCCGCGCAGGCGCGTGGCCGTCACATGGACGGGTCAGGCTGTCATCCCGCGAGCAGCTTCTTGACGACCGCGGCGACGCGGCCGCCCTCGGCCAGGCCGGCCACCTTCGGGTTCACGATCTTCATGACGGCGCCCATCGCCCGCGGCCCCTCGGCGCCGGCCGCCCTCGCCTCCGCGACGGCCTGGGCGACGATGTCGTTCAGCTCCTCTTCGCCGAGCTGCTTGGGCAGGTAGGTGGCGAGCAGCTCACCCTCCGCCTTCTCCCGCTCGGCCGACTCGGCCCGACCACCCGCCGCGAAGGCGTCCGCGGCCTCACGGCGCTTCTTCGCTTCCTTGGTGATCACCTTGAGGACCTCGTCGTCGGAGAGCTCGCGCTTCTCCTTGCCCGCGACCTCCTCCTTGGTGATCGCGGTGAGCGTGAGCCGGAGCGTCGAGGAGCGGAGCTCGTCGCGCTCCTTGATGGCGGCGTTGAGGTCTTCCTGAAGCTTCGACTTGAGCGTGGTCATGGGGTTGATTGTCGCAGGTGTCGGCGGCCGCACGCCCGCCGATTTAAGGGGCGGCGGGGCAAAGGCTTCTGACGGCGTCTGACACCATGGACGTATGCGCGCGCGATACGGAGTTCCCCTGTCCATTGCGGCGGCCGGCGCCGCCGGTCTGGTGTACGCGGCGGGCTTCGAAGCCCGCTCCTTCCGCCTGCGGCGGGTGACGGTCCCCGTCCTCCCCGCCGGGATGCGCCCCCTGCGCGTGTTGCAGGTCTCCGACATCCACATGGTCGGCGGCCAGCGCAAGAAGCAGCGCTGGCTGCGTTCCCTGGCCGGCCTGCGCCCCGACTTCGTGATCAACACCGGGGACAACCTGTCCGACCCGGAGGCCGTGCCCGAGGTCCTGGACGCCCTCGGCCCGCTGATGGAGTTCCCGGGCGCGTACGTCTTCGGCTCAAACGACTACTACGGCCCCACGCTGCGCAACCCCGCCCGCTACCTCTTCGAGAAAGCCCAGGGACGCCACGGCCTGAACGGCAACGCACCCGCCGTCAACGTGGTCCACAACCCGTGGGAGGACCTGCGCGACAACTTCGACGCGGCGGGCTGGCTGAACCTGACGAACACCCGGGGCGTGCTGAAGGTCGAGGGTGCGTCGATCGAGCTGACGGGCGTGGACGACCCGCACATCAAGCGCGACCGCTACGCGCAGGTGGCCGGCGGCCCGTCGACGTCGTCCGACTTCTCGATGGGCGTCGTGCACGCGCCGTACCTGCGGGTCCTGGACTCCTACGCGGCGGACGCCTATCCCCTGATCCTGGCCGGCCACACCCACGGCGGCCAGCTCTGCATCCCCTTCTACGGCGCCCTGGTCACCAACTGCGACCTGGACACGGACCGCGTGAAGGGGCTGTCCACGCACACGGCGGAGGGGCACACGTCCTACCTGCACGTGTCGGCGGGATGCGGAACGAGCCGCTACACGCCGGTACGGTTCGCGTGCCCGCCCGAGGTGACCTTGCTGACGTTGGTCGAGAAGGAGTAGGGCGAGGAGCGAGAGGGGGGCGGCGGCGGTTCCCCCGTCTTCCCCCGAACGGCCCTCCCATATCGCCCCTTCTGTCACGGTTGCCTAGCTTGAGGGTATGACCGCGCCGATACCCAGGGACAACCCGGATCTGCCCGCGATCCCGCGGACCCACGCGCTACTGCTCTCCTCCGTCCCCGCCTCGGCGGTGGTCGCCCCGGTGCGCCGTCCACTGGCCGCCGTCCTGCGCCTGCTGCTGGCCGGCACGGCGGCCGCGGGCGTGACGCTCGCCCTCCTGCTCGGCAGCCCTCTGCGGGTCCTGAGCCACTTCGCGATCCAGAGCGACATCCTGCTGGCCCTGGTCGCGCTGCTGTCCGCCCGCCGCGCGTGGACGGCCCACCGACCCCTCCCCGCAGCCCTGACGGGCGCCGCACTGCTCTACGTCACGATCACCGGCCTCGTCTACCACCTGTTCCTGGCGGACGCGGCGGCCCCCTTCTCGGTGACCGGCACGACGACCACCCCCACGGGCTGGCACCTGGTCGCCGTCCACCTCGTCCACACGGTGACACCGACAGCCGCCGTCCTTGACTGGCTGCTGCTCACACCCCCGGGCCGACTGCGCCTGCGCCGGGCCGCCACCTGGATGATCTACCCCGTGGTCTACCTGGCGTTCTGCCTCACCCGGGCCCAGCTGATCCCGGCCGGCACCCCGGGCCGCTACCTCTACCCCTTCTTCGACGTCGAGGCCCACGGCTACAAACACGCCCTCGCCAACGCACTCCTCCTCGGCCTCTCCTGCTACGCCCTCGCGGTCCTCCTCGTGGCCCTCGACCACGTCCGCCCGAACCCGATCAGCCACCGCGCCAAAACCGGATTTCGTCTCGGGCCACCGGTGGGCTAAAGTAAACGACGTCGCCGCGACAAGCAGGACAAGCAGCGACATCGGGGTGTAGCGCAGCTTGGCAGCGCGCTTCGTTCGGGACGAAGAGGTCGTGGGTTCAAATCCCGCCACCCCGACAGTGAAGTACCAGGTCAGAGGGCCCTCACCATACCGGTGAGGGCCCTCTGCTGTTGTTGTGTGTCTATCTGCGTGACTACGGCCCGCACTCCGGCCACTCGCCGGGGCTCAGCCGCGTCCTGCGGCCCCGTGCCGCCAACACTGCGCCGAGAGGACTCCGGCGCCCAGAGCAGCATGAGCGGGAAGCGTCAATGCGGACCTTCTGATCCGGGAAGCTGCGGTGCACGCAACTGCGATGACGCTCGCCGCGCCTGAGCTGGCCGTACACATTCCAAGAGCGCCGAAGACGCTGAGAGCGATGACCAAGGCGAAGGGCATGGCGTGAAGCTACACACTCAGAGTTCGAACGCCGAGTCCGGGTATGGACGCACGCCAGGTACAAGATTCACCGACTCCCGGTCGCGGCCGTGACCTCGTGCCAGATGCGTGCCAGATCCTACGGGGACTCACGGGGAACAGCGGGGAGAGCACCCGGAAGACGCACCAGCGCCGTCTGCAATTCGAAGCAGGTCAGCCCAGCAACCGCCGCCAAGAAAACCTAGCTTCCCAAGCTGAGGGCTCAGTGCTGACGGTCTGCTGCTCAGACCTGAGGACCGAGGCCTACTGGGATGCCCGCCCGGGTGCCCAAGCGGACTCAACACCGTGCCACGACGACGGTCCGCCCAGTGCCCGGACGAGATGTTCCTGGGAGGGATCGAGCGAGCGTCGGGCCGCGTTGACGAACTTCACGTGCGCCTCGTACAAGCCGCTGTGAATCGGCCGGAGTTCCCCAAGGTCTGCCGGCTGACGGCCGTGGAACAGGATCGTGAACTCCTCGATGACGTCGCAGATCTGCTCAGCCGCCGCCATGGCCTCCTGGCTTGCCACCAGGGACATCGACTGCAGAGCAGCGTTGAACGGCGCCCAGACGACATTGGGGGTGCGTCTGTCCACGAAGGCTTCGCGGAGCTCCATTTCCACGGCGCCGAAGGCCTGGAGAAACTTCTCGTAGGCGGCGGTTCGTGCCTCCTGGAGCCACTGACGGTTCTGACTCCGCCGTCCCACGACACCACCGGCGATGACACCCACCACGGTGGCGGCGATGCCTCCGACGGTGGATATCAGGAGTCCCCACGGGACAGCCACGCTACGTCTCCCTCCGGTTCGTTCGGCTCAGGATCCCGCACCAGGACCAACAAGATCAACGAGCTGAGCGAGGGCCAGACGCAAGGGGGCAGCAGCGGTCAACAAGGGTGACTGAAGGACGTGTTAGCGCCCTCCGGACCGGCCAAGGAACCCGCAGGTCACCAACATGATGCTCCAACCCCTCTCCTGAAGTGGTGCTCCTGAAAACACCAGCGCCTTCTGATGGTGCGGTCGCTAGGCTCGGGCTCGTGAGCGCAGAAGCCCAAGTCATGGCGAATCACCGTGTCCACGTCGTGCCTGTGGTCTTGGCTCTGGCCAATCCACCGTGGCAGCGGGACGTGTGGCTCGATCCTTCGGAGTTCGAGAACATCGACCACGTCTTCCACACGCTCTTCGATGACTTCTGTGACGCCGATGAGCCCGAGCGGTTTCTCGGCATCAGCTTGAGAACGGAGGAAGAGGTAACCCTCATGCGGGCCCTCGGCGTCGCGCTCAACGCTGCCGCCGCGGAGGCACCCCACGACACCGACGCTGAGTACCTTCAGGCATCAGCCTGGCCCGGAGTCGTGGTCATCGCCGGACGCCTCGCTCAGGTCATGGTCTCGAACGACCTGCGCTTTCTGAGCTGTGGGCAGCATGCGTGAGTGACGGTGCCGCGTATGACCTCGCCGTCGGCGATCGCGTAGAGATGCTCGACCCGTGCCTTCTTGGCCGCGTAATCGGGGTCGCGGGAGGTCTTCCAGGTCTTTATGCGTTGAAATGAGACGCCCTCCTCGCGGAGCAGGATCCGAAGGCCCTCGTGGCTGATGTCGTCGACCACCCCCTCGGAGACCAGGAAGTCGGCCAGCTTGGCCAGGCTCCAGGTCGAGAACGGCAGACCGTGCTCGGCTGGCCTGGACTTGGCGATCTTCTTGATCTCCCGGCGCTCTGGAGGGGTGAAGGTCTTTGGCCGGCCGCCTTTGTACTTGGGGTAGAGGGCCTGGAAGCCGTCGGTGTTGAAGTTGTGGAGCACGTCCCGGACCCGATCCGGGCTGGTGAACGTGACCTCGGCGATTTTGACCACGGGCATGGCTTGCGCGGATAACAGCACCATCTGGGCCCGCCGCCAGGTGACCACCGAACCGGTGCCTCTGCGGATGATCCGCAGCAGCCGCCTGCCCTCGTCGTCATCAATTTCCCGGACCTGCACACGTTCAGCCACGTGATCATTCTGGCCGTCCTTTACCGGACTACGGCTCAAGGCTCTCGGCCATACGCCACAGTGAGTGGTCATGGGCATCTGGGTGAACATCATCACGGCCGCCAGCGGACTGCTCGGTGCCGGAATCGGCATCACCGGCACCCTGCTCAGTGAGCGGTGGCGCGCACGATCGTCAGAACAGCAAGATCAGCACGCAGCCGTTCTCCGTCTTCGAGACGAACGCAAAGACGTCCTGATCCGGTTCTTCGTGCTCGTACGAGAACTCGAACGAGCTGCGGAGCGGCGTTCCGCTGGCGAGGAGGTGACCGCGTACGAGGCCGCAGACCTGACCAGCCGTCTCTGGCTGCTTCATGTCGAGGTGCACATCCTTTGCAGTCAACCGGTGGCCGACGCCGTCTATGCCCTCACCGAGCGACTTACCGAGGCTGTGCGGCAGCCCGTTGGCGAAGCCATTCACCTGTACCTTTCCGCAGCCCGACTCGCCGCCATCTCAGCCGCACGCAACGAGCTCGGCGTTCCGACCACGCAGGTCGTAGCCAGCTCTACCGCAGGTGCGTGACTATCGACGCAACACATCAGTGCTGCCAGGCACAGCAACCAAGCGACGCGTCGCGAACAGGGCGAACGTTGCCGATGCGGCACTAGCTTCGCTCCGGGGCGGCTTACGGACCCGTTGACGGTTCCATGGCCGGGGAAGACGTAGGCCAGTCCGTGGCACTCGCACGGCTTCGGTCTCGTCCGGGCGATGTGGCCGGCCAGCAGTGAGGCGAGGAAGTCCGGCGTGTCGATGTCGCGGTAGGAGTCGTCCTTGGGCGGGCAGCGGTGCAGTTCGCCCGTGTCCAGTTCGTAGAGCTGCCCCTCCACGCGGATGCTCTTCGGTCTGACGAACTCGGGCTCAGGGCCGACGATCTCGCCCCAGCGCATGCCGGTGCAGCCCTTGACGAGGTCGGCAACGAACTCGTCGTCGCGGCCGGACAGCAGCGCCGTTCTCTCGGCGAGCAGCACTCCGCTATAGGTTGGATGGCTAGCCGATTGCTGTGCCGTGCGCCACGGCTCGCCGCCCCATTCGGCACATTCAATGTCGATGGAGGCACGAAGGATCGGTCTATGACTTAGAATTCTTAAGTATTCCCTGGACGGGTACTTCCGAGTTTACGGCGACCCACCCGAGATCATATCTATTCCTTTCCGTTTCCAATTCTTCAGGGTTGCCATAAACTTCATAGATGGATTCATTCTTCTTTCTGTTCTTGAAGCTGAACGACGAAATCAAGGCGTCCGGCTCCTCTTCTGGAGACCAGAAAGCGACAACATGTCGAGGCTTGCGTGTCACATTTATCAGGTTGTTATTGTGGCGCACGCCGCCGTAGTAGATAAGCTGTTCTATGCATTCTTTGGGGTCGCAGTAGTATCCATCTTCCCTCTTCAGCCAGGAAGCCTTGGGGAAATAGAATCCATCGTCAATCTTTCCGCGATCACGCCTCAAGAATGCGAGCTGCAAGCGAGCTTCCAGCGTTTCGTAATCGGTCTTCTTGGGGAATTTTACCATCGCCTCCTTTCTGAATTCTTCTCCGGACGCCAGCGTCGATCCCGGCCCCTGGAACTGCCCGGATGCGATTCGCGTGTCTTTGACGTTGCTTTCATATCTTCCCGCTTCCAGGCCCCACCAGTCATCCTCCCAGCCCTTCTTCCACTCCTTCATCTTCTGCCCCGCTGCAGAGAACTTGGCCGCGCGGCCGTACACGGTGTAATCGTCGACGAGGATAATGGCAGAGACGCCTCCGTCATTCTTCGCGTAGAGCCTGAGCGGTACGAGTATATAGGGCAGATCAGGGCCAGTTTCGGGCTTTCCGAATTCCGCCTTCAGGACGATATGCAGAGGGGTGGACGTGGGCTGATAAAGAGTCGAATACCCCAAGCTGATCGCTGTGAGAAGCGCGGTGACCGCAACCCCTAGTGCAAACTTCTTGGGATACGGTATCTGCTGCCAAACCTTCTCGCGAATGAGGACACAGAGGGCCCATAGAGACCAGAGCCACAGCGAAAGGAAGGCGAGAAGGCCAGGTATTAGCTCTCTCTCTTGAAGCCACAGGAACAGCAAAAGGCTTGAGGTGGCCAGCGCGATGAGCACTCCTAGAAGTACTAGAGATCCCGAAAATCTCAGCTGCCGCTTGCCCCAGTGATCGACGACTGCGAGCGTAGCTATCCCCTGCTCCGCAGCTGCCAATAGGAACAGGATTCCAACCAGACGCTGGGCGAAGGTAAGGGCTCCCAGGGCATCCGGCCAGCCGATTACTACGTGCATAGCCATCGAGCCGAACAGCCCTACGCCCATCAAGGTTATGACTACATGGCGTCTCCAGGCGTTGTCAGGCCATGCACTGCTGTCACCGCCACGCCAGTAGACGCACGCCTGGTCCTCGATGTCCATGTTGTCGGGGTAGTTGTGGCGACGGAGCACCTGCCGCATCTCACGCAGGGACCACGCGCTGCCCACAGTGCTTCCATTGATTGTGATCTTGCGAATACCGCGGCTGTCGGGTGGCTCCACGATCACCCATGGCCGAATGCTCATGCACTTATCCTTGACTTCTCGTCGGCCATCGGCGCGCCGAACTGCTCCGTTCGGCTGATGCACAGGTTCGCTTCGCTGGGCTCGAACTCAGGTTGTCGTTGTGGGATATGCGGGAGGAAGGTGCGGCCGGCCGCTGCGAGACAGCTGTCGACGAGCGCCAGGCGTTACTGGATGTCACGGAGCCCTGGCGAACGATGCAGATGAGGTCGTTGAAGCGCGCACTGAACACGGCGAATGGCTGTTGGCTCTGCCATCAAGAGTCACGTACACCGGACGCTGGAAGTCGCCCGCGCCGTCCGGGTCGCAGTAGCCGACGCAGCCACCGCTGGCGCCCCGGGCCCGATCACCGTCGCCGTCCTCATCGCGGAAACCGCGGCCTAGCCAACCACTCGTCAACAGCAGCTCAGCGCATTCGGCCCGATGCGGTCCCGTGTCTTTGGCCTCACCCTCGGCGCAGGTCACACGTGGCGAGCACCGCCGGGGCGACGACGAGACACGCGTGGATCCGTAGGTCCGGCGAGTCACGCCAGACATCGCCGAGTGCAGCGCAGGCGCACCGGACGGGGAGGGGAGGAGAGGGGAGGGGCGTCGGTGCGAGCCGCCGTGCGGGCTTCAGCCCCGGTCCTGCGCCGTTCCCTCCACGGTGGGCGCCGAGGCGGCGGCGGGGGGTGCGATGTGGGCCTCGGCCGATGGGGAGGCCGTGGTGTCGGAGGCCGTGGTGTCGGAGGCCGCGCTGTCGGGGGGCGTGGTGTCGGGGGCCGTGGTGTAGGGGGAGGGGGTGTAGGGGGAGGGGGTGGCTGTCGGGGTTGGGACGGGGGTTACCGAGATGCTGGTGCCGAGGCGGATGTGGGCGTGGAACCACTGGGCGTCCTCGGTGCTGAGGGCGATCACGCCGCCTGAGGCGTCGTAGTCACCGCGGGCCTCGAAGTCCGGGGCGAAGGCGCCGACGTAGAGCAGGCCGCCCTTCTTGTCGCGCAGTTCGACCGCGTACGCGACGTTCACCACGGTGCGTCCTTCGGAGGGCAGGTCGGCGGCCAGTGCTATCCGGACCGGCTTCGCGACCACCGTCATCGGGGTCGTGCTCGTGGGCCCGGGCGAGAGGTCGAACGTCGAGAGGACCGGCATCACCCGGCCGCCGAACGTGAGGCCGCTCCCGGGCAGGTCGAGCGTGCCGGAGACGGTTACCGGGGTGGCCGCCGACGGCGGGGCGGAACCTGAGGATGCCCCGGCGGAGGTTCCGCGCCCGGCCGGGTGGTCCGGGTCCTCGCCGAGATGCAGGGTCAGGGCGAAGCCCACCAGCGCGAGGGCCGCGGTCCCCGCGCCCAGGGTGGCGGCGGCACGGCGGCGGCGCCTGCGGCGCGTCGCCCGAGCACGTGTCGCGGGGCCGCCGACGATCGGAGCGGTCGCCCGGGTGGCGGCCAACTCACGTAGCGCGGCCGACAGTTCATCGGACACGGCGGCTCTCCTTTCGGACCGGCCCGTCGACCTCGTCGACGCCGTTGTCGGCCTCGTCCACGCCTTTGTCGGCCTCGTCCTCCGTGAGTCGCTTCGCCAGTTCTGCCCGCCCCCGGAACAGCCTCGCCTTGACCGTCCCCACGGGCGCGCCGGTCTCGGAGGCTACCTGCTCCACACTCAGGTCACACAAATGGTGCAGTACGATCGCCATCCGCTGGGCCTGGGGCAGTTCGCGCAGGGCGGCCACGAGCGCGGTGCGCTCGGGGCCCGGGCCCGGGGTGGATTCGGGTGGCGGAGTACGCCGCACGAGTTCCAGCCAGCGCCTCGCGCGCCGCCAGCGGCTCACCGCCAACCGCATGGCCACCGTGCGGATCCACGCCTCGGGAGCGCTGTCCGACAGGAAGTGCTGTCGCCGGTCCCAGGCCCGTACGAACGCTTCCTGTACGACGTCCTGGGCCTCGCCGTGGTCTCCGGTGAAGGCGTAGAGCTGTCCGGTCAGCCGGGGGAACGCGGTCGCGTAGAAAGCGTCGAACTCGTCCTCGGTCATGCCCCCACCGGAATCTCTGCCCTTTCCTTGCAACCTCGCCACCTCCGTCGTGCGTACAGGTCGCGTAGGTCGCGTAGGTCGCAGCCGGCGAATCGCAACCCCACCGGGAAGACGGCGTACACGGACTCCAGGCTCCCTCTCCCCTGACGGCGTCGGCTCACTGCCTGCTCAACCTACTTGTACGACCGAACGGTTGCCCGACCAGGACGGACGGCCTCATGCGTCCGGCCACGACCGAGTTCCCGAGCCGAAGGACCGCCCACGTGCCACCGACCCCCGACGTACTCCCCGTCCGCCCCGCCCGCCCCGCCCGCCCCGTGGTGGTCGCCGCCGCCGGCCACGACTTCGCCACGTACGCCCGGACGCACTGGTCCCGGCTGGTCGTGACCGCTCGGCTGCTCACCGACGATCCCGGTGCCGCGGAGGAACTGGCGAGGAGAACGCTGGTGCGGATGTGCGCGCGGTGGCGACGCGTTCCGCGCAACGACGTGGATTTCCATGTGCGGCGCTGCCTGGTGCGCAACCACCTGCGTCGGCTGCGCGGACGACGGGCCGCGCGCCGACGGGCCGTTGTGGTGCTGCGGGTCTGGGAGGGGCTGGCGGACGCGGAGATCGCCCAGCTGCTGGGCTGCTCGGTGGGGGCGGTACGCGCCCATGCCAGACACGGTCTGAAGGAGGCCGGCAGCGACCCCGGTCAGCTGCGCGAGGTGTTCACCCGTAGCGCCGCCCGGAGCGTCGTCCCGTCCGAGGTGCCTCTTTCCGACATCCAGGCGGGGGGCCGCACCCGGCGACGGCGTCGCCTTGCCGTGGCCTCGGTCGCGTGCGCGGCACTGCTCACACCCGTCGCCCTCCTCGCCGCCGACCGTCTCGGGGGCGGCGGTGCGCAGGACGGGACGTCCGGAGCCCGGCCGGGGGACGGCAGCCGTCAGGCCACGAGCCCGATCCGGGTCGTGGCGCCGGGTGAGCGGGTGACCGTCGGGGCGGGGGTACGGATCTGGCTGACCGCCGACGGTGGGCACTGGTCGGTGCCCGTGAACCTCCGTGGGGACGACAGCGACCACCCACTCGGCGAACCGGGCGTCTCCCTGCGGATGGACAGCGTGAACGGCGGGTTCTTCCTGTCGGGTCTCTTCCACGGTCTGAGCGGCGAGCCGGGCCGCGTCGAGGTGAGAACCGGCGACGGCGGCAGGACCACCGCGAAGGTCCTCGTCCTCGCGGGCAGTCCGGGGTGGGGCATGTGGTACGTGAGCACGCCACTGCCGGGGAAGAACGTGGAGGCGCTTTTCTCCTTGGGAGGGGACGAGCGGATCGTCACCGTGTACGACGCCTCGGGCAGGGTCGCCGCACGGTCGGACCGTGAGTGGTGGCGGATATGAACGTGATCGGGAGCGGGAGGACGAAGGGGAAGAGGGACGGGGACGGGGACGGGACCCGGGGCGAGGACAGGACCCGGGGCGAGGACGGGCACGAGACCGGGACCCGGGACGGGCACGGGAACGGGACCCGGGACGGGCACTGGAACGGGACCGGCGACGGGCACGGGACCGGGACCGGCGACGGGAACGGGGACAGGAGCGGGGTGGACGGGCTGCCGCGACCGGCGCGCACGGCACGGCGGCCGAGGAAGGGGATGCTGTCGGGGCGCCGGCACCGTGAGCGCGCGCCGCTGCGGATCCGGCTCCGGCGCAACCGGGGCCGGCGGCTTCGCCGGCTGTTCTACGCCTTCCTCACGCTGCTCGCGACGCTGTGCGCGGCGGCCGTCGTGGCGTACCACCTGACGTCCATTCCGAAGCCACACCCGGAGACCGTCACCCAGAGCACCGTGTTCCTCGACGCGGACGGCGCCTATCTGGGCCGGCGCGGACCGGTCGACCGGCAGGACATCCCGCTGTCCGCGGTCCCCCGGCATGTGCAGGAGGCGGTGATCGCCGCGGAGAACCGTTCCTTCCGGACGGACAGCGGGATCTCGCCGAAGGCCATCACGCGGGCCGCGCTGGCGACGCTGACGGGCGGCGACCCGCAGGGCGGCTCCACCATCACCCAGCAGTACGTGAAGAACGCGCTGCTGAGCCCGGAACACTCGCTGGCCCGCAAGGCGCGTGAGGCGCTCATCGCGATCAAGCTGGACCGCACCCGCACCAAGGACGAGATCCTCGAGGGCTATCTCGACACCGTGTACTTCGGGCGGGGTGCCGCCGGGATCCAGTCCGCCGCGCGCAACTACTTCGGCGTGGACGCGAAGAGCCTGACGGTCGCGCAGGGTGCCGCGCTGGCGTCCATCCTCAACATCCCCTCGTACTACGAGAAGGCGGGCTCCGATCCGAAGGTGACGGCGAAGCTGGAGAACCGCTGGGAGTGGGTGCTCGACGCGATGGCCGCGAGCGGGAGCATCACGGCGAAGCAGCGGGCCGCGGCGCGTTTCCCGGCGTTCCGGTTCTATCCGCCGGGCGAGACCGAGGGGCAGCGGCAGTACCTGATCGACGTCGCCGCGAAGGAGGCCGCCGACCGGCTCGGCATCACCGAGGACCGGCTCGCGAGCGGCGGCTACAGCGTGACGACCACCTTCGATCTGGCGCTGCAGGACAGCGCCACCCAACTGGTGCAGAGGCATCCGGGGGGCAGGAAGGGCGTGCGGGTGCACACCGCCGTAGTGGGCATGGTGCCCGGCGACGGAGCGGTGCGGGTGCTGTACGGGGGCTCGGACTACGCGCGGCAGTCGTTCAACGACGCGGTGAGCGGGGCGGTGGAGGCGGGGACGGCACTGGATCCGTTCAGCGAGGTGGAGCACGCGGGCGAGCCGCTGGGCAAGCTGCTGAAGATGCCGGCGCCGACCCCGCTGGACCTGGCATCGGCGTACGCGACGGTGGCCGCGGACGGCAGGTACACCAGCCCGTACACCGTCGCGCGCATCACACGGGAGGGCCGCACCGTCTACCGGGCGGGTCCGGACGTGCGGCAGGTCCTGGACGAGAAGGAGGCGTTGGTGGCGGGCGCGCGATCCGGGGCCGGGCCGACGCCCGTCGCCGTCGCCGTCGATGCCGATGCCGATGCCGATGCCGATGCCGATGCCGCCGCAGGCTCCACGGAAGCGAAGGGTTTCGCCATCGCCGGAGCGGGCGGCGGGATCACCCGGCGGACCGTGTGGACCACCGGGTACGACGGCCGACTCGCCCTGACGGTCGCGCTGTTCGCCGACCGGGCAGGCAGCAAGAAGGGCACGACGGTGCCCGCGCAGCTGCCGAACGAGCCCTCGCCGACGGAGTTCGCGCAGAGCGTGGCGGCGGGGATCTGGGATGCCGCCACCTCCAAGGGCGGGTCGAAGGGTGCCTCTGAAAGTGACGCGGCGAACTGACATGACGAACTGACATGACGAACTGACATGACGAACTGAGATGGCGAACTGACGTGGAGAGTGGCGGCGAGCCGGGCCCGGCCCTGATCTTCGAATGGCCGTCGGAGCCTTTCGACGCAACGCGCGGGCAGGGCCTACTTTCCGGTCGCCGCCCAGGGCACCCCGCATCGGACGCGAGCCGCGACGGCGAGGGTCGCGACCGCGCCGGCGACGAGCAGAGGGTGCCCGACCAGCCATGTCTGAGCGCCCTCGAACGGGTCGCCGGCGGTCAGCGTCGCGCGTTCGAGCATCCAGGACACCGAGAACACGAGCCCGATGGCGGCCACTCCGATGCGGAACGCCGGGTAGACGGTCGTGCGGGACAGCACGATCAGGGACGGCATGATCAGGACGACGACGAGCAACTGGGTCAGTTCGATGCCCAGGTTGAAGCCCAGCAGCGTGGTCACGAGCGACCCGCGGTCCAGGCCGAGGTCGCCGATGAGCGAGGCGAAGGCGAGGCCGTGGACGAGCCCGAAACCCGCGGCGATGAGCACCTCGCCGCGCGCCACCAGCGGCCGAATCGCGTGGACCGCCGAGACGGCGATGGAGAGGGCGATGAGCGTCTCGACCGGTCGTGACGGGACGTGGATCACTCCCGAGGCGGCCAGGGCGAGGGTGAGCGAGTGGCCCAGGGCGAACGCCGACACGACGTGCACGACGCGTACGAGACTGCGGCGCGGCGATGTGACTGCGGCAGCCCCGGTGGCCTCGGCGACTCCGTCAGCCCCTGCGACCCTGGTGGCCCCGGTGCGCCATCGGCCGCCGACGGCCACCAGCGGGGCGGGGACGAGCAGCATCAGCAGGAACAGCAGGTGGTCCGCGCCCTCACCGACATGCTCGATGCCGAGCCCCGCCGTGGTGACGAAGCCCTTCAGCCAGGAACCCTCGTCGGCCGGGACCCGCAGGCTCTTGGTGTCCCAGTCGAGGACGCCGAGGGTCTCGGCGTCGTCCGCCTTGAGGATGCCGCGGTCGAAGTCGTACCGGACGGTGGCGATGACCTTGTGGGTGAGGAGTTCCTCGACGATGACGTCGTAGCGCAGACGGAAGTCGGTGACCTGTCCGTCCGGCGGGCGGATGGTGAGCGGGTAGACGAGGTGCGCCGTCCCGTCGATCGTCCGCACCGACGCCGTGCCGAGCCCCACGGTCCAGGGGCTGCCGTCCTCGCCGACGGCGCTGATG
Source organism: Streptomyces zaehneri (assembly GCF_032248645.1). Lineage (NCBI taxonomy): Bacteria > Bacillati > Actinomycetota > Actinomycetes > Kitasatosporales > Streptomycetaceae > Streptomyces > Streptomyces zaehneri. The sequence continues at coordinate 85,962 of NZ_JASTTJ010000030.1, forward strand.
TGCTGCGCCGTGTAGCGCTTGAGGAAGGACCGGTCCTCGCCGAGCACGCTGGTGCCGGTGAGATCGCGGTCTACGGCGATCGCCAGGCGGTCGATGGGCAGCTGCACCTCGCCCTCGACCCGGTCGTCACGGATGTCGAGCAGAACGGCCGAGGTGCTCATCGGGTGGGCGGCGGCCGGCGACGCGAGGCCGCCGACCAGCAGGAACGCCGAGAGCAGCAGGGCGGAGACGAGACGGCGCACGGACGTCACTCCCAGCCGTAGTCGGAGGTCTCGTCCCGGAAGATCGTGTGCTGGTGGATCTCGTCGGTCGAGGCACCGGGCTGGTTGGAGAACTCGATCCAGGCGGACGGCCCGTCGAGACGGACGTACGTCTGGTCGTTGTCGATGGTGGTTCCGCCGCTCCAGCCGATGTACGTCTCGTCGTACTCGGCGACGTACTTGGCCAGGAGCCGTGCCGCGGCCTTCTCGTCCAGGTCGTCGACCCAGGTGCGCAGCATCGCGGTGACCTTCGCCTGCTGCTTCTTGGTGAGGCTGCTGACGAGGACGCCCTCGGGTGCGGTCGGGAAGGGGCCGTCGTTGCCCGGACCGAGGTAGAGGTCGTCGAAGCTGCCGTCGATCTCGGCGGCGGCCAGTTCGCCGGCGGTGAGCGACTGGACGGCGCCGATGGTGGCGGCCCTCTTGTCCGCGAGCGGGGCGTAGGCCTTGTCGTCGAGGATGAACTCCTCCGGCTCGACCGCGGTCAGGGTGGGTGACATGGTCACGTTGTTGCCGGCGTAGGTGATGTTGTAAGCCGCGTGGTGACCGCCGTACTGGACGGTGAACTCGCCGGATTTGCTGGGCTGTCCGAAGAAGGAGAGGTAGTACCACTCCGAGCCGAAGTTGGCGCCGCCTCCGCCGCCGCCGGGCCCGCCGGGGCCGCCGGTGGCGCCGTCGGTCGGGGCTCCGGAGGGAGGCGTGCGGGTGGCGGTGGGGGAGGCCGACGCGCTGTCACCGGTGTCCTCGCCGTCCGACAGCGACGCGAGGTAGTCGTCCGCCTTGCGGATCTCGACGAGTTCCTCGTAACCCTGCTTGCTGAGCGCCGCCTCCATGACCTTCATGGCCGCCGCGTCCTGCGCGTCGGTGAGGTCGCCCAGCTTCAGGCCGTTGCGCTCGACGACGGGCGTCGGGAAGTTCGACCAGCCGGTCTTCTTCGCCTCGTCGTCGAAGTCGTAGAGGACGGCGTCCTTCTGTTCGTCGGACAGCGTCGCGAGGAAGGCGTCGGCGGCCTTCACGACCTCGGCGGTGTTGGCGCCACCGGCTCCGGTGCGGGCCGCGGAGGCCGGGACCGCCTGCTTGGCGACCGTCGCGGAGGCGGACCCCGGGTCGAACGCGAGATAGCCGACGGTACCGAGGGCGACGCTGAGGCACGCGGCGAGCACCACGGGCCGGCGCAGAACGGGGCGTGTGTGGGAGGACATGGGACTCCTGTGGCCTGAGGACGGTGGGGTCCTCCATCGTGGGAGAGGGGTCTCAGAGCACGGCCGGAGCCAGTCCGGAATTGGATGAGAAGGAGCTCACAGAACGCTGTGCGAGCATGCCCGCATGCCGGAACGCGTCCTCGTCGCCGATGACGATCGTGCCGTCCGCGAAGCCGTCGAGCGGACACTGGAGCTGGAGGGGTACGACGTCGTCACCGCCGGTGACGGCGTGGAAGCCCTGGTCCTGTCCCGCAGGGAGTCCTTCAGCGCGCTCGTCCTCGATGTGATGATGCCGCACATCGACGGTGTGGCCGTGTGCCGTGTGCTGCGCGCCGACGGTGACCGCACCCCCGTGCTGATGCTCACCGCACGCGCCGGGATCCCCGACCTGGCGCACGGTCTGGACGCCGGCGCCGACGACTACCTGCCCAAACCCTTCGAGGTGCCCGAACTGCTCGCGCGGCTGAGGGCGCTCCTGCGCCGGGCCGTGCTGACGGCATCGCCCACCTCGCCCCTCTCGCCCACCTCGCCCACCTCGCCGGCCGACAGGACCAGGGAGAGGGAGGGCGACGAGGGCGCGGAGGGCGCGCGCTCCCGTGACGTGCTGCGGATGGCGTCACTGCGCATCTCCCCCGGTACGCGTCGCGTCTGGTGGGGGGCGGCGGAACTCCGCCTGACCAGAACCGAGTTCGACCTGCTGGAGCTGCTGGTGCGCGACGAGGGGCTCGTCCTGGACCATGCGTCGATCTACCGGAGCGTCTGGGGTCCCGACGCCGGTGTGGACGCGAAGAACCTCGCCGGATACATCGGCTATCTGCGGCGCAAGCTCACCGATGCCGGGGCACCCGACCTGATCCGCACGGTACGCGGCGTGGGTTACGCGGCGCGGCGGCCGTGAGCCTGCGCTCGCGGTTCGCGCTCGCCTTCGCCGCCGTCGGTGCCGTGGTGGCGGTGACGGTCGGTGCGCTGAGCTACCTCGCCGCCTCCGACAGCGTGTTCGCGGAGGTCGACCGGACGTTGCGGTCGACCACCGTGGCCCTGACCCGTGGCATGGAGAAGCGCCAGGAACAGACTCCGGCCGACCGGGTCAGCCAGAACCCCGGCAGTCAGGACTCTGTCGGCCAAAGCTCCGGCGGTCAGAGTCCCGACGGCCAGGATCCCGTCGGCCAAAGCTCCGGCGGTCAGAGTCCCGACGGCCAGGATCCCGTCGGCCAAAGCCCCGGCGGTCAGAGTCCCGACGGCCAGGATCCCGTCGGCCAAAGCCCCGGCGGCCAGGATCCCGGCAGTCGGACCCCTGCCCCCTTTCCCGGGCTGGACCTGCCCGCCCCCGGGGGTGAAGCGGCACCGCAGCCGGTCCTGCAGGCCGTGGGCCGGGACGGGACGCCCATCCGCCTGAGCGGCCCCCTGGCGAAGCTGCCGGTGTCCGACGCCGCGCGCGCCCTCGCCGCCTCCGGCGAGGCCGGACAGTCGGACATCACCGAGATCGACGCGGGCGGTCACAGCTACCGCCTGCTGACGACCGCACTCGGCGAAAGCCGCGGCGCCCTGCAGGTGGCCGTCCAGGTCGACCAGACCCGCCAGGTGCTGGCCGGCATGGCGCGGCAGATCGCGGCGGTCAGTCTGGCGGTGATGCTCGTGGCGGCGGCCGCGGGCCGGCTGCTCGCCGGACGCGTCACCCGACGGCTGGCCCGGCTGGCCGAAGTCGCCGAGGAGGTCAGCACGGACGGCCGGGTCGCTCACGACGCCGCGGAACCGGTGGGCGGACGTGACGAGGTCGGGCGGCTTTCCGCGTCCTTCAGCAGGATGCTCGGCCGCATGGTCGCCGCCCGCGAGGCCCAGGAACGGCTGGTGCACGACGCCGCCCACGAGCTACGGACTCCGCTGACCAGCCTGCTGGCCAACGCCACCGTGCTGCATCGCGCCGCCGAGCTGTCCCCCGACTCCCGCGACCGGCTCCTCGACGACGTCCAGCACGAGACGCGCGAACTCGGTCACCTCGTCGACGAACTCGTCGAACTGGCCCTGGCGGGCGGTCGCGAGGAGGCCGAGGAATCCGTGGACCTGGCCGAGGTGGCGCGGCGGGCGGCGCGACGCGTGTACCGGCGCACCGGACGCCTGGTCCATGTCGACGCCGACGACTCCGTGGTCCGCGGCCGCCCCCAGGGCCTCGAACGCGCGGTGGGCAATCTGCTGGAGAACGCGGCCAAGTTCGACGCCGACGGCGACGAGCCCATCGAGGTGCACATCCGCCGGGGAGCGGTCACCGTCCATGACCGGGGGCCCGGCATCGCCGCCGACGACACGCGGCGCGTGTTCGACCGCTTCTACCGGGCCGACAGCGCTCGCGGCCTGCCCGGCTCCGGACTCGGCCTCGCCATCGTCCACGACGTCGCGGGGTCCCACGGCGGATCCGTGTCGGCGGGTACGCGGCCCGGCGGTGGCGCCGCGGTGGGCTTCACGGTGAGCCGCTCACGTCTTCTGCCGGTCTCCCGCCCACCGACGGAGGCCGCGGCGGCGGACTGACCGCGTCCATGCGTCCATGCGTCCGTACGTCCATGCGTCCATGCGTCCATGCGTCCGCATCGCCGCGGTGCCGTCCGGGACTCGTGGACGTGCGGCCCGATCGCCGGTGACAAGGCGAACGGACTTCGCCGGCCGGTCCGCCGACTGGTCCGTCCGCCGACCGGTCCGTCCGCCGGCCCGTCGACCGGTCTGTCAGGAGTGAACGTCTGCCGCGGCTGCCATGGACGACTGTGCGGCCCGCTCGGTGGTGTCCGGAGGGACGACCAGCAGGTCCCAGCGCCCTTGGCCGGGCGCGAGCAGGACGACGGTGTCCGGGGCGGATGTCGTCACGGTTCTGCGCAGTCGTACGACCTGGTTGCAGACGAGGGTCCGGCCGGGCGTCGCGGACCACTTCGACCCGCTGACGGTGACGCTGGTGATCTGGCCCCATTCGGGCGGCAGTCCGCCCAGGAGACGGGGGAGTTCGGAGAGCAGGTCGTAGGAACGGGGCCACCATGCGCCGTCGATGGGCCGTGGCATGGTGCCGCGGGGCGCCAGGCTCAGGCGGAGGAGGGGCTGGGACGGAAGCGGGGGCTGCAGCGCGGTGGTCATATCTGCTCCTGTCGGCCGCCTTCGGCGGTCGGATCAGTGGGCGGTGGCCGGTGGGCGTGAATCGCCAGCCCCTTTTTGCCCTGGCGGGGATGGATCCCTCCGGAGAGAGCGCGGCCAGGGGAAGCGTTGCCCCTGCCCGGGGGAGCCCCTGCCCGGGGGACGCAGGGCCGCGGGGGCGGCCTTCAGCGGCTTCCGCCGTCCATGAACGGGTGCCCGCGCGAGCCGTCGTCCTCGCGCCTCGGCGGAGAGCTTCCGGTGTCGTCACAGGCGAAGAACCAGCGGAGCGCGTCGGCGACCTGCCGGGCGACCGCCGGGTACGACGACACCCTCGGCGCGGCCGAGGCACGATCGGACCGGTGAGCGGCTTCGGCTGCCATAAGGCGGAACCTGCCTCGAGCGCGGAGCACCCGGTGTGGTCGAACCAGGAGGACGAGACCGGCCTGAACGCCGGTGTACGAAGGATCCTCGCTCCCCCAACCTACTCCCCCACGCCCCAGGAAGACGCGGGTCCATGACGACGGCCCGCTCCGGGACCTCGGACCCGGGCCTGTCGTTCCGCCGGCGTCGCGGCGGCTCAGCGGGTGACACCCACCGACGAAGACACGACCCACACGGCGTACCGGCCCTGTGGGGGCACCTGATGGAGGCTCCGGACCACGTCCCCGCCGAGCGGGCCGATGCCGCCCGCAATCGTGCCCGGCTGCTGGAGGCGGCCGCCCGGCTGGTGGCCGAGCGAGGGGCCGAGCACGTGACGATGCAGGCGGTCGCGGAGGCGGCCGGGGTGGGAAAGGGCACGCTGTTCCGCCGGTTCGGCGACCGCGACGCGCTCCTGCTCGCCCTCCTAGGCGAGGCGGAGGCCGAGTTCCGGGAGGCGTACGTCCGCGGTGCCCCGCCGCTCGGACCTGGTGCCCCTGCCAGGGAGCGGCTGGTGGCGTTCGGCTGTGCGCTGATCGAGCGCATCGCGGCCGAGACGGACCTGGGCGCCGCGCTGGGGCGTCAGGTGATCCACGAGCGCCGCCACGCCTCCGGCACCGGCCGCGCCTTCCACCGTCACGTCTCGGCCCTTCTCGAAGAAGCCGGAGTCGACGGGGACCACGACATGCTCGCGCACGCCCTGCTCGCCTTCACGAACTTCGAGACGACGGACTACCTGCACGTCGCGTGCGGGGCCCCCGTCGCACGCCTCCAGGCCACCTGGGCGGACCTGGTACGGCGGGTGACCCCCGCCGAGAGCCCGCCTTCCGGCTCGGGGTGGAGGTCGCCGTTCCTCCGCCGGCCGTGTCGATGTCCCGGCGGGTGCGGGTGCCGCTGTGAGCCGCCTCCGCACCCGCCGGGACCGCCCGCCTTCAGGCGGCCTCCTGGGCCGGCAGTCGCCCCTCCTTGACGGCGGTGACGAGTGCCTCGTGGTCGCGCTCGTTCTGGTCGGCGTACTGCTCGGCGAAGGTCACCAGCGCCCGGTCGAAGCTGTCGCCGCCGCCCAGATAGGCGGCGATGGCGATCCGGTCGCCGGACCTCGCGTGGGCACGGGCGAGCGTCGCGCCGCACAGCGCGCCGAAGGTGCGCATGCCGCGGGGCACCATGTCCTCGGCCACGGCGACCCACTTCCAGTCCCGCAACTGCCGTACGTAGAAGTCCCGTCGCCGGCCGTCGATGCCCTCGACGCGCTCCCAGCCCAGGAAGATGTCGCTGGTGGCCTGCATCAGCCGCTGTCCGGCGACCACCCGCTCGCCCTGCGTCCGGTACGTGCTCGCCCCGGCGAAGGGCGCCAGCACCGACTCGTCGGCCTCCTTGGCCTGGAGGAACAGCGGATCCTCGTCGTCCCTGCCGAGCAGCAGCACGATCCAGCAGCGGGTGCCCACGCTGCCCACGCCGACGACCTTGCGGGCCATGTCGGCCACCCGGTACTGCTCCAGCAGGTACCGCCGGTCCGACTGGACGGACTGGCCGTAGCGCTCGATCAGCCGGCGGATGCCCTTCTCCACGTCGCCGCCTCGGCCTTCACCGGGAAGCAGGTCGTCGAGACGGGTGATGAGCGGGGGGTCCGGCGCGATGAGGCGCCTGCCGTCGACGACGTGGGTGAGCTTGTCGAAGACCTGGAGGGTGTCGTGCGAGAGCGCCTTGGTCACGGCCTGCGCCCACCGCTCGCGGCCCCGCGCGGACAGGTCCGCCCCGAACTTGTCCCGTACCCAGTTGACATCGAACTGGGCGTACCAGACGGCCAGGTTGCCGAGTCCGGCGAAGGACCGCATGCTCTCCCGGTACGACCGCACGGTGGCCCGTACGATCGAGGCCCGCTGCTTGGTGCTGAAGCCGTTCGCCCGGCCCGCGATGACGAGGCTCGAGGCCAGGCGCTTGACGTCCCACTCCCAGGGACCCGGCAGCGTCTCGTCGAAGTCGTTGATGTCGAACATGAGGCGCCGCTCGGGTGAGGCCAGCAGCCGGAAGTTCAACATGTGTGCGTCACCGCACAGTTGGGTGCGCAGCCCCGTCGTCGGGGTGTTCGCGAGGTCGGACGCCATGATGGCGGCGGCCCCCCGGTAGAACCGGAACGGGGACTCGGACATCCTGCTGTAGCGGATCGGCACGAGGCCGGGCAGCCGGGTCGCCGACTGCCTCTCGATGATCTTCAGCGGGTCCGGCCGCTTCGGTCCGGGCGCGAACTCGGCGTGGCTGGAGCGGGGCGCGGTCGCCCGCGCGGCCTTGCCGAGCGCGGCCCGTTCCTGCGGGGCGCGGTGCCGCACGTCGTGTCCGTCCAGTTGGTTGTCGGTCATGGCTGCGGCTCCGTGGGGTGGTCTCGCCGGACGCCCGGGGCGTCGGCGAAGGTCATGGCCATGGCGTGGTTGCGGGGGTGCGGGCTCCCTTCGGCCGGTCATGAGCGGTCCGCGTGCCCGCGCCTCGATCGACGGGAGCGCGGTCGGCGTCGGCCGGTCCGCGTGCCCGGACGCCTGCCGTATCGCCGGTGTGTCCGCTTCCAGGGCACCAGGGATCCGCTCCGCGGACTTCACCCGCCTCGGGTGATCTCCCGGCCCCGGCCACGCCACAGGCCCCGGCCACGCCACCGGCTCCGAGGGGCAGTGCCGTACCCCGCGCATCACCGAAGAAGTCATCACGGCCCCGCGGGAACGCTGACGCCTGGGCGGCCGGGTCGCGGCGAGCCCGGCGAGCCGCCACCCGGCTGACTCCATTGGCGGGTCGCCGATGCGTTCTGCGGGAGCCCGGCGAGCCGCCACCCGGCTGACCCCGCCCGCGGGTCGCCGACGCGTTCCTCGGGAGCCCGGCGAGCCGCCACCCGGCTGACCCCGCCCGCGGGTCGCCGACGCGTTCCGCGGGAGCGTGGCGAGAATGCGACCATGCCCCCCACAGCGGATACGCACGGCAGTTCGAAGACGGCGCGGATCGTCCTGCTGACGCTCGCGGCGGGGCAGTTCCTGATGGCGCTCGACAGCTCCGTCATGAACGTGTCGATCGCCACGGTGGCCGAGGACGTGGACTCGACCGTGACCGGCATCCAGGGCGCGATCACGGCGTACACCCTCGTGATGGCGATGCTCATGATCCCCGGCGGCAAGGTCGGCGCGCTGATCGGCCGCAAGCGGGCCTTCATGATCGGCTGCGTCATCTACGGATGCGGGTCGCTGACCACGGCTCTCGCCCCGAACCTGCCGGTGCTGATGGTCGGATGGTCGCTCCTGGAGGGGATCGGGGCGGCGCTGATCCTGCCCGCGATCGTGGCGCTCGTCGCCGGCAACTTCACGGTGGAACGCCGCCCCGCCGCCTACGGACTCGTCGCCGCCGCCGGGGCGGTCGCCATCGCGCTCGGGCCGCTCATCGGAGGCGTGGCCACCACCTACTTCTCCTGGCGCTGGGTGTTCGCCGGGGAGGTGATCCTCGTGCTCGGCATCCTGGTGCTGGCCCGGCGGGCCGCCGACGCGGTGCCCGACCGGCGGCCGCGCATCGACCTCGCCGGGGCCGTGCTCTCCGCCCTGGGGCTCGGGATCTTCGTGTTCGGCGTCCTGCGCTCGTCCGAGTGGGGCTGGTTCCGGCCGAAACCCGACGCACCCTCCTGGCTGGGAGTCTCGCCGGTCGTCTGGCTGATGCTCGCGGGCCTGTTCCTGATCTGGGTGTTCCTCCGCTGGGAGAGCCGGCTCGTCGGCCGGGGCAGGGAGCCGCTCGTGCAGCCGGCCCTGCTGGAGAACAAGCAGCTCACCGGCGGCCTGACGATGTTCTTCTTCCAGTACCTCGTACAGATGGGCGTCTTCTTCGTCGTACCGCTCTATCTGTCGGTCGCGCTCGGCCTGTCGGCGCTCAAGACCGGCGCGCGCATCCTGCCGCTCTCGCTGACCCTGCTGGCCGCCGCGATCCTGATCCCGCGGCTCCTCCCGGACGTCTCACCGCGCAGGGTCGTGCGGTACGGGATCCTCGCGATGTGCGCGGGGGCGGTGATCCTGATGGCCGCGCTCGACGCGGACGCGGGCGCGGAGATCGTCACGATCCCGCTGCTGCTGATCGGTCTCGGCATGGGCGCGCTGGCCTCCCAGCTCGGCTCGGTCACCGTCTCCGCGGTGCCGGACGAGCAGAGCGCGGAGGTCGGCGGCGTCCAGAACTCCGTCACCAACCTCGGCGCCTCCATCGGTACGGCACTCGCCGGTTCGATCATGATCGCCACGCTCACCACCTCGTTCCTGACCAGCGTCGAACAGAGCCCGGCGGTCCCGGATCGGGTCAAGAGCGAGGCGGCCGTCCAGCTCCAGAGCGGGGTGCCCTTCCTGTCGGACGCCCAGCTCAAGACCGTCCTCCAGGACGCCGACGCGAGCGCGGCCGTGACCGACGCCGCGCTCGACGCGAACGCGGAGGCGCGACTCGACGGCCTGCGCGCCGCCCTCGCCGTCCTCGCGCTCGCCGCTCTCCTCGCCCTGTTCTTCACCCACCGGATCCCGACGACCCAGCCGGGCTCGACCAAGCCGGGCCCGACCGAGCCGGGCCCGACCGAGCGGTAGCGGGACCCCGCCATCTTCCGCGGCACCGAGCGGTAGCGGGACCCCGCCCGTCTTCCGCGGCACCGAGCCGTAGCGGGGAGCCTCCGCCTTCCGCGGCAGGAGACCCGCCTCCTGGCGCGGGGCCGGGCGCGGGGCCAGGGCTGGGGGCGGTCACCGTCATCTCCGTCGAAACCCGAGGATCGTCACACGCCGCACCGTTGGCCACCGGTCCCTCCCCTCGTGCGGACCGGTGACGAACGGTGCGGGCGGAGTCGACCACGCCATGACGGCGCGGTTCGCGCGCCGGGCGCGCGGTCGCCCGCGTCACGCCCGGTTCATGCGCTTCTGCATCCGGATCCTGCCAGGTGAGGCCCGAACCGAGGAGGATCCGATGTCCGGTCAGCCACTTAACCGCAGGTCAGCCATATAAAGTGGTTTTTCCGGTCCGGATTGCAGGTGCGGGGGAAGTTAGGGGTGGAGGCCTTGAGTTCCGACTCGGGCGCACGCACAGCCTTCGCGGAACGACTCGCGCTGCTGTACAAGGAGGCCGGCAACCCTCCGCTCAAGCGCGTGTCCGAGACGGTCGCCCGACTCCAGCGGGTCGACGAGCGGGGACGGCCCGTAAGGGTGTCCACCCAGCGGATCAGCGACTGGCGACGGGCCAGGAACGTACCCGCCCAGTTCGCCGCCCTCGCCGCCGTACTGCACGTCCTGATACCCGAGGCGCGGCGCGCGCGGCCGGCACCGGTGTCCACCGGGCTGTACGACCTCGGCCAGTGGCAGCGGCTGTGGGAGCGGGCGGTGGCCGATCCCGTCGTCGGCGATGCCCCCGTCGCCCCGGTGACGGAGGAGGCGGGCGAGCGGCCGGCGACCGAGACTCAGGGTGTCCCCGGCGGGGTGTGCCCCTACCGCGGGCTCGCCTCGTACCGCGAGCAGGACGCCCGTTGGTTCTTCGGCCGGGAGCGGAGCACGGACGCCCTCGTCGTCCAGCTTCGCGCGGCGGAACGGACGGGCGGCCTGGTCATGCTGGTCGGCGCCTCCGGCGCGGGCAAGTCCTCGCTGCTCAGCGCCGGTCTCGTGCCCGCCCTCCAGAACGGTGCGGCGGCCGACCGGAACCGCGGCGGCCGGGCGGCGAAGGCCGGCGGCTCCGGCTCCCCGCGGGTCCTCCAACTGGTGCCGGGCGCCGATCCGCTCGCCGAGCTGACCAGCCGTATCCCCGAGCTCGCCCCTTTCACCACATCGACCTCTGCCTCTGACTCCGCCTCCGCCTCTACCTCTGGCTCCCGGTCTGGTTCTGGCTCCCGGTCCGGCTCTGGCTCGGCCAGGACCACAGCCACAACCACAACCACAGCCACAACCACAGCGACAGCCGCCGGCGAAAAACCCGGCACCCCCGGCTTCGCGCGGGCCGTACGGGAGGCCGTCACCGCCTGGGCGCGACGAGACGCGGCCGCCTCCGCCGAAGCTCCCGCCTCTTCCGAAGCCTCGGCCTCCTCCGAAGCTCCCGCCTCCTCCGAAGCTCCCGCCTCCTCCGAAGCTCCCGCCTCTTCCGAAGCGACCGGCCCCTCCGCTCCTTTCGCCCCCTCCGCGTCCTCCGTGTCCTCCGCCTCTTCCGCCCTCGCCGCCCTCCCCGCCCTTCCCGTCATCATCGTCGACCAGTTCGAGGAGGCCTTCACCCTCTGTACCGACGAGGCGGACCGGCGCCTCTTCATCCGGCTCCTGCACGACGCCTGCACCCCCGCCGACCCCGACCCCGGCACGGCGGGCAGGCCGTTACCGCCCCCCGCCCTCGTCGTCCTCGGTGTCCGCGCCGACTTCTACGAGGAGTGCCTCAGCCACCCCGAGCTCTCCGACGCGCTCCAGCACCGGCACATGGTGCTGGGGCCGTTGTCCACTTCGGAGCTGCGCGAGGCGGTGACCGGGCCGGCCAGGGCCGTGGGGCTGGAGCTCGAACCCGGACTGGCGGAGCTGATCATCCGTGAGGTGACCGTCGACGGCCCGCGTGGAGCGCACGCGGGCGCGCTCCCCCTTCTCTCGCACGCCCTGCTCGCCACCTGGCAGCGCCGGAAGGCGGGACGGCTGACGCTGGCCGGCTACCGCGCGGCGGGCGGGATCCAGGGCGCGGTGGCGGCGACCGCCGAGCGGGCCTGGTCCGGGCTCGACCCGGCGGCGCGTACGGCTGCCCGGCTGCTCCTGATGCGGCTGGTCCGGCTCGGCGAGGACACCCAGGCCACCCGGCGCCGGGGCACCCGTCGGCAGCTGGCGGAGGAGTCGGCCGACCCCGGCAAGACGGAGGAGTCGCTCGAGGCCCTGGTGCGCGCCCGGCTCGTGACCCTCGACGCCGAGACCGTCGAGATCACCCACGAGGCGCTCCTGCACGCCTGGCCGCGGCTGCGCGACTGGATCGACGAGGACCGCAGCGACCATCTGCTGCGTCAGCGGCTGGAGGAGGACGGCCGGGCCTGGGACAGCTCGAACCGTGACGCGGCGCTGCTCTACCGGGGCTCCCGGCTGGAGCAGGCCCGCAGCTGGGCGAAATCCGCCGGCGACACCTTCCTGACCCGCAGCGCGGTGGAGTTCCTGGCCGCGTCGGTCAGGCTGCGCAGGCGCATCGTGTGGATCAGCCGGGGCGCGGTGTCGGCGTTGGTGGTGCTGGCGATCCTCGCCGTCGGCGCGGCCGTGGTCGCCTGGCAGCAGCGCAACGACGCCGTGTTCGAGCAGGTGGTCGCGGAGGCCGACCGCGTCCAGTACACGGATCCGTCGCTGTCCGCGCAGCTCGACCTGGTGGCGCACGACCTGCGGCCGGACGACGCGGGCACCAACAACCGTCTGATCTCGATCGTGAACGCGCCGCTGGCCACGCCGCTCCTCGGCCACACCGGCGCCGTCTACCTCACCTCGTTCAGACCGGACGGCAAGGTCCTGGCCACCGCCAGCTACGACCGGACCGTCCGGCTCTGGGACGTCGGCGACCGGTCCCGCCCCAAGTCCCTGGGCAAGCCCCTCACCGGCCACCGGAGCTGGGTGAGCAGCGCGGTGTTCAGCCCGGACGGCCGTACCCTCGCCAGCGCGGGCGACGACGGCACCGTCCGGCTGTGGGACGTCCGGGATCCCGCGCACCCACGCCCGCTCGGGAAGCCCCTGACCGGCCACACCGGCACGATCTACCTGCTCGCCTTCAGCCCGGACGGGCGGACACTGGCCTCGGCGGGCGAGGACCACACCGTACGGCTGTGGGACATGACCGCACCGGGCCGGCCGACGGCGCTCGGCGCGCTGACCGGCCACACGGCCGCCGTGCGCTCCGTGGCGTTCAGCCCGGACGGCCGTACTCTCGCGGCCGGCGGTGACGACAACACGATCCGGCTGTGGGACACGGCCGACCCGCGTCGGCCGAAGCGGATCGACAGGGTCCTGACGGGTCACACCGACACCGTGCACTCGCTGGACTTCAGCCCCGACGGGGCCACCCTCGCCAGCGGCAGCACGGACGACACGATCCGGCTGTGGAACGTGACCGACCCGGGCCGGGCGACCCAGCTCGGCCCACCGCTCACCGGGCACACCGGTCCCGTGTGGTCGGTCGCGTTCAACCCCGCCGGGACCATGCTGGCCGCCGGCAGTGCGGACAGCACGGCCACCCTGTGGAACGTGAGCGACCCGGCGTACCCCTCGCAGGTCGGCGAGCCGCTCGCGGGGGGCAGCGGTGAGATGTACGCCATCGGCTTCAGCCCCGACGGCCGGACCCTCGCCACCGGCAACGGCGACGGCAAGGTCAGGCTCTGGTCGGTCCCGACCTCGGACATGATCGGCCGCAGCGGCGCCTTCCGGCCGGACGGACGGGTACTGGCCACGGCCGCCCGCGACGGCAGGCTCCGGCTGTGGAACGTGGCGGAGCCCGACCGGCCCGTCACGCTGGGCGCGCCCTTCATGGCCGCCGACGGCGGCGAGCGCACACTCGCGTTCTCCCCCGACGGCCGTACGCTCGCGGTGCTGACGGCCAACCGGGCGGTGTACCTGTGGGACGTCACCGACCCGGCCCGGCCCGTCTCCGCGGGGCCGCCCGTCGAGCTGCGCACCCGGTTCCTGGGCCCCGACGCGCTGGCCTTCGCGCCGGACGGCCGCACGCTGGCGACCGCCTACGACGACCGCACCATCCAGCTGTGGGACGTCGGCGACCCGGCCCACGCCACCGCGCTCGGCTCCCCCCTCACCGGGCACAAGGGGTTCGTCAACACTCTCGTGTTCAGCCCGGACGGACGCACCCTCGCCAGCGGCAGCGCGGACCACACGGTACGGCTGTGGAACGTGACCGACCCCCGGCACGCCACCCCCGCCGGCAAGCCGCTCACCGGGCACGTCGGCCCGGTCAACGCGCTCGCCTACAGCCCGGACGGCCACACGCTGGCCAGCGGCAGCGACGACGACACGGTACGGCTGTGGGACGTGACCGACCCGGCGCGGGCGTCCCGGCGGGGCCCGCCCCTCACCGGCCACACCGAGGCGGTGGCGTCGCTGACCTTCAGCCAGGACGGCGACACCCTCGCCAGCGGCGGCAACGACAACACGGTCCGCCTGTGGAACGTGACCGACCCGACCGGGGCCTCCCCCATCGGACAGTCGATGAGCCCCAACGCCAAGACCGGCAACTTCCTGTCCTTCAGCCCCAACAGCCACATGCTCGGCGTCTCCAGCGGCGCCGACACCGTAAGGCTGTGGAATCTGGACGTCGACGAGGCGATCAGGCGGATCTGCGCGACCACGCGAGGCGTGCTGACGGCCGACAAGTGGCACGAATACCTGCCCCGGCTCTCCTACGAGCCCCCGTGCGAGGACTGACCGGGAGAGTGATCCCGATCACAACGGCAGAGCAGCTGAGAAGTCGGCTCCCGCCGACCCGGCTGCCTTGTTAGCCTTGGCCATAGCCCGGTCGCTGGTGCATCCCCCGTCGCCAGCGACCGGGCCTTTTCCTGCCCTTCTCCCGGCCGGTCCCGCCCTTTCCCGGCCCTTTCCCGGCCCTTTCCCGCCGAGCCCGTCCCGGTGAGCCCCCTCGGTGTCCCCTCGGCGTCCTCTCCATGCCCCCTCGGCGCACCCCGGTGCACCCTCGGCGAGTTCCGTGGACCGGGAGTCGTAGGCTGGCGACGTGCCGATACCCAGCAAGGTGAGCGCGGTCCGTGACAACGGGGGGCGCGAGCGCTCAGGGCGCCTCGACCTCCCGGCACTTTGCCCGGAAGTGTGCTCGTGAGCCGACGCATCGTCATAGTCACCGCCGTGCACGCCCCTTCGGCCCGGTATCTGCCCGAGGCCTACGAGTCGCTGCGCACCCAGGAGTTACCCGCCGGCTGGGACTGGCACTGGGTGATCCAGGAGGACGGCGCGACGGACGAGGTCGCGTGCCGCGTGCCCGACGACACCCGGGTGACCTTCCGTCAGGGGCGGCCGGGCGGACCCGGAGTCGCCCGCACGATCGCGCTCGCGCACGCAGAGGGCGAGTACGTGAAGGTCCTGGACGCCGACGACCGGCTCGCGCCCGGCACCCTCGCCCGCGATCTGGCCGCCCTCGAACGCGATCCGGGCCTCGGCTGGGCGACCTCGAGCGCCCTGGACCTCCTGCCGGACGGCTCCACGGTCGGCTTCCCCGGCGATCCCGCCGAGGGGCCGATCGAGCGGGGGACCGTGCTCGACCACTGGAAGGCGAACGACTTCCGCGCGCCGGTGCACCCCGCGAGTCTCTTCGTACGGCGGGACCTGCTGACCGCGCTCGGCGGCTGGATGGCCCTGCCGGCGTCCGAGGACACCGGCGTCCTGCTGGCGCTCAACTCGGTGAGCCGCGGCTGGTTCTCGGCGCGGACCGGGCTGCTCTACCGGAAGTGGGACGGCCAGGTGACGGGCCAGTCCGCGCATGTCGACCCCGCCGAACGGGAGGCGCGCATGGCGGTGGTGGAGGCGCGTACCCGGGCGCTGGAGTCCTTCCGCTGGAGTTACCCGCCCCGGGGCGCCCTCAGAGACTGATGGCCTGCGACGGGCAGCGCTCGGCCGCGTCCCGCACCCGCGGGTCGTCGCCCGTGTCCTCGCGTCCCGGGACGACGGCTCCGAAGCCGTCGTCCGCCGTGGTGAAGACGGAGGGCACGCGGAATGCGCACTCGCGGGAGCCGTAACAGAGTTCGCGGTTCACTGAGACCGTCATACGACGTGCCTGCCCTCCGGCCCCCTCAGTCAACCGCCCCGCCGGCCAGGGCCATCCAGTGGGCGAGCCTGCGCAGCGTGGCCTCGTCCACCTGGTCGACCAGGGTCCGGACGGCCGTCACGTCGTCCGGCGCGAGATCGTAGAGGCCCGCCTTGCTCAGGCCCGCCATGAGGACCTGGTGCCGACGGTCCTCCATGCGTTCCGCGAGCTTGGCGTGGCCGGGCCGCACGGCGCCGTCGCCCGGCGACGGGGGCGCGGCCTCCGGTCCGACCGCGGCCGACGACGGGTCGAAGCGCTGCCACTCGCCGTCCTTCGGCCCCCACAGGGCGACGGCGACCTCGTCGCCCCGGGCCCGTTTGACCTGCGTCATCTCGCCGATCGCGTACAACACGGGGGTGCGGTCGGGGGATTCGGCGCCCGGCCGCCAGGACGTCGAGGCCGGGTCGTAGAACATCGCCACCCAGCGGGGAACGCCCGGCGGCCGCGGGCTCCGGGGAGGACGGCTCGGACGATCAGGTTCGGTCTCCATGGCGCTCGCCCCTTCCGTATCGGTATCTGTATCGGCGTCGGTATCGGCGTCAGTACGAGTGATGGCGTCGGTATGGGTGATGGCTTCAGCACGTCAGGGCGACCATAACTGACGGATCGTCAGCTATCCAGACGGCCGGGACGGATTGCCGAGACGTAGGGGCAGGCGGCGCCGGGCGGCGGACGGTCGGCGCGGGCACCTGCCAACCGACGGTCGGGGCGGGCACCTGCCAACCGGCAGGAAGCACCGGGAGCCTCTCCGCGACCGTGAATCGCCTGCTCACCAGGGCGGACTCCACCCTCCGAACGACACCGGGTGAAGGAGGCCTCGGAGGTCTAGATACCGCCGGCGCTGTCGCGGGTGAGCGCCAAGTCCCGGTGCTCGTTGCAGCGCGGAAGGACGGTGGGGTCCACGTCCGGGTGCCGCTGGTGGGCCTGGAGAGCGGCGCTGACGAGCGTCATGAGCAGGTCGATGTCCGTCTCGCACTCCAGGTGGACGGTCACCCAGGGCGAGCCGGGCAGCAGCCGGATCGCGCTGGAGTGCCTCAGGTCCCTCTCGAACCGGTGGATCGCCTTGCCGGTCAGATGCAGGTCGACACTCCGGTCGGAGTGGAAGTGCGCGATCTCGACCCCGCCCGAGCGCAACGCCCGACCGGTGCCGCAGCTGGGCCGGACCTCCGCGAGGTCGGGCCAGGTCGCCAGTCGTGTCAAGGCACGCGAGGCCGCCGTCATGGCCCCATCATGAGGCGCTAACCGCCCGGCCACCAGGGGTTGAGGGAGCCTTAACCGCGCCGTATCGCGAAGAGTTGCGCCCTCAGTTGTTCCACGACTCGTCGTAGGGGTCCCGCGGGGTCGGGGTCGGGGTGGCGGTGGTGACGCTGATGAAGGGGATGGGGCCGTTGTTGACCGGGTCGTGGGTGGTGCGAGGGGTGTAGGTGCCGGTGACGGCCAGCCAGGTGTCCGGCTGGAGGACCGGGGGGATGTCTCCGGTCAGACCGACCTTGACCGGCTGGGCGTCGGCGGCGCAGCAGTTGAGGGCCATGCGGACCAGGTAGGGCGTGCCGTCGTGGTCAAGGGCCACGAAGCCGGTCAGGCGGACCTCGCGGCCGGTGAGGGTGCGGCCGTGGTCGTATACGGCTCGGCCCGCGTAGTCGACGACGCTCAGGGGCAGCGGGTCCGTGGCGGGCAGGGCCGGGTAGGCGAGGGGCTCCTGGAGGGCCGTGCCCGTGCGGGTGGCGCTGTACGAGCCCAGGGCCGGCGGGGCGACCAGGATCAGCGCCAGGAGGGGGAGGATCAGGAGCCAGGAAACCCGGGGTTCGGGGTGGGCATGCTCGGGGACGGCGTGTTCGGGACGGGCGTGTTCGGGGCGGGCATGTTCGGGACGGGCATGTTCGGGACGGGCATGTTCGGGACGGGCGGGGGCTTCCGCGTCTGCCTCCTGCTGCTCCTGCCCTTGCTCCTGCTCGCGCTTCGCCGTCGTCTTCGTCGTCTTCGTTGCCTTCGTCGTCTTCGTCGTCTTCGTCGTCTTCGTCCTGCGGTGTTCGTACCAGGCCGTCGCCAGCGCCGTGACGATCAGGATCGCGCCGGACGCCAGCAGCAGCGGGCGCAGGCCCGCCTTCACGTAGCGGAGGTAGAGGTCGGTGGTGCCGGCGTGCAGCAGGGCCGCGCCGAGGAGGAAGAGGACGGCCGCCTGGGACTGTCGGTTCACAGCAGGAGCCATCCCGTCAGGACCGCCGACGCGATGGCCAGCGCGAAGGTCGCCGGGGCGAAGCGGAGCGCGAAGCCCCGGCCGAAGGTGCCCGCCTGCATCGCGAACAGCTTGAGGTCGATCATCGGACCGACCACCAGGAAGGCGAGCCGGGCCGTGAGGGAGAACTGGGTCAGGGACGCGGCGACGAACGCGTCCGCCTCCGAGCAGATGGACAGGACCACCGCGAGGACGGCCAGCGTCAGGACGGCGACCGCCGGGTTCTCCGCGGCCGTGCGCAGCCAGCTCTCCGGGGCGACGGCCTTCAGGGTCGCCGCCGCCATCGCGCCCAGGACCAGGAAGCCGCCGGCGTGCATCACGTCGTGCCGGACCGAGTCCCAGAAAGCGGCCCCCTTGGTCTCCCCCTCGTGCGGCGCGTGGGCCGGCAGCCGCAACCAGTCCGTGCGGCCCAGCCGTTGCCACAGCCAGCCCATCGCGCACGCGACGAGCAGACTGGCGACGAAACGGGCCAGCACCATCTCGGGGTTGCGGGGGAAGGCCACGGCCGTCGCCGTCAGCACGATCGGGTTGATCGCCGGGGCGGAGAGCAGGAAGGCGAGCGCCGCGGCCGGGGTCACGCCCCGGCGGACCAGGGCGCCGGCCACGGGGACCGACGCGCACTCGCAGCCGGGCAGCAGCGCGCCCGCGAACCCGGCGACCGGGACCGCGAGTCCGGGGCGGGACGGCAGGGCGCGGGCGAAGAAGGACGGCGGTACGTAGACCGCGATCGCCGCCGACAGCAGCACCCCCAGCACCAGGAACGGCAGCGCCTGCACCACCACCGCCACGAACACCGTCGTCCAGCTCTGCATCACCGGGGCGGACAGCGCGCGCCGGATGGGGCTCTGCAGCAGCACCATCAGGAGCAGCAGCATGGTCAGAACCAGGGGCGAGGTGAGCCGCCCGGGCTCGTCGGGCCGCACGGGAGGTACGGGAGGTGCGGGAGGTGCCTGCGGTCGGTCCCGGGGGGCGCCCTCCTCGTGCGGGGCCGCTCTGGTGATGGCCACGGGTCGCGCACCTCCGGCTTCCGTGTTCTCCCTGATGCCTGTTTCTCGCATTCCCTCCCCTTTCATACGGGGGTTACGTACGGGGTGTTCACCTCATCCGTGGAACCTCCCGTCCCGGTGAGGCAGTCTTCTCCCTCGTGGGGAGCGTTCCGAATCAGGGTCAGCCGCCGGGCACCGCCGGCGCGCACATGGTGGTGTGCGGTGACGACGGTCTCGCGCACCGGCTCGCCGCCGAACTGCGGGGGGTGTACGAGGAGCAGGTCACGCTCGTCGTGCCGCCCGCCGAGCGGACGGTACGGCCGCCGGTCGTGGGGCGGGCGCGGGCCGTGTCGGCGGCGCTGCTCGACCGGGTGGTGAGCGCGGCCGTCAACCGGGCGGCGGGCAACGGCACACCCACCGCCCCGAGCGAACCCGCCAACGGACAGCGGACCTTGGAGGCCGTGGAGGCCACCGAGGCGGTGCTGGCCGAGGCGGGCGTGGAGCGGGCCGCCGCGCTGGCGCTCGTGTACGACGACGACGAGACCAACATCCGGGCCGCCCTCACCGCTCGTCGGCTCAACCCCCGATTGCGGCTCGTCCTGCGGCTCTACAACCGGCGGTTGGGCCAGCACATCGAGGAACTCCTCGACCAGGCGGCCGCGTTGGCCGCCGAGAGCGCGGGCGCGACGGGGGACGCCTACGACACCTCCGCCGGTGACGCCTCGACCACCGTGCTCTCCGACGCCGACACCGCGGCCCCCGCGCTCGCCGCGACCGCCGTCGTCGGCACCAGCAAGGTGGTGCAGACGGCCGGACTGCTGCTGCGCGCCGTGGAGCGGCCGCCGGCCGGTCCCGGGGAGTCCGACCCACCGGGCCTGCCCACGCTCGCGCTGCTCTCCGCGATCGGCAGCGACCCGGCCTTCGCGGACGGTTCCGAGGCCAGCGGTGAGCAGGGGCCACTGCTGTTGCCCGACGCGGCGGCCGTACGCGAGGCGGCCGTGTCCGGGCGGCGCGGGTCCGTCGTCCTGGAGCAGGTCGCCTACTCCGCCGGGCCCGCGTTGCCGGCCGGACGAGGCGTCGGGGTCGTGGTGCCGTTCGCCTCGCTGTTCTCGCGGCGGCTGCGGTGGTCGCTGGCCGGGCTGGTCGGGTGTGTGTTCGCGCTGGCGGTGGCGCTGTGGCTGGTGACCGGCATCCATCCGCTGGGCGCGCTGTATCTGACGCTGCTGGATCTGTTCGCCATCAACGACCCGGCCGTCGGGGCCACCACCGAACGTCAGGTCCTTCAACTCCTCTCCGGACTGATGGGGTTGCTGCTGCTGCCGGTGCTGCTGGCCGCGGTGCTGGAGGCGCTCGGGACGTTCCGCGGGGCGGGAACCCTACGCCGGCCGCCCCGGGGTCTCGGCGGGCATGTCGTGCTGCTCGGGCTGGGGAAGATCGGCACACGGGTGCTGACCCGGTTGCGTGAGCTGAACATCCCCGTGGTGTGCGTCGAGGCCGGACCGGAGGCGCGGGGGCTCGCGGTGGCGCGGCGGTTACGGGTGCCGGTGGTACTGGGGGACGTCACGCAGGAGGGGGTGCTGGAGGCCGCGAAGATCCACCGCGCGCATGCGCTGCTCGCGGTGACCAGCTCCGACACGACGAATCTCGAGGCCGCGTTGTACGCGCGGTCGCTGCGGCCGGACCTACGGGTGGTGCTGCGGCTGTACGACGACGACTTCGCGACCGCCGTGTACCGCACCCTGCGGGCCGCGCATCCGCAGGCGCTGACCCGGAGCCGGAGCGTGACACATCTCGCGGCGCCCTCGTTCGCCGGGGCGATGATGGGGCGGCAGATCCTGGGGGCGATCCCGGTGGAGCGGCGGGTGTTGCTGTTCGCCGCGCTACGGGTAGGGGGACATGCGCAGTTGGAGGGCAGGACGGTCGGGGAGGCGTTCCGGGCCGGGTACTGGCGGGTGTTGGCGCTGGACACCGGCCGTGAGGGCCAGGGCGGATCCGGACTGCTGTGGGACCTCTCGGACGCGTACAACCCCCACGGGGGGAAGTGTGTCCAACTGGCGTGGCAGAGGTACTCGAACTCCCATTGGCGCCCCGCGGCGCGGCCCTTCGGCCGCCGCGAGCCGTCCTCCGACCCCGTATGCCC
>NZ_JASTTJ010000031.1:0-88364 GCF_032248645.1 Streptomyces zaehneri
GGGCGGGGGGGCGCGCCGGTCCCCGTGGGGCCCGGCGCGCCCGGGAAACCACGGGAGACCCCGGGAGACGCCGGGAGACC
The DNA here is from genome assembly GCF_032248645.1 of Streptomyces zaehneri. Taxonomy (NCBI): domain Bacteria; kingdom Bacillati; phylum Actinomycetota; class Actinomycetes; order Kitasatosporales; family Streptomycetaceae; genus Streptomyces; species Streptomyces zaehneri. The sequence goes on from NZ_JASTTJ010000031.1 coordinate 81, forward strand.
CCGGGAGACATGGTCGGCCCGCCCGGTCGCGTCGTCCGGTCAGGCCGTGGCGGCCTCCGACCTGATCTTGGACACCGCCGCGGCCACCTGCTCCTGCACGGCGTCCGCGGGCGGTTCGCCCAGTACGGCGGCGACCAGGCCGCGGGCGAGGTGACAGAGCTTGGTGTTGGTGTTCTGGGAGGCCAGGACCAGAACACGCCAGGCCTCCTCGACGCTCAGCCCGAAGGACGCCATGAGGATGCCGCGGGCCAGGTCGATCACCGGACGGGTCTGCATGGCGCGCCGCAGCTGGACGACCTCGACGCGCAGATCCTCCAGGGCTTCGGCGCCCGGGGCGCTGTCCTCCGGGAGCCTGTCGTCCCGGCCTGCGGCCTGCGCGTCACCACGGCCCGCCGCCCCGTCGCGGACCCCGCCGCCGGCCCCCGCGCCGCCGGGGGCATGAGGGTCGGGGGCGTCGAACAGCATCCTGGTGCCGGTGAGGGTGAGCAGCCGCTCGACCGCGGGGCCGACCGTACGCAGGGCGACCGTCTTCCCCTGCTTCAGGCTCTGCTCGTGCAGGCCGATCAGCACGTTCAGCGCGGAGCAGTCACAGAACTCGACCCCGCCGAGTTCCAGGTCCACCCCGCCCACCGCGGCACCGAGCGCCGCACGCAGGGTGTGTGCCAGCTGCTCGGCCGAGTCGAGGTCGAGTTCGCCCCGTACCGCCACGACGACACGGTCGCCGTCGGGACGGACACCGATCCGGGGCGCGGGAGCCCGGCGAACGGGACGCGCACCGTTCACCTCCGCGCCGATGCAGGCTTCGCCGCCTGCGGTGTGCGCACCACGAGCTGGTTCCGACATGACCGCCTCCCCGGTCAGTCCACTGGTCACCTCCAGATTCACCCGCAGGCCGTCAGACGTCAACAGATACACGAAACAAAGTTCCGGCCTTTGAATACGTGAATGCCCAGCCGTACAATCGCCCCATGGATGGAGTGCCCGAGTCACACAACGGATGGACGTTTCTCACCAACCACGCCCGCGTGCTGGCGGCCATCGCCGACAACCACAGCGCCCGCATCCGGGATCTCGCCGCACACTGCCGGCTCACCGAACGGGCGGTCCAGAAGATCATCGCGGACCTGGAGCAGGACGGCTACCTGTCCCACACGAGGGAAGGGCGGAGCAACACCTACCGGGTCGAGCCCGACAAGGTACTGCGCCATCCCGCCGAGGCGGGACTGAGCGTGGCGGCCCTGCTCTCCCTGCTGGCCCAGGACGACGCGGGGCGCGGCCCGCGCCCGGAGGCCGAGGCGGCCGAGGCGGCCGAACCCCGTTCGTGACCGGTCCGCGACGGTCCGTACAGCGAGCAAACCTCCGGGCGGCCACGAGAGACGAAGGTCACGAATACGTATCGGACATTTGGCGCTTCAATCTTCACGCCAGCCACACAAGTTGGCTAAGTTGACGCCCAGGCCGTACGACTGCCCGTCAGGGCAGGGGGCTTGGGGGCACCTGGCAACAAGGGTCGCCCGGATTCCGCCGCCGAACGGCAGGCGGAGGACGGAAGGAGTACGTCTTCCATGGCGACGGATCGCAGCCCGCGCTCCCCAGGCGGCAACACCGACGAGCCGAGTCGGGCGGAGATCCAGGAGCGGGTCAGCTCGCTCTACGACCGGGCCGAGAGCGACACGGGCAGCTACAACATCACGCGTGCCCAGTCGAGCAGGACCCGCGGGAGGGTCACGTCCGTCGCCAACAGCGGTCGCGGGTCGACGGATCCGTCACTCGAAGCGGTGGCCAGGCAGTGGTTCGACGTGGCCCGCGGCAAGGTCGGGCCGGTCGCGCCCGCCGTACTGCCGGCCGACCGCCGGCCCGCCCCTCCGGCCCGGGCCGCGCGCCCGGCAAGACCCCCGGAGCGGCCCGCAGACAGCTCCGTCGTACGGGAGTTGGAAGCGGCCACCCGGCGCGTCCCGGAACTGACCGCGCGGCCCGCCGCCGCCCTCCCCGCGGCACCCGAGCCGCGCCAGGAGCCCAGGGCCCTGCTGCCCGCCGTCCCCACCCAGGCCGGCTCCCCCGCCTCCGCTCCCACGGACCGGCAGGCCTCGCTCAAGAACACCAAGGAGCAGATCGGGCGGAAGCTCGCCACGGCCCGGGAGGTGCTGACGCGAGCTCTCGCCCAGCCCACGCCGGCCCTGCCCGCGCCGGCCGCCCCCGCACCCGCCCTGCCCGCGTCCGCGCCGGCCGCCTCTTCCCAGGCCACGTCCGTCCTGCCCACGATCGGGACGCAGCCGCCCGAGGCGCAGCCGGTGCAGCAGCCCTGGGACACCGCGGAGCAGCAGGCGTTCCGCGCGGAGATCACCGCCGCGTGGGCGGGACGGCCACCCGTCACCGCTCCCGGCCCGGCGTCGCCGATCGGCGCGGACGGGTTTCTCCCGACCGGTGAACTCGGCTTCGCCGCACCGGCGTCGGGCTTCACGACACCCGAAACCGCCTTCCCCGCAGCCACACCGGGCCACCTGACCTCGGACATCGGCGTCACCGCGGCACCGCCTGGCTATCCGATGTCCGAACTCGGCCTGCCCGCACCGGAGTCCGGCTTCCTGGCCGCCGGCGTTGCCGCCCCGGCCGCACCCGCGCCCGGCTACCCGACGCCGGAACTCGCCTACACGACACCGCCGTCGGGCTACGCGACGTCCGAACTTCCGCTCTCCGTACCGGCTTCCGGCTACGTGGCGGCCGGCCTCGCACCCTCCGCGCCCATGCCGAGCCACCAGGCCCCCGCGGCGGACGTACTGACCGCCGGTAGCGGTTATCCGGCCTCGGCCGGTCTCGCGGCCCCCGCCGCCCCGCTCCCCGAGGCCCTCCCCCCGGCCGCCGCCCCCACCGATGTCACGGTCAGCACCACCGGGACGGCATACCTGGGGAAGGCGGACAAGGCCCTCGCCTTCGCCCGGGCACAGATCGGCCGACCGTGCCTGTGGGGGGCGACGGGACCGGAGTCCTACGACTGTTCCAGCCTCACGCAGGCCGCGTGGCGGGCCGCCGGGGTGACGCTGCCGCGCTCCGCCATCGACCAGGCGAAGGCCTTCACCCGGATCAGCCTGGCCGAACTGCGCCCCGGCGACCTCGTCTTCTTCTTCGACGACCTCAGCCACACCGGCCTGTGCACGGGCAACGGCATGATGATCCACGCCCCGGGTCCGGGCACGTTCATCCGCGAGGAGGCGATCCTGCCGTTCGGGGAGGGCGCCCTGCGCGGCGCCGTCCGACCCTCCTGAGGTCCGGCAGGCCCCGCCGGGCAAGGGGGCGTGCGCCCTCCGGTGCGCGCCTGCCGGTGTGCGTCCCGCCGCCGCGTGCCCACCGTCGCCTGTCCGCCGGCGCGTACGTGGCCGTAACGGGGCATCGCGGGGACGGCCGGCGGAGCTCGCCTTCGGCGACGGCGCCCACCGCTGTCCGGGCGCCGCCGTCGCCGTCCTGGAGGCGGACGTCCTGCTCAGCCGGCTCTTCGCACCGGACGGCCTGCGGATGACCGGCCGGCCGCGGGTGTCGTTCGAGGACGAGGCCGGCGGATACCGGACCCGGGAACCGACGGTGACCGTGCCGGGGTCGGCGAAGTGAGCCGATCCGCCCTCAGCGCATCGCGGAGTTCGGGCGTGCCTGAGCCCGCCTGGCGTTGTTGTAGGCCCGCAGGAGGTGTTTCGAGACGGCGCAGGGCGACATGTCGAAATGGCACTGACGACAGGTGCGTACGTGCTCCTCATAGGCGGTGCGGGACTCTTGCAGAGCGTCCTCAAGCGAGGGCATGGGGGTCCTCCGAACGAAGCGACGGTTACCCGGGGGCCTGGCTACTCACCAGTAGGGCCCGCGTCAAGAGGATTGGATCATGTTACTTACGGTAGTGGAAAATACGATTCAGGCCGTTTCCCGGAACGCGAGGCCCTGACCGGTGCACCATGGCGGCGCGGGACTCACACACCACCACGAAGGGAACCGGCTTGGTCGGCGAGGACGGCGGGCAGCGTGCGGCGCGGGTGTTCGACGCGCTGGGGCCCGTGTACGAGAAGGCGTTCGCGCACTCGGAGGCGCACCACAGATCCCTGGAGTGGCTGCTGGGGCGGCTCGCCCCGGGCGGTCGGGTGCTGGACGTGGGCAGCGGGACGGGGCGCCCGACGGCCGAGACCCTCGCCCGGGCGGGCCACCACGTGCTCGGCGTCGACGTCTCCCCCGTGATGGTGGAGCTGGCCGCCCGGCAGGTGCCCGAGGCGGAGTTCCGGTGCCTCGACGTACGTGAACTTCCTTTGGAAGAAAGCTCGTTGGACGCGGTCTGCGTGTACTTCTCGCTGCTTCAGCTGGACCGGCCGCAGCAGTCCGAGCTGATCGGCCGGCTGACTCGGGCGCTCCGGCCGGGAGGCAGCCTCGCGCTCGCCACCGTGCCGCTGGACGTGGCGGGTGTCGACGCCGTGTTCATGGGGCAGCCCGTGCGGGTGACCAGCTTCGCCGGCGAGGCCCTCGTCGACGTGGTCACCGGGGCCGGCCTGACCGTGCTGGCCGAGGAGAACGTGCTGTTCACCCCCGACCATCCCGAGGCCGTGCCGGAACCCCACCTCTTCCTGCACTGCGGCAGGGAGTAGGCCGGCTCGGGCCTCCCGGCTCTCTCAGGCGCCGCTACGGGCGGTGAGCGCCAGGACCAGCGCCGCCGAGCCCGTGCCCAGCAGCGCTCCGGCCACGACGTCGCCCGGGTAGTGCACGCCGGTGTGGACCCGCGAGTAGCCGACCGCGCAGGCGAGCAGGCCCAGCGGCACCGCGGAGAGCGGCAGGGTCGGGCCGACCGCGGCCGCGAAGGCGACGGCCGAGGCGGTGTGCCCGGACGGGAAGGACGCCGACTGCGGCATCGGCACGTGCCGCCCCGGGAACGGCGAGTCCTCGGCGCGGTGCGGTCGCGGCCGGCGTACGAGCTTCTTGCCGAGCAGGTTGGCGGTGGCCGAGGCGACCCCGATCGCCGCGACCCCGAGCACGGCGGCACGGCGCGGGCGGCGGCCGCACAGGGCGAGCCCGGCGGCGACGCCGAAGGACAGCTTGGAGTGGTCGGCGGCCGCGGACAGCCGGCGCAGCGCGCTGTCCAGGGTGGGTGTTCTGGTCACCGTGACCGTCTCGTACAGGGCCTGGTCCATGGTCGCGAGGTCACGGACCAGATGCGAACTCGGGAGCTTCGGCAGGCGGTCAGACATCGTAGGCCTCCTTGATCGTACGAGAGTCGGTATGGCCGAGCGCGAGGCGGACGATGCGCCGCCAGTCGACCGTGGGGGGCGCGTAGGCCGCGCCGGGGCGGTGCCGGGGCACCCGGACCCGCAGCACGGAGGGCCGTACCGTGCACACGACGGGGGTGGCCAGTTCGAGCGCCTCGCCGTCGACGGCCACCGCGATACGCTCGCGGTCCGCCCCGACGACGACGCGCCGGGACGTCACCGAGGTGATGCTGCCCGCGCGCTCGCCGAGCAGCGCGAGTTCGGCGGCCTGGGCCGCGCCCTCCACCCGGACGCCGATCACCCCCAGCAGTCCGGCGTCCAGCCGGGGCCGGCGCCCGCCGCCGAGCGGGTCGGCGCGGGCGTAGGCGTTGTTGCTGACCAGCAGAGCCTGCGGCGCGTGCACATGGGTGTCGTCCGTCTGGACGTCCAGGGTCGGGCCGGCCTCGCCCTGGAGCAGGTCGGGCAGATGGTCGAGTGCGGTGGCGGCCTTGGCGTCGCGGTAGTCGGGGCTCTGCACTATCTCCGCGTACGCCCCGAAGGAGACGGTGTTGACGAAGGCCCGCCCGCCGACGTCGCCGAGGTCCACACGGAGTTCGACGCCGTTGGTGAGGGCGTCGAGGCTGCGTGTGGGGTCGGTGCGGTCGAGGCCGAGGTCCATGGCGAAGTGGTTGCGGGTGCCGGCGGCGATCACCAGGAAGGGCACGTCGTGTTCGGCGGCGACGGCCGCGACCAGTGCCTGGGTGCCGTCACCGCCCGCGACACCGAGCAGGTCCGCGCCCTCGGCGACGGCCTGCCGGGCCTCTGCCTCCGGATCGGTGTAGATGTCGTCGGCGCCGAGCACGACCACCCGGGCGCCGAGCGCCTCGGCGCGCTCGACGAGGCCGTGCTTGACGACCTTGCCGCCGCCCGAGCGCACGTTCATGATCAGGACCGGCCGGCGCGGCGGCGGGGTCTTCCGGCCGTGCATGCCCTTGGGACGGCGCACGCTGCGCAGCGAGGCCCGCGCCGAGCCCAGGGCCCCCGCCCACAGCGCGAGCGCGCCCACCGCCACCGGCCACAGGCCGGACAGGGCGTACAGCACCACGACGCCCACCGGCGCGGTGACGGCCACCAGACCGCCGAGCAGCCGGGCGCCGCCCCGGTGCGCCAGCATCCACCAGACGCCCGCCCCCGCCAGCGCGAGGAGGACGAACCCGATGAACAGGACCAGCCAGCCGCCGGATCCCGCGCCCGCCATCACCACCGCGACACAGGCGGCGACCAGCAGCAGGGCGAGCCGCGCCCAGCCCCGCGCGCGGGCTACGGCGTCCCGCTGCGCCGGGCCGATGTGCGGCAGCGACCATTTCTTCCCACGTGTCTCGTTCATCGTGCGCCCGCCATGCTCCGAGGCCCCCTCAGTTGCGTCGACCGCGCCGACGATCTCGATCAATTGTCCATGGCGCAGCACCCGGATGTGACCGAGGTCCCGGTACCGGTGTCCGTGTCGGTGTCGAGGCGGCAGAAGCAGGACGCCCGGACGGGTACGTCGGCCAGGGCGGTGGCGAACTTCAGCTGCTGGGCCACGATCCGCGCCTCGGCCTCCTTGCCCAGCCGGACCAGGCACTCGTGGTAGCCGTGCAGGGACCACACGTTGCCGGGGTGCTGGGAGGGGCGGGGCAGTGTGTCGTCCAGTCCGAGGTCGGCGCGGTAGACCGCCTCGGCCTCCTCGATCCGCCCCTGCTCCAGCAGCAGGGCGCCGTAGGCGTGCCGGGTGGGCTGCATCCAGCCCCAGGGCTCGTCGTAGGGGAGGCGGTCGTCCAGGTCGACGGACCGCTCCAGGGCGGCGAAGGCGAGGTCGTGGTTGCCCTTGCGGTACTCCAGTTCGCCGTCGAGCATGGCGGACGCGATCGCGAGGATGTCCCGGCAGGTGTTGTTGAACAGCATCCGGGTCTGCGGCACCCGGTCGGCCGCCGAGCGGAACAGGACGCGCTCGGCCTCGGCCTCGGGCACCCGGCCGGTGGCGGAGAGCGCCACACCGCGGGCGTAGTGGCGCATCGCGGTGGTCACGCTGTGCAGCACCGGGTCGGCCGGCGGCGGCACGTCGAGGACGTCCTGCCAGCGGCCGAAGCGGATCAGCACATGGAACCGCATGCCCCGGAACGCCTCCAGCCAGTCGGCCATGGGCGGGCTCTGCACGCGCAGCAGCTCCTCCGGGATGGAGGCCTCCAGACGTTCCGCGGTCTCCAGCGCGGTCCGGTACCGGCCCAGGAACATCGCCCCGTAGATCTTGAAGTGGTAGTTGTGCGAGCGGTACAGCGTGTAGAAGTTCATCGCGCCGGAGCGCGTGCGGTACTTCTCGTCGGCGGTGATCGCGGCGGTGTTGTCCGTGACGACGCGCCGGTAGTCCCCGCAGAGCACGTCGAGGTGCGAGGGCATGTGCTGGAGGTGACCGGCGTCGGGGACCAGGCCGCGCAGCCGGTCGGCTACCCGGAGGGCGGCCTCGGGAGTGGGTGACATCTCCATGAGGTGGATGTAGAAGTGCAGGACTCCCGGATGTCCGGCCGCGGCCCCGTCGGCCAGTGCGCGGTCCAGCACCGCCTTCGCCTCCGGTGTCCGGGCGCCCTCGGCGGGCCGGCCGGTGCGCAGGTCCCACAACTGCCAGGGGGTGAGGTTCATCAGGGCGTCGGCGTACAGGGCGGCGACGTCGAGGTCGTCGGGGGCCAGTTCGTGGACGGCCCGCATGGCATCGGCGTAGGGCTCGTTCCACACCGAGCAGTCCTCGGCGGGGCGGGTCTGCGGATAGCGGGCCCGCAGCGCGCCGATCAGGGCCCGCTCGACGGGGGTGGCGGCCTCGGCCTTGCGGTGGGCCAGTTCGACGGCTTCGTGCGTCCGGGCGACGGTCCGCGCGAGATCCTGGCCGTCGAAGAACTCCCACGGTTTGTTGTAGTTGGGGCCGAGCGCGTAGGCGATGCCCCAGTGGGCCATGGCGCAGTCGGGGTCGGCACGGACCGCGGCCTCGAAACAGGCGACGGCTTCCTCGTGGTGAAAGGCGTACGACCAGACCAGTCCGCGGTCGAACCACAGTTGGGCCTCGGCGGACGAGGTCGTCACGGACCGGCCGTGGGTGCCGAGGTCGTAGTAGTCACCGGACGTCGTGTGCTCCATGGGTCTCCCAACGTCGTGCGCTTCGAACGACGTATACCGTGCGGTCCGGCGCGGCGGCGACGGCTCATGTGGTGAGCACCCGTACGGGGGGTGGGAACCCCTGAGTCGCGCCGAGGGCCCGTCGGCAGTCCGACGGGCCCTCGGTGCGGTGGCTGAGTCTCGGTGCCGAGTCTCAGTGCTTACGGCGTCTCAGTACCTACGGCGTCTCAGTACTTACGGCGTCTCAGTACTTACGGCGTGCGTTGCGGAACAGAACGCCGAAGCCGGCGATCACCAGGAGCCCTCCGGCGGCCGCGGGCCAGAGATTGGCGCCGGTCTCGGCAAGGCCGCCCTGGACCGCCTGGGGTTCGGTCCCGCCCGGGACGGTGGTGTCGGCACCCGTGCCGGCCGGGGTCTGCGACTGCTCGGGCGTGGCCGCGGGGGCGGCGGTCGCCGGGGAGCCGATCTCACCGCCCGAGGCGGCGGGCGCCGAGGTGGCCGCCTTGGGCGACGGCTTCGTGTAGACGCGGGGGGCGGCGGTCGCGGAGGCGCCACCGGCACCGTTGCCGCCCGCGGCGGGCTCGGTGTCGGCGGGCTCGGTGGTCGCGGGCTGCTCGGGAGCCTGCGACGGCTCCTGCGTGCCCTCGCCGGAACCGTTGCCGGCGTTGCCGTTGCCGTTGTCGGCGTTTCCGCCGTCGCCGGAACCGCCGTTGTCGGCACCGCCGCCGTTGTCGCCATTGCCGCCGTTGTCGGACCCGCCGCCGTTGTCGGCGCCACCGTTGTCGCCGCCGTTGTCACCGCCGCCGTTGCCGGCGCCGCAGGTGCGGCCGTCGTTGATGCAGTCGACCATCTCGCCCATCAGGTCCTCGTCGAAGACGTTGATGAAGTCACCGTGGTCGGTCACCGGCTTGTGCAGCTGCTCCGGGAAGGAGTCCACCGCGAACAGCGGAGTCGTCTTGCCGCCGTCCTGGAGGCTCGGCGCGTCGACGTCGTACACGATGCGCTGCACCAGCTGCGGAACGGCCTTGAAGCCGTTCGGGCAGGTGCCGTCGGCGGACGCGAAGGCCACGTGGGTGCGGTGGTTGGCGCTGTCGATGTTGCTGCCGTCCCAGCAGCTCTGGAAACGGAAGGTGCGCACCACGTCGCTGCCGGAGGGGCAGATCGGGTACTTGTCCTTCAGCTGCCGGTCCTCGAAGCCGGTGCAGCTCCAGGACGCGTTGGCGTTGGCCGTGCCGTTGACGAAGGCCTTGGCGTCGCCGGTGATGACCCGGAGCAGCCGGGGCATGGCGGTGACCTTCTCACGCGGGTTGCCGACGAAGGTCAGGGTGACCTCCTTGGGCGTGACGATCTCGCCGGCGTTGCCCTCGATGCCACCGCCGGGCTTCTGCGCGTCCTGCTCCTGGTTGCCGTTCTGCAGGCGCAGCACGGGCCAGTAGTAGGTGGACTTGTCGCCCTGGTCGGCACAGCTCGTGTCGGCGTTCGCCAGGTCGTCGTCGGAGGCGAAGGCGTCGTTGGACTGGTTGCCGACGTAGTCGTGGAAGTGGTGGGCGCCGTTGGTGACACCCGGGGCGACGATCACGTTGTCGGAGTTGAACACGCCGTTCGCGTTCACCCCGCAGCTGGTGGCGAAGGTGCCGCGGGAGGGGCCGGAGCTGGGATCCGGGGTCTGCCGCGTCGGCTGGACGGCGTTGATGTCGGCGTAGTCCGCGGCGACGGGGCCGTTTCCGGCCTGACCGCCGTTGCCCTGCTGACCCTGGTCGCCCTGCTGGTCGCCGCCGCCGTTCTGGTCGCCGCCCACCTGGTCGCCGTTCTGGTTCTCGTCGCCGTTGCCGTCGGCGCCTTCGTCGGCCTGGTCGTCGTTGGCGCGCAGGGTGCAGGCCGCGAGGTCCTCCAGGCCCTCGGGGCGGTCACCGGCCCGGTCGATGGCCTCCGCGATGCGCTGGATCGTCGCGCCGCGCTTCTCCTTCAACGGGTTCATGACCGCGTTGTCGGCGAAGTCCGCGTCCTGGCGCACCGATTCCGCCGACTCCTGGAGCCGGCGGTATGCCTCGGCGATCTGCTCGTCCAGCAGGGCGAGTTCGCGGGCGACCTCGGGCGAGGCCTGCTCCGGGACGTCGGTCAGCTTGCTGCCGACGTCCGGGCAGTCGATGGTGACGGCGCTGTTGCCGCCCTGTCCCGAGTTGCCGTCGGAACCGTCTTCGGTGGCCGAGGCATAGACGTTCACCCCCATCAGCCCACCGCCGCCGATGATGAGCGCCAGCGCCGCGAAAGTCGCGCGTCGCCCGCCCGTCTGGCGTCTGCGCCTGTTCTGTACCAAGGAGTGCTCCTACGCGTCGTCGTCGGCGGCCATGGGCATGAGATCCCCCGGCCCTATACGCAAGCGGACGCAGGAGTGTTCAACCGCACCACGAATTCATAGCAAGATCTCAGGCGGACGCCGTGTCCTGCGCGTTCGTGGCGGTCTGCCGTCGGTGGCGGCCCCGCTCGTGCAACAGGCCGAGGACGACGGCGGCGGCCACCGCGATGAGGTGTTCGCGGCCGGCGAGGTTGGGCTTGGCGATCGACTCGAGCACCATCGAGCCGCCCGTGAGGAGGAACACGACGGGCGCGTGGCGAACGACCGAGAGATAGGTGAACAGCCCTACGACCGCCGCGGACGGGCCGGTGTCGAGCACCTGTCCGACCTCGGGCGGCAGTCCGAGGCCCCACCATCCCGGCCCCACCGCCATCATGACCCGCACGGTGAGGGTGCCGGCCAGGGTGGCCGCGTAGGCGATCAGCAGGGTCCTGCGGCGGCCGAGGGCGAGTTCGGCGAGGGCGAAGGCGAGGAACAGCTGGGTGATGCCGGCCCACACCGGCAGATCGAGGGCCGGGACGTACAGGGAGACCGGCGTGCGCAGCAGGGCGAGCCACAGCGGCAGGTCGCCCTGGACCCCACCCAGGATCCGCACCGCCGCCGCGCCCGTGGGGTGCTGGGCGATGGCGTGGAAGAAGATCACGCCCGCGCAGGCCACGAACGCCAGCAGCAGGGCGGCCGGCCCGCGCCGGCGCAACTGCCGCAGGGGGTCGACGACGATGCCGTACCACTCGCCCCGCAGTGTCCGGCCGACGAAGCCCGCGATACGGACGAGCGCACCACCGAGCGGCCCGCCTTCGGAACGGCCGGCGCGCGGCTCGTCCCCGGAACGGCCGGCGCGCGGCCCACCCCCGGCACGGCCGGCGCGCGGCTCGTCCCCGGAACGGCTTTCGCGAGGCCGCTCCACGTCCGGACGCAGGATGCTCAAGGTCTCCCCCAAACACTCGTCGCATGATGTCTCATACGATTCACGCCCTGAAGGACGCACGGGAGGCCCGCGAGGATCACTCCCGCAGAAGCCGTCCACCTCACATTTCCACCGGCTCCTCGGCCGGGGAGCGCGGCAGGGGAGATCCGAGTGAGGCACGTGGGCGGCGGGCGGCGGTGCGCTCGATGACACCCGGTCACTTATCCGTGACTCAAGTGGGTTAACGTCACTGCTGTGGAACGCACTGACCAGCGGAACATGACCCCGGCCGGGTTACGTCGCACTGCGGGCCCGACCGGCCCCGGCGACCCCGGCCCCCGCCCGCCCCGGACGACGGCCGCGTGAACCGATCGTCGCCCGTCGAGGCCCGCCCCACCGCCGGACCCACCGCGCAACCCGCACCGACACTGCTCGCCGACGGTCTGCTCACCGAACGGCTCGCCCTGGCCGCACCGGAGAACACCAGGGTCGTGGTCGCCGACTACGAGATCCCGCCGGGCCACTCGCTGCCCTGGCACTACCACGAGGGCCGGGTCGTCGCCGTGGTGACGGCGGGCGTCCTGACCCGGACCCTGGCGGACGGATCCGAGTGCGTGACGCCCACCGGCGGATGCATCGTCGAACCGGTGGGTCCGCAGGGCGTGCACATGGCGGAGAACCGGGAGCCGGAACCGCTGCGCATCTGCGCCCTCTTCTTCCTTCCGCGGGACAGCCCGTTGTCTACGCGCGCAGACCCGCCCGCCGCGGTCGTCTACCGCTGACACGGGCGCGCGTCCGGGTCAGAGCTGCGGCCGGGGGCCCGTCTCCTGGACCGGGAACGACTGCTCGGCGCCCGGCAGGGTGGGCCTGGGCAGGGTGGCGACCTCCTCCTTCGCCCTCAGCAGCTGCTCCGCCGTGTCGTCGGGCAGCCCCGGCGCGAGCGGGCTCGTGGACGCGAAGCGGAAGGCGGAGGTGAGGTCCCCGAAGGCGCTGCGCCGCCAGTCGCTGATGTTGGGCTCCACGACCCCCGTGAGTCTCTCCAGGAACCGCAGGGTCGAGGTGTGGTCGAAGGGCTCCGAGGCCACCCAGCCGCCCACGGTCCAGGGCGAGACGACGATGGCGGGGACCCTGAAGCCACCCCCGATCGGCAGCCCGCCGACGAACTCGCCGGACGTGCCGACGGGCGGGGTCGGCGGGGGAACATGGTCGAACAGGCCGTCGTTCTCGTCGTAGTTGAGGATGAACGCGGTCTTGCGCCAGACCTCGGGGTTGTCCGCGATGGCCTCGAGCTTCGAGGCGACGAAGGCCGCGCCGGCCGCGGGCAGGTGGTCGGGGTGCTCCGACTGGTGCCCCGGCGGCACCAGCCAGGACACGGTCGGCAGCCGGTCGGCCCGGGCGTCGTCCTCGAAGGTGCCCTCCGGCTGGGGCCGGACGCCCCGCTCGTACAGCTCGGAGCCCGGTCGCGCGTTGCGGAACGTGTCGAACTGCTCCAGCAGGTTGCAGCCGTAGTCGTCCTCCTGCTGGTACACCTTCCAGTCGACCCCGGCCGCCTGGAGCCGTTCCGCGTAGGTCGTCCAGCTGAACGGCGTCGGGGCGGAGTTGCGGACGACGGGCCCGCCTCGGGCGCCGTCGGGGTCGATGGTGCCGGTCATCCACATCAGGCGGTTCGGCCAGGTCGGGCCCAGGACCGAGCAGAAGTAGTGGTCGCAGACGGTGAAGGTCTCGGCGAGGGCGAACTGGAACGGGATGTCCTCGCGGGTGTGGTAGCCCATGACGTAGGGCGCGTTGGCGCCGTCGGCCGTGCGGTGGGCCGACATCCAGCGGTCCATCCGGCCGCCGTTCCACGCCTCGTGCTGCACCGACCAGGCGTGGCTCGTGGACGGGATGGCCTGGGCGCTGGAGGCGTGGGTGTCGAGGTGGAAGGGCAGCAGATAGCCCGCGGGGTTCTCGTCGTCGGGCTGGTAGAAGACGGAACGTCCGGTGTCGAGGGTGAGCGCCTCGGGGTCGGCGAAACCGCGCACGCCGGACAGGGTTCCGAAGTAGTGGTCGAAGGAGCGGTTCTCCTGCATCAGCAGGACGACGTGTTCGACGTCGGCCAGCGAGCCACGGCGGGACGGTCCGGCCGCGACGGCCTTCTGCACGCTCGGCGGGAGGAGGGAGAGCGCCGCGGCGGCGCCCAGTACGCCCGCGGTCGAGCCCAGGAGTCTGCGGCGGGTCAACTCGGCCATGTGTGGTGCCCCTTGCTGAGCGGAGGAAGCGGAGGAAACCGAAAAACGGAACAGACGGGGGAAGCGGAGGAAGCGGGGAGCAGGGAAGGAGCGGCGGCTCGCGGCCCGCGCGGGACGGCCACCCGCCGGCTCTCCGCCTCCCCCGGGCCGGAACTCGGAGATCGCGGCTGCGGCGGCGCGCCGTACGGACCGCCCGTCAGACCGCTTGCGGCGCGGAACCGTTCAGGTCCACAGCTCACCGCTGTCGCGTACCCGCGCCCCCATGTTGCGCTCCATCATCACCAGCGCCGCGTCCGCGAGATCGGCGTGGATGTGGGCGACGGCGTCCCGGGGGACGGTCACGTCGAAGTGGCGGATGTGGGCGTCGAGGGCCGAGTACAGGACGCACTGCTCGGTGACCTGTCCGCACAGGACGAGGTGGTCGATGCCCTCCTGCTGGAGCAGGTAGGACAGCGGGGTCTCGAAGAAGACCGAGTGCCGTGCCTTGACGACGAAGAGCGAGTCCGCGTCGGGCACCAGCGGCTCCACGAGTGCTGCGTGCGGGCCGCGGAGGGCCTCGTGGAGGAGTTCGCCGTGGTGGGAGCGCCACTGGCCGAAGTTGTCGTTGACGTAGACGACGGGTTCGCCGGCCCGGCGGGCCCGGTCGAGGAGACCGGCGGCCACCGGGACCACCTTGCCGGCCGACTGCAGGAGCAGGTCGGCGTCCGGGTGGGCGTAGGTGTTGATCATGTCGATGACGATCAGCGCGGTCTTGCTCATGCCTGTATGGATTCCCGGCGGAGCGTGAATATGACGGCACGTCACTCGTCCGCGCGACGGCCGCGCGGCAGAGCGGCCGGGTCCCTTTCCGGGTCCCGGCCGCACCGCTGTCTCGGGTCGGCGCCGTTCAGCCCTGCCGGGCAGGCGCCGGCCTCATCGCGCCTCTCGGAAGGAGACGTGCCGTCCGGCGACGGAGTCGTACTTGCGCAGGACCAGCCGGTCGGCGTCGTTGCGACGGTTCTTGCGCGTCACGTAGGTGACACCGGTACCGGCCGTGGACCTGAGGGTGATGACGGGGCGCGCCGTACCGCGGGCCATGGGGAGCTCCTCTCACACCGACTCGCACCTGCTGATCGGTGCATGTCGGTCACGCGCCACGACAGGGAGTGGGGCCGGGACATTCCCGGCCGCCGCCCCCGCGGCGCATCTCGGTGGCGGGAGCCACGACCCCCTCGGTTACAGTGCTCCGCCGGTGTCGCGCCGGCGCCGAGAGGAGACACAGAAGTGCGCTTCGGGGCGGGGACCATGGGGAACGTGGGGCAGGCGCTGACGCTGGCGGCGCTGTTGACGGGACTGCTGACGGGATGCGCGGCCGAGGAGGCCGATCCGGACGGCGCCTCGGGGGCGTCGGCGACGAGTACCGCGAAGGTCGCGCGGCGCGGCGGGTCCATCGGGGCCTCCGGGTCCGCCTGCGAACTGCCCGTCACCTTCGACATAGCCGAGTTCTGGAAGGCGAAGGCCGTCGACGCCGAGAAGGCGACCGGCGACCTGGCCGACCTCGCCGACGCCTTCCTGCGCCAGGGCCCGGTCACCATGGCCTGCGAGGTCGACGCCAAGCCCGCGGGGAAGATCGGGTTCCTGCGGGTGTGGACGGGTGAGCCGGGCGACACCGACGCGCGTGCCGTGCTGGAGGACTTCGTGGCCGCCGAGCAGGGGGCCGGCGGGGCGCGCTACAGCACGGTGAAGGCGGGCGGCATCACCGGTACCGAGGTCGCGTACGTCACCACGAGCGAACTCCTCGAGGAGACGAAGAAGGAGCACGCGCTCGCCGTCACCACGCCCGAGGGCCCCGTCGTCCTGCATCTGGGCGGCATGGACACCGCGGAACACGAAGCGATGCTCCCGGCGTACGAGCTGGCCAAGAGCACCCTGCGCACCACCGCCGGCTGACCGCCCCGCGGATACCAGCCGCTGGAGCCCGGTGCCCGGTCCGTCCAGGAGCAGGCGCTCACCAGGATCTCGCGCATGGCGTGCCGGTCACCCCGCCCGGAACCGTTCTCCCCGGGTCGCGCAGATGCACATCCGGCCAGGTGTGGCGCATTCTTGCTGTGTCGCCCAAGCGGCGGCGCACGGACGAGGTAGGGCCGAATGACTGGGAGCGCCGGAATCGAGCGGAAGCCGTCCGGGCCACCGCCCGCGCTGCTGACCGGGGCCGTGGCGGACGCGCTGCGGGCGACGGACGGCCACACCGGTGGCGTGTACCTGTGCTCGGCCACGTCCCGGCTGCTGCGCCTCGCGGTCCTCGCTGGGCTGCCCGGTCCGCTGTTCCGTCCCTGGTGGCGGGTGCACATGGACCGGCCGTTCCCGGTGGCCGACGTGTACCGGACGGGTGTGCCGGTGGTGCTGGCCAACGCCACCGAGATGATGCGCCGCTACGCGCAGCTCGCGGCGGGCCTGCCCTTCCAGTTCGGTTCGCTCTACGTGCCCATCGCCGCGGACGGGCGGTCCTTCGGGGTGCTGGCCGTGCTGCGCCCGGCGGCGGCCGGCGCGGCGGAGGTGCAGGCGGAGCGGGAGCGGCTGACGGCGGTGGCGGACGACCTCGGAGCGGCCCTGCTGCGGCTGGGGGCGGACGGCCGGGACGTCACCTGGGACGAGGAGCCGCTGTGCGTGCGGCCACCGGCCGCCGGACCGGCCCCGGGGCGCGTCGGACGGTTCTCCTGGGACCCGGCGACCGACGTCGTCACGCTCGACGAACAGGCACGCACCCTGCTCGGTCTGCCCCCGGACGAGTTCCCGGGCACGCTGGAGGCCCTGGCCCGGGCCGTCGACCCGACGGACGCCCACCGGCTGCCGGGCCTGCTGCACCGGACGGCCCGGGGCCGGCCGCCGCCGCTGCCGCTCCAGGTGCGCACCACCGAGGGCGGCCTGCGGCTCCTCGAACTGTGGGATGCGACGGGCGTGGCCACCCGACCGGGTGATCCCCCCGCCGCGTCCTCCGCCCTGCCCCGCCCCATCGCCGGCGTCCTCCTCGATCCGGGCCCGGGCGCCCTGGCCGACGGAGCCGCCGACCTCCTCCCGGAGGGGGTCTTCTGTCTCGACCGGCTGGGGCTCGTCGTCTACGCCAACGCGCGCGCCGGGCACCTCCTGGGCGTGCCTCGGGACCGGCTGGTCGGCCGGTCGCTGTGGGAGGCCGTGCCGTGGCTGAACCAGCCGACGTGCGAGGAGCATCTGCGCGGCGCCCTGCTGTCGCCGCAGCCCGCGCACTTCGATGTGCGGCTTCCCGTCCCGGCCGACCCCTCCTTCGTCCCGCGGCCGTACGAGGGCGACTGGCTGAGCATGTCCCTGTACCCGGGCGCGGACCTGGTCACCTGCAAGGCGGTCCCGGCGAACCGCGTGCCGGACGACACGGCCCCCGAGCCCACGCAGACGGACACCCCGGCGCCCGGCTCCGCCGCCTCGGCCACCTCGCTCTACCGGCCCATCGTCCTCGCCATCGCCCTGACGGAGGCGGTGACCGCCCGCCAGGTGTCGGCGGTGGTGATGCAGGAGCTGCTGCCCGCGTTCGGCGGCCGTCGGCTCGCCATCTACCTGCTCCAGGAGCGGCACCTGTACCTGGCGTGGGAGTCCGGGTTCCCCGAAGGCTTCCTGGCCCCCTTCGAAGGGGTGGGGCTCGACACCCGGCTGCCCGGCGTGGAGACCCTCACCACGGGCCGGCCGCTCTTCTTCGACTCGATGCAGCAGCTGGCGGACGCCTATCCTGGCATCGACCTCGACGCGGCGGAGGGCGCGCGCGCCTTCCTCCCGCTGATCGCCTCGGGCCGCCCGGTCGGCTCGTGCATCCTCGGCTTCGACCGCTCGCGCAGCTTCAGCTCCGAGGAACGCACGGTGCTGACCGCGCTCGCCGGGCTGATCGCCCACGCGATGGAGAAGGCGCAGCGCTACGACACCGAGGCCGCCCTCGCCCGAGGGCTCCAGCAGGCCCTGCTCCCCCGGCGGCTGTCGCAGCACGCGCGCGTGGAGACCGCGGGACGCTACCTGCCGGGCACCGAGGGCATGGACGTGGGCGGCGACTGGTACGACGTCGTGGAGGCCGGGGACGGGCTGGCCCTGGTCATCGGGGACGTGCAGGGACACGGCGTGCAGGCGGCGGCCACCATGGGACAGCTGCGCAGCGCGGTGCGGGCGTTCGCACTGGGCGACCGGCCGCCCGAGGAGGTCATGGGCGGCACGAACCACCTCCTCATCGACCTGGACCCCGGCCAGTTCGCCAGCTGCTGCTACGTCCGGCTCGACCCGGCCACCGGTCTGGCCCGGGCGGTCCGCGCCGGGCATCTGCCGCCGCTGCTGCGCCACCCCGACGGACGAACCGAGGTCGTGGAACTGCCCGGCGGCGTGGTGCTCGGGGTGGACCCGCGCGCCCACTACCCGGTGACGGAGCTGCGGCTGGAGCCGGGCGCGATCCTCGCCCTCTACACGGACGGGTTGGTCGAGCGGCCCGGCCACGACATCGACGACGGCATCACGGATCTGCGCCGGGCCCTGGCCGGGGCCGGGCGCCCTCCGGCCGAGACCGGCACCGCCGGGCCCACGGCCGAGGCTCGTTCGGGCCGTTCCCTCGCGGACGTCGCCGACCTGCTCACCGCCACGGCCCGGCAGGCGGCGGACCGGGCGGACGACATCGCGCTGCTGCTGGCCACCCGGCGGGCGGCCGAAGTCACGCACGGCAAGCGAGCGGGACACGGCCCGTGACCGTGCGTGACGACTCTCGCCTCGCGCGGCCCGGCAGTGTAGACATGGCACATGGTCCGACTCCTGGGGCGCTCGGATGCCCGGCCGGCCCGTCGTCCCCGGGGCCCGCGGGTCCGGCGTACGCCCGAGTCCGCCCTGGGCGGGCGCAGTCTCGCCGCGCAGGTGTTCGTCCTCCAAGTGGTCATCGTTCTGCTGCTGGTCGTGGCGGCCGTGGTGGCGCTGCTGCTCCAGGTGCGTCACGACACCACCCAGGAGGCCCGCAACCGCTCCGTCGCGGTCGCGCAGACCTTCGCCAACTCGCCGGGCATCGTCGAGGCGCTGAACGCCCCCGACCCGACGGCCGTGCTCCAGCCCAAGGCCGAGGCCGCCCGCAAGGCGTCCGACATGGACTTCCTCGTCGTCATGAACACCGACGGCATCCGCTACACGCATCCCAAACCGGACCGCATCGGCAAGAAGTTCGTCGGGAACATCCAGCCGGCGCTGGACGGCGGGATCGTGGTCGAGGAGGTCAACGGGACCATCGGCCGGCTGGTCCAGGCGGTGGTGCCGGTGAAGACGGCCGACGGGACGGTGGTCGGCCTGGTGTCGT
Organism: Streptomyces zaehneri; assembly: GCF_032248645.1. Taxonomy (NCBI): domain Bacteria; kingdom Bacillati; phylum Actinomycetota; class Actinomycetes; order Kitasatosporales; family Streptomycetaceae; genus Streptomyces; species Streptomyces zaehneri. The sequence continues at coordinate 19,246 of NZ_JASTTJ010000031.1, forward strand.
CCGGCATCACCACCGCGCACGTCGGCGGCAACGCCGACCGGCAGCTGCCGCTCGTCCTCGGCAGCGCCGCGGTCGCCCTGGCCCTGGCGACGGCGAGCACGGCACTGGTCAGCCGCCGTCTGCTGCGCCAGACCCACGGCCTGGGCCCGCGCGAGATGACCCGGATGTACGAGCACCACGACGCCGTCCTGCACTCCGTGCGGGAAGGCGTGATCATCGTCGGCGGCGAGGGCGATCTGCTGCTCGCCAACGACGAGGCGCAACGCCTGCTCGACCTGCCCCCGGACGCCGAACGGCGCCAGGTCCTCGATCTGGGACTCGACCGGGACACCGCAGAACTGCTGGCCTCGGGCCGGATGGTCACCGACGAGGTGCACCTGGTCGGGGAGCGGCTGCTGGCGATCAACCAGCGGCCCACCGACCTGGCGGGCGGACCGGCGGGCAGCGTCGCCACCCTGCGCGACTCCACGGAGCTGCGCGCCCTGTCGGGCCGTGCGGAGGCGGCCCGCGAGCGCCTGGACATGCTGTACGCGGCCGGGGTGGGCATCGGGACCAGCCTGGACGTCACCAGGACCGCCGAGGAGCTGACGGAGCTGGCCGTGCCGAGGTTCGCGGACTTCGCGTCGGTGGATCTGTTCGACGCCGTCCTGGAGGGCGAGGAGCCGGGGGCCCGGGGCACGCTGCGCCGCACGGCGGTCAGCGCGATCCGCAAGGGCGCGCCGCTGTACGCGGTGGGCGAGCGGATCCGGTTCGTGGACTCCGCCCCGCAGGCCCGAAGTCTCGGCGAGGCGCGGGCGGTCCTGGAGGCCCGTCTGGCCGAGGCGCCGGGCTGGCGCGCCCAGGACCTCGAACGGACCGAGCAGGTCGTGGAGTTCGGCATCCACTCGCTGATCACCGTGCCCGTGCGGGCGGGGTCCCTGATCCTGGGCGTGGTCAGTTTCTGGCGCTCGGAACGGCCCGATCCGTTCGATCCGGACGAGGTGGTGCTCGCGGAGGAACTGGTGGCGCGGGCCGCGATCTCCATCGACAACGCGCGCCGGTTCACCCGCGAGCACGGCATGGCGGTCACCCTCCAGCGCAGTCTGCTGCCGCGCACCCTGCCGGAACAGAACGCCCTGGACATCGCCTACCGCTATCTGCCGGCACAGGCGGGTGTGGGCGGCGACTGGTTCGACGTGCTGCCCCTGTCCGGGGCCCGGGTCGCCCTGGTCGTCGGTGACGTGGTGGGCCACGGGCTGCACGCGGCGGCCACCATGGGCCGGCTGCGCACCGCGGTGCACAACTTCTCCGCCCTGGATCTGGCTCCGGAGGAACTCCTCGGTCTGCTGGACGAGCTGGTGGCCCGTATCGACCAGGACGAGGCGGACGACGGCACCGACGCGGCCGTCTCCGGAGCGACCTGTCTGTACGCCATCTACGACCCGGTCTCCCGGCGCTGCACGATCGCCCGGGCCGGCCATCCGCCGCCGGCGCTGGTGCACCCCGACGGCCGGGTCGAGTACCTCGAGGTGCCCGCCGGACTCCCGCTCGGACTGGGCGGGCTGCCGTTCGAGACGGTCGAGCTGGAGCTGACCGAGGGCAGCTCGCTGGTGCTGTACACCGACGGGCTGGTGGAGGACCGGGAACGGGACATCGACACCGGTCTGGAGCTGCTGCGCTCGGCCCTGGAGCGGGCCTTCGACGGTCCGCCGGAGGGGACCTGCCAGGCCGTCCTGGACGCCCTGCTGCCGGCCCGCCCGGCCGACGACATCGCGCTGATCGTCGCGCGTACCCGGGCGCTGGGCGCCGACCGGGTCGCCGAGTGGGACGTGCCGGTGGACCCGGCCGCGGTCGGCGAGGTGCGGGCGGCCGTGGTGCGGCAGCTGGCGCGCTGGGATCTGGAGGACCTGTCCTTCACGACGGAACTGATCCTGAGCGAACTGGTCACCAACGCGATCCGCTACGGCAGCGCCCCGGTGCGCGTCCGGCTGCTGCGCGACCGCACCCTGATCTGCGAGGTCGCCGACAGCAGCAGCACCTCACCGCACCTGCGGTACGCGGCGATGACCGACGAGGGCGGCCGCGGTCTGTTCCTCGTGGCTCAGCTGACCGAACGCTGGGGCACCCGCTACACCGCCAAGGGCAAGGTCATCTGGGCCGAACAGCCGCTGCCGTGAGGCGAGTCGGACGCCACTCCACTCATAAATGATGCTTATGAGTCCATAGACCGGACCCGCGTACCGGGTAAGGTTTGCCTTAGTTTAGGCTTCCCCCGAGTCGATCTGTCGCCACTCGAAGGGAACCTGATCATGCCCCGCCCCCTGCGGGTAGCCATTGTCGGAGCCGGCCCCGCCGGGATCTACGCCGCCGACGCGCTGCTCAAGTCCGATGTGGCCGCCGACCCGGGTGTCTCCATCGACCTCTTCGAGCGTATGCCGGCCCCGTTCGGCCTGATCCGCTACGGCGTCGCCCCGGACCACCCCCGCATCAAGGGCATCGTCAACGCCCTGCACCAGGTCCTCGACAAGCCGCAGGTCCGCCTCTTCGGCAACGTCGACTACCCCACCGACATCAGCCTCGACGACCTGCGCGCCTTCTACGACGCGGTGATCTTCTCGACCGGCGCGACGGCCGACCGCGACATGCCGATCCCCGGCATCGAGCTCGACGGCTCCTACGGCGCCGCGGACTTCGTCTCCTGGTACGACGGCCACCCGGACGTGCCGCGCACCTGGCCCCTCGAGGCCGAGAAGGTCGCGGTCCTGGGAGTCGGCAACGTCGCCCTCGACGTGGCCCGCGTCCTGGCCAAGACGGCGGACGAGCTGCTGCCCACGGAGATCCCGGCCAACGTCTACGAGGGTCTCAAGGCCAACAAGGCCCTGGAGATCCACGTCTTCGGCCGCCGCGGCCCGGCGCAGGCGAAGTTCTCCCCGATGGAGCTGCGCGAGCTCGACCACTCCCCCACCATCGAGGTCATCGTCGACCCCGAGGACATCGACTACGACGACGGCTCGATCGCCACGCGGCGCGGCAACAAGCAGGCCGACATGGTCGCCAAGACGCTGGAGAACTGGGCGATCCGCGATGTCGGGAGCCGCCCGCACAAGCTCTTCCTGCACTTCTTCGAGTCGCCGGCCGAGATCCTCGGCGAGGACGGCAAGGTCGTCGGTCTGCGCACCGAGCGCACCGCCCTCGACGGCACCGGCAACGTCAAGGGCACCGGCGAGTTCAAGGACTGGGACGTCACGGCGATCTACCGCGCCGTCGGCTACCTCTCCGACAAGCTCCCCAAGCTGCCCTGGGACCTCGACTCGGGCACCGTCCCGGACGAGGGCGGCCGCGTCATGGAGGAGTCCGGCGAGCACATGCAGTCGACGTACGTCACCGGCTGGATCCGCCGCGGTCCGGTCGGCCTCATCGGCCACACCAAGGGCGACGCCAACGAGACGGTGTCGAACCTGCTGGCCGACCACGCGAACGGCCGTCTGCACACGCCCGCCTCGCCCGAGCCGCAGGCCGTGGAGACGTTCCTCGCCGAGCGCGACGTCCGCTTCACCACCTGGGAGGGCTGGTACAAGCTGGACGCCGCCGAGAAGGCGCTGGGCGAGCCGCAGGGCCGCGAGCGCGTGAAGATCGTCGAGCGTGAGGACATGCTGCGGGCGAGCGGCGCGTAGTCCCGGGCGCGGGGTCCGGCCGACCGCGGCCGCCGTGCCGGGCCACTCCGGCCACGGTCGACCGAACCCCAACTCACCCAAATTTCAGGGTGGTTGACGAAATCCTGTTGGGCCGCGCGATCGACGCCTGTTAGCGTCCCGGCGTGTTCACCCTCCATGAGCCTCCCCTCTTCACCCGGCTGCGCGACGCGCGCCGGGTGCTGATCGCCGGTGCGGGCGGCGGTTTCGACGTGTACGCGGGCCTTCCGCTGGCGCTCGCCCTGCGCTCGGCGGGCAAGGAGGTCCATCTGGCCAACCTCTCCTTCGCCGACCTGTACGGCCTGCCCTCCGAGGTCTGGCTCCAGCCGGACGTCGCGGCCATCCGCCCCGACATCCCCACCCGCGGCGACTACTTCCCCGAGCGCACCCTGTCCCGCTGGCTCGACCGGCACGACCTCCCGGCCACGGTGTACGCCTTCCCGCGCACCGGAGTGGAACCCCTGCGTGCCGCCTACCGGGCGCTCCTCGACCACCTGGGCGGGGTGGACGCCGTCGTCCTGGTGGACGGCGGGACCGACATCCTGATGCGCGGCGACGAGCACGGACTGGGCACGCCCGAGGAGGACATGGCCAGCCTCGCCGCCGTGGAGAGCCTCGACGACGTCCCCCACCGGCTGGTGGCCTGTCTCGGCTTCGGCGTGGACGCCCACCACGGGGTGAACCACTCCCTCGTCCTGGAGAACCTGGCCGCTCTGGACCGCGCCGGCGCCTACCTCGGCGCGTTCTCCCTGCCGCACCGGAGCCCCGAGGGGGCCCTCTACCTGGACGCCGTGGCCGACGCCCAGGCCCACACCCCGGGCCACCCGAGCATCGTCAACGGCTCCGTCGCCGCCGCCGTACGCGGCGCCTTCGGCAACGTCCGGTTCACCGAGCGGACCAAGGACAGCGAGCTGTTCGTCAATCCGCTCATGGCGCTGTACTTCTGCGTCGACGCGCCCGGCCTGGCCCGTCACAACCTCTACCTCGACCGCCTCGCCGACACCGTCCTGATGCGCCAGATCAGCTCCCGCATCGAGGAGTTCCGCGACGAACTCCCCCTGCTCCGGCAGCCGCGCGCCTTCCCGCACTGAACACGGCCGCCCCGCGGCGCGGGTGGTGGTGCGGCGCGGGTGGCCGTGCACCGCGCCGGTCGCCGGCGGGCCGCGAGGTCGCGGTCGGTGTCCCGCAGACAGACCTCGGCCATCTCCGCCTCGCGTTACCTGCGCTGGTACGCGGGCAGCGGGCACGGGGCGGTGCGGTGCGGTGCCGTAGCGCCCTGCGAGCAGCGTGGGCGGGCCCGCCGTCACCGAGTCGCGCACCTGACTCGGCAGGACACCGTTCCCGGCGAGGCGTTCAATGGTCTGCATGGGTGTTCGACAGACGACGACACGCCACCGGGCCAAGGCCCCGGCGGCCCTGACGGTGGCCGCGCTCCTGCTCGTCCCCGGTGTCCTCGCCGCCGCTCCCCCGCCCCAGCCACCTCCGCAGCTGACGACGGCGGAGGTGAACGCGGCCGTGGGGAAGCTGGACGGGATCGTGCGGGACGGGATGGAGCGGACGGGCGTGCCCGGGGTCGCGGTCGCCGTCGTGTACAAGGACCGGGTCGTGTACCTGAAGGGCGTCGGCGTCCGCCACGAAGGCCGGCCCGCCCGGATCGACCCCGACACGGTGTTCGAGCTGGCGTCACTGTCCAAGCCGCTGGCGTCGACCGTCGTCGCCGGAGCGGTGGGCGAGGGCGACGAGAAGATCGGCTGGGACGACCCCGTGGCCCCCCATCTGCCCGGCTTCGCCCTCAAGGACCCGTGGGTGACGCGGAACGTCACGGTGGCCGATCTGTTCGCCCACCGCAGCGGCCTGCCCGACCACTCGGGCGATCTGCTGGAGGACCTCGGCTACGACCGCGACTACATCCTCGGCCACCTCCGGTACGAGCCACTGGCCCCGTTCCGCGCCTCCTACGCCTACACCAACTACGGCCCGACGGCGGCCGGTCAGGCGGTCGCGGACGCCGAGGGCACGACCTGGGAGAAGCTCTCCGAGGACACCTTGTACAAGCCCGCCGGGATGGACTCCACCAGCTCCCTCTTCGCCGACTACGAGGCCGCGAAGAACCGGGCCGACCTGCACGTGAAGGCCCCCGACGGCACCTGGCGGGCCCAGTACGTGCGCGACGCCGACGCCCAGTCACCGGCGGGCGGGGCCAGTTCATCCGCCCGCGACATGTCCCGCTGGCTGCGCCTCCAGCTGGCGAACGGCAAGCTCGACGGCGAGCAGATCATCCCGGCCGAGCAGCTCGAGCGCACCCACCTCCCCGCGATCGTCTCCAATCCCCCGCAGGCGCCGGCCGGCCGCACGGGCTTCTACGGCCTCGGCTGGAACGTCGGCTACGACGACCTGGGCCGCCTGCGCCTGAGCCACTCGGGTGCCTTCGCCCTCGGTGCGAACACCAACGTCACCATGCTTCCCGCGGAGCAGCTGGGCATCGTGGTCCTCACCAACGGCAAGCCGCTCGGGCTTCCCGACGCCATCGCGCAGGGCTTCTTCGACACCGCCGAGCACGGGAAGGCCACGGCCGACTGGGTCGACCTGATCGGGAAGGTCTACACGCAGCAGGAACAGGCGGAGATCTCGCCCACCGACTACACCGACCCGCCCGCCGGCGCGGCCGCCGCCCGCCCCGACGCGGCCTACACCGGGACGTACGCCAACAGCTTCTACGGTCCGCTCACGGTCTCCGCGTCCGGCGGCGAACTGACCATGCGGCTGGGCCCGAAGCCGACGACGTTCCGGCTGACCCACTACGACGGGGACACGTTCAGCTTCCGGACGGTCGGCGAGAACGCCGTCGGACTGTCCGGCGTCACCTTCCACGGCGACCGCGACGGCAAGGCGACCCGGGTGACCGTGGAGGCGTTCGACGAGACCGGCCTGGGCACCTTCACCCGCGAATAGCGCGAGCGCGCGAACCGGCGGCCGGGGGTCAGCCGTCGTCGCGCGGGTGGGTCTCGATCACCCGGGCCCGCACATCGGCCCTGAGGTGGGCGCTGCGCCCGACCAGCTCGAAACGGCCGTCGACGACGCGTCTGTGGGGTTCCGCTGTGCTCATGGGGGGAGCTTAGGGGTACGGACCGACAGGCGGTGCGTCGGCCGGACGGGCACAGCGCGAATGGTCCGCGGGGGCCCCGGGCATGCTGTGAGCGAGGTCACTTCCGCCGGGCCGTGCGGGACCACTGCCGGACCGCTCCCCCACTCGCTCACCGCCCTCCCCCACGAAGGACATGTGCTTTGGCTCTTATGTACCCTGACGCCCCATCGGCCCGCCGTCCGGGCCGCTGCTGGACGATCCGTGTGGTCGGGCACCGGGACCGCACCGCGTCGGTCACCTGCTCCTCGCCGTGCGTGATGCCGCCTCGCTCCCGGGACCTCGCGGCCCTGCGCCGCTTCGCGGTGGCCCACGCGGCCGCGCACGCCAGAGCGGCGGCGGTGCACCACGACGCCGCCTGCTGGTGCCGTCGCCAGCGGTGCGCGCTGCACGAGGGCACCCGGGTCGCCTGCGCCGGCTCCGTCGTCCTCGTCCTGCGGCACGACCCGGCGGTCGGCCAGGTGTGGACCCTCAGCGAAGTCTGCGCCGCCTGCGCCCCGTTGCTGCCTCACGCACGCGTACTGACCCGTGCGGCGCCGCCACCGCCGCGCGTTCCGGACCCGGCACCGGGCACGGGCACGGGCGCGGAGGCGGGCCGGGGAGCGGGTACAGGTCCGGTTCCCTCCGGGTTTGCGACGTCGACCGCGGGGCCACCACGTCTCGTCCCCGGCGGGTTCAGCGCCCCCTCGCCGGGAGCGGGTGCGGGCCCGGAGCGGGGTGGCGGCCGACGGCGCGGGGCCGGCGGACGCCGCGGCCGGGCCACCGGTTCGTAGGCGCCCCCGCCGGAGTCCGGCCGAGTCCGCACGAGTCCTGCGGAGCCCTCCGGAGTCCGTCAGGGTTCGTATCGGGACTGCGGCGGGATACGTATGGGCAGGGCGCCGAGGATCCGGCCGCGCAACTGCGGAGCCGGTGGCTCGCCGCCATGGACGACGGGCCCGACGCCCCTGGACCGCGCCGCCAGCAACGCGGCGATGCGCGCGCCGCCGCGCCGCCCCTCCAGGTGCAGACGGCCGACGTTGGCCCGGTCGTCGGCGAGCAGCGTCAGGACGGCCGACGGCCCGGCCGCGTACGTCGCGAGGTAGCCCCCGGCCCCGCGCACCAGCAGTTCGCGGAACTCGCCGCGGTCGGCGAGGTCGACCATCCGGCGCCCCACGCCGAGCGCCGCCGCGGTGAGCGCGGCCAGCCCCTCCGGCTGGACGTCCGGCATGTCCTCGGCGAGCACGAGACCGTCGGCACCGGCCGCCAACGCCCCCGTCAGCTCCGGTATGCGGGTACGCAGCCGGTGCAGTTCGTTCAGAACCTCGGTCTCGACGGCCATGACCGTTGCCCCTTCGGCGCGTTGTCGGCTGACGCAAATCAAGTGCGGTGCGGCGCGCGGTGGTTCAGATACTCCTGAGGCTACGGAAAGGAACGACCGGAAGCGATGGCTCCGGCATTTTCATGTGGAACATGCCATGCGGCCAGGACCTGTCGCCGTCCCGGGCGCCCCGGTTGCGTTCCTTGCGGTTCAGGAACCCTTCCGACCGAGGCCGGGCCACCGAAGGCGGTTCGACACCGCGACTCCGGCGAGATTCTTCAGGACCCCACCCGGCCGCGGTAGACGGTGCACGGGCGGGTCAGGGGGCCGAGCGGTGCGGTGAGCATGTGGACCAGCCGTGTGAAGGGCCTGGCCGCCAGGAGAAGCAGGGCGCTCAGGGCGTGGAGCCGGAAGAGCACCGGGGCATACCGTCCGCGTCAGGACACACCGACGACATGGGCCATGAGTCCCTGCCGACGGACGGACGTCCCGGGCTCGGACGGGGGCCGACCGGCCCTACCCCCGCACTACGGCCACGGGGACCATGGACCGATGTTCCAGAACGACTCCATGCGCGCCATCGACCGGCAGGAGTGCCTACGTCTGCTGGCCAAGGCACCGGTCGGCAGGGTGGTGTACACCCGGCAGGCCCTGCCCGCCGTCCTCCCGGTCAACTTCGCCCTCGACTCCGATGCCGCTGTCCTGCTGTCCACCTCGGCCGGATCCGACCTTGTCCGCGCCATCGACGGCGTCGTGGTCGCCTTCGAGGCGGACGAGTACCACCCTGCGACCCGGTCGGGGTGGAGTGTGGTCGTCACCGGCCGGGCCACGGTGGTGACGGATCCTGCCGAGCACGCGCGGCTGTCGCAGACCGGCCCTCGCTCCTGGATGCCCGTGCAGGACGGCGTCTTCGTACGTATCGAGTCGGAGATCGTCACCGGACGCGACCTCAGGGGAAGCCCCGCCACGCGGTGAGGCGCGGACCGCGACGATCCGCCGGACGGCGCCTCCGGCCGCGCGGGCCGGGCTCGGTCGGCAGCGTGAGACCAGTGCGCCGACGCGTTCCCCGTGTCGGTCCCGAGGTGGGAATCGTGCGGTTCGGGCCCCGTGACGGAGCCGGACACGGGACGGGCGGACGCACGGCGGCCCGGCGATTCCGCGGGGAAGGGGCCGACCGGCCCATGCGGCAGCCGCATGGCAGGCGGAGAGTGGAAGGAGGAAGACACACGACATCAGGAGGCGGGAGCCCATGTGGCACCGAATGGTGAGCGACCTCATGACCGCACCGGTCGTCCGAGTGCGCCGCGACACCGGCTTCAAGGAGATCGCCAAACTGCTCGCCGAGTACGACATCACCGCCGTACCGGTCGTGGACGACGACGAACACCCCGTGGGCGTGGTCTCCGAGGCGGATCTGCTGCGCAAGGAAGCCTCTCACCTGGACCCGGTCGGCCTGCCGCCCTCGCCGCACCTCGCACCCACGTCGAGGACGAAAGCCGAGGCCGCGACGGCCGAGGGGCTGATGAACAGCCCTGTCGTGACCGCCAGGCCCCAGTGGACCGCAGTGGAGGCCGCCCAGGTGATGGAACGCGACCACGTCAAGCGGCTGCCGGTGGTCGACGAGACAGGCACGCTGGTCGGCGTGATCAGCCGGGCCGACCTGCTCCGCGTCTTCCTGCGCGGGGACAGCGCGATCCGGGAGGAGATCACCGGGGACGTGCTCCTGCGCACTCTCGGCATCACCCCCGACGGGATCGAGGTGCGCGTCGTCGACGGACGGGTCTCACTGAAGGGCACGGTCGAGCGCAAGTCGCTCGTCCCCGTAGTCGTCCGTCTCTGCCAAGGCGTGGACGGGGTGGTCGACGTCCGCGCCGACCTGCGCCACCGGGTCGACGACAGTCAGGCGGAACCGGAGCCCGGAGCGTCTCGCCGTGCCGGACTCGCCACGTGAGCGAGGCCGGCTCCGTCGGCTCCCCGAGAACGCGCCGGCGCGGCGAGAGTGGCTGATCGCCATGACGTCCCCGGTGGCCGTGCCCGACCACCTCGTCGCCGGCCTCGGTCTCGGCCTCGGCCTCGTCATGGGGCTTCACCCTGCGCGCGGATCACCGCCACGGGGCAGTCGGCGTGCCGCAGCGCCGCTCGGCTGAACCGGGTCGGCGACGCGCCCGTCCGGCCGACACGGCCGTTCATGCCGACCACGACGAGCTGTGCGCGTGCGCCGGCCTCGACGACCGCCCGTCGGACGCCCCCACGGACACGAGGACGGCGCACGACGATGTCCGGGTAGCTCTTGCGCAGCGCGGACAGCGTGTCGGCGAACCCGTTCCGGGACTTCCCCGTCCGCGTGTCCCAGCCCTTGAGCACCACCAGGTCCGTGCCGCGGGCGGACGCCTCGGCGAAGGCGAACTCGGCCGCCGCCCGGCCGGCCCTCCCGTGGTCGCCGACCAGCACGACGGGACCGGCCGGGTCCGGTCTGCCCCGCACGATCAGGACCGGAGAGCGTCCATGGGCGGCCAACCGCACGGCGAGGGAGCCGCGTCGCCTGCCCGCGGACCGGCTCGGCGGCCGGCTGCCGACGACGGTGAGCGACGCCCGGCGGGACTCGGTCTCCAGCACCGCCACGGGTTCACCCATGAGGACCGTGCGCGTGACGCTCAGCCCGGGAGCGGCGCTGCGGGCCCGGCGCTCTGCCTCCGTCAGCGCGCTGTTCGTCACGTCATGCACCCGTGCCCCGCCCGGATCCCAGGGCGCCACACCCGGCGGCACACGGGTCGCCGACCAGTCGAAGGCGTGCGTCAGCTGGAGTTCCACCCCCAGACGGTCCGCCTCACGGGCGGCGGCCTCCACCGCGGCCATGCTCGTCGCCGAGCCGTCCACTCCCACCAGTACGGGGCCGCTCATGACGGCTCCCCCCTTCACTTCGCATGCTTCCGAGGACCGGGGAACCCGGCTGCCCGGCTCGGTGACGTACGGCCGCGTGCCGTCGGCCTCGTCATGGCCGTCGTCCCGTTCGTCCGGCCGGGCTGACGCCCGGCCTTCGACGAACGGGCGGCTCAGCGCGGTCGGGGATGCCTACACATGGGGTACGACGGCCACGGGGCAGCCGACGTGATGGATCGCGGCGTGGGTGACGGGTCCGGTGCGCGGGCCGACGGGCCGTTCGTCCAGACGGTGGCCCACGACCAGGAGGCTCGCTCCGGTCGAGGCCCGTACGAGCGCGGTCGTGGGCTTGTCCTCCACCACCGTCTCCCGGACCTCCACGTCGGGGTACTTCTCGCGCCACGGCTGGAGCACGGCCTTGAGGAAGCCCAGCCACTCCTCGCCCCGCCAGGGATCGTCCACCAAGGCGATGTCACCCGCTCCGAGTCCGAGCGGGCCGGGTGCCTGCCAGGCGTGCACGGTCCGCAGTCGCGCGTGCCGGAGACGGGCCGCCTCGAAGGCGAACTCGATGACCTCGTCGCAGGCGTCGGCGAGGTCGACGGCCAGCACCACGTCCCGGTATCCGGTGTCGGTCGAGGTGTCGCCGTCGTCCGTCGGCACGTGTTCGTCCGACGCCTCCTCTCCGGCCCGGACGAGGACGACGGGACGGGTGGCCTTCGCGACCACGCCGAGCGCGACGGAACCGACGAGGAATCCGGTGAAGCCGCTCAGGCCGCGTGAGCCCAGGACGATCATGTCGGCCTGGTCCGCGGCCTTCAGCAGGGCGGCGGTGGCCGGGCCCTCCATCTGCTCGTCGGAGAGGCGGACGTCCGGGCACTCGGCTCGGACCCGCTCCTCCGCCTGCCGCAGGGAACGCCGGGCCAGGTGCCGCTGAGCGGCGCCCGCCACGTCGTGCTCCTGACGGGGGTGCCAGTCCCAGACGTGCACCAGGTGCAGCCATTGGCCACGCCGCCGGGCCTCGCGGGCCGCCCACGCGGCGGCGGCCAGGCTCTCGGCGGATCCGTCCACTCCGGCGACAACGGGAAGAATCATCTCGGCACCTCCAGCGACAGCACTGTCATCCGCTTCCAGCGTCGTACCGAACCCGGCGCACGGTCAGGGGCCGGCAGGGCCTCTCACGGGGCCGTCCGGCCCCCTCGGCCCGGGAGCGGCAGCCGGCGCGTCTCCCCCGGCTGCACGCGGACCGCGCGGTCCGGCAGCCGGATGTCGATCGGCGCACGGTCGGAAGGCGGCACGGCCACCTCCAGCAGGCCGCTCTCCAGTCGCAACCGGACGCCCCAGTGCCCTTGGTAGTGAAGGGAGAAGCCGTAGGACGAGAGTTCCGGCAGCGGTACGGGGTCGAGCCACAGCGCGCCCGCGCGGGTCTCCAGTCCGCTCAGCCCGCGTTGGACGAGGTCGAGGGAGCCGGCCATGGCGCCGAGGTGGATGCCTTCTCCCGTGGTACCGCCTTGCAGGTCGGCGACGTCACCGAGCAGGGCTTCCTGGCAGTACGTCCATGCCTCCGCCCGCCGGGCCCGGGCCAGGACCCAGCCGTGGACCAGGCCGCTGAGCGTGGAGCCGTGACTGGTGCGGTGCAGGTAGTGGTCGACGGTGCGCTGCCAGACGTCGTCGTCGAGGTGATGGCCCAGCCTGCCGAAGAGGGAGCTGAGTTCGGCAGGCGAGAAGAGGTAGCCGAGCATCAGGACGTCGGCCTGTTTGGACGCCCGGTAGCGATTGACGGTGTCGCCCTGCGCCTCGAGGATCCGGTCCAGCCGCCGGATGTCGCCGTACCGCTGCCGGTAGGCCTCCCAGTCGAGCTCGGCGAGGCCGCCGTAGCCCTCGAACTGGCTGATGACACCGTCGTGGAAAGGCACGTGGAGTGTGCGTGAGACGTCCTCCCACTGTTCGAGCTCGCCGTCGTCCAGGCCGGTGCGCTCGGCGAGTTCGCGCCGCCGGGGCTCCGGCAGGGCTCCCAGCACCTCCAGCGTGCGGGTGAGCACCCATGCCGCGGTGACGTTCGTGTAGGTGTTGTCGTCGAGACCGGGTTCACGCGCGCCGGGATACGCGTCGTGATACTCGTCGGGGCCCATCACGCCTCGGATGCGGTGCCGGCCCAGTTCCTCGTCCCAGGTCGCCGAGTCCGCCCAGAAACGGGCGATCTGCAGCAGCATCTCGGCGCCCTTGGTGTGCAGGAACTCGGCGTCGCCGCTGGCCTCGCAGTACTGCCACACGTTGTACGCCACCGCCGAGCCGACATGCCGCTGAAGCCGGGAGTGGTCGGGCAGCCAGCGTCCCGAGCGGGGGTTGAGGTGCAACCGCTGTGTCTCCTCGCGCCCGTCGCTGCCGCTCTGCCACGGGTACAGGGCTCCACGCCGGCCGGCCGCGCGGGCGGCGGCGCAGGCCTGGTCCAGTCGGCGATGACGGTAGCGGAGCAGGGCGCGGGACACTTCCGGGAAGTGCAGGTTGAGGTACGGCAGCACGAACAGCTCGTCCCAGAAGACGTGGCCGCGGTACGCCTCGCCGTGCAGGCCGCGGGCCGGGACGCCGACGTCGAGGTCCGCCGTGTGCGGGGAGAGGGTCTGCAGTACGTGGAAGAGGTGCAGCCGCAGGACGCGGCCCGCCTCGCCGGGGACGTCCAGCTCGGCCCTCCGCCACAGCTGGTCCCAGGCGGTCAGGTGTGCTTCGAGCAACTCGTCGAACGCGGGTGCCGCGCCCACCCGTTGGATCGCCGCGTCCAGCGGGTCACTGATCGCCGGGTCGCGGGAGGTGTGCAGAGCGACGGTCTTGTCGACGGTGACCGTACGGCCCGGCAGCAGGCCCAGGCGCACTCGCTGACTGGCGCGCGCTCCCGCGTGCCGGCCGGTGACGACGGGCACGTCGGCGGTCAGCCGGGCCGCCATGCCGATCCGGACGTCGGAGGTGCGGGTCCGGCAGCGCAGCCACACGGTGTCCGGCGCGGCGCTGCCCGTGTGCACGTGGGTCAGGTGGTGGCCGTCCAGTTCCCGGTAGCGCGGTACCCCCGCGTTGGTGACGCCGCCGTCGAGAGCCGCCTCGACCTCGAGATCTCCGGAGAAGCCCTCGGCCCTGAAGTCGGTGCGCAGGCAGGCCAGATGGGGGTCGGCCATGTGGACGAGACGTTGCTGCCGCACGGTGAGCGAGCGGCCCTCGCCGAACGTGTACCGCGTACTGCGCTCCAGCAGTGCGGAGTCCAGGTGCAGCACCTGCCGGTGGCCGAGCACCTCGGCCGTGTCAGGGCTGAGCCACTGCTGCCCGGCGAGGCGGTACCGCAGGGGCAGCCAGTTCGGCAGGTTGACCATGTCCTCGTTCTCCACCCGGCGTCCCGCGACGTCCGTGGTGAGCCGGTCGTAGCAGCCGGCGACGTAGGTGCCGGGATAGTGCACGTCGTCCGCCGTGCACTCCGGCAAGGCCCCGCGGGTGGCGAAGTACCCGTTGCCCAGCGTGCACAGCGACTCCCGCAAGCGTTCGTCCGTCGGGTCGTAGCCTTCGTACTCCCATGTCCGGCCCGTCATCGCCCTGCTCCCTCGACGAGCAACTCCGAGAGATCGGTCACGACGACGTCCGCGCCGTGGCGCAGGAGCCGGCGCCGGGTGTCCGGACCGTCGGCGCGGTCCACGCCGACGACGAGGGCGAATCCGCCGCGGCGGCCCGCTTCGACGCCTGCCAGGGCGTCCTCCACGACCGCGGCGCGAGCAGGCGGAACACCGAGCCGACGCGCCGCTTCCAGGAACAGGTCGGGCCCCGGCTTGCCCACCAGCCCCAGGCGAGCCGCCTCACCTCCGTCGACCAGGGCGTCGAAGAGGTCCAGCACGCCGGCTCCGGTGAGCAGCTCGCGGGCGTGCCGTGACGCGGAGGCCGCGGCGACCGGCACCGCGGCGCCGCGCAGCGCGCGCACCAGCCGTACCGTCCCGGGATACGCGTCGACACCGTGCTCGCGCAGCCGCTCGGTGAAGAGCCGCTCCTTGTCCGCGGCCACGGCGTGCACGAACGCCTCGGTCGGATCGAGACCTCTCGACGCCAGGAACGCGGCGGCGCCGTCGAGCCGGGACTTGCCGTCCACGTACCGCAGGTAGTCCTCGTCGGCGTCGAAGGGACGCCGCTGAGCGAAGTCGTCGGGCGGGTGCTCGGTCAGGAAGGTGTCGAAGGCGGTCTTCCAGGCGGCCGCGTGCACCTTCGCCGACTCGGTGATCACCCCGTCGGTGTCGAGGACGACCGCCTCGATGTCCCGCAGCGCGGGTGCGAGTACGTCACGGGGCCGAGCGGCCATCATCACTCCCCCTGTGCGCGGTCGGACAGGCGTGGGCCAGGACAACACTCACACTGTCCGCGGGACGATCGCCACCGGACAGTCCGCGTGGTGGAGCAGGGTGTGAGCCACCCGTCCGATCTGGAGCCCGAGGTGCCCGCTCCCGCGCCGGGCTCCGACGATCACGAGGTCGGCGGCGGCCGAGCGGCGCACCAGGACGCTGTGGGCGGGGCCCTCGGCCGTGACCCGCCGCACCCGGACAGCGGAGTGATCGGCTACGCCGTCCCGCAGCAGCTCGTCCAGCAGGGCCGAGGCCCGCTCCTCGTGCCGCCGCACCGGTTCCTCCGCGAGCGCGGGATCGTCGGCGCTGTCGTGCGCGGGGCGGCGCCAGGCGCGGACGACGTCGAGGCCGCAGTCGCGCGCCTCGGCCTCCCGGAGGGCGAAGCGGGCGGCTTCGGCACAGGTTTCGGGTTCTCCCGCACCCAGCAGGACCCGCCCGTGCGAGCCGGCCAGACCGGCCTTGTCGCCTCTGACCACGATCACCGGGCAGTTCGCGCGGGCCGCCACCGCCAGGCCGACCGAGCCGAGGAGCAGGCCCTTCAGCTCACCGCGGCCGCGCGATCCCGTCACCACGGCGAAGGCGTCGTTCGCCTCCCGCAGGAGAGCGTCCGCCGCGTCGTCGGGGACCACGTCCACGGTGACCTTCACCTGGGAATTGCGCAGCTCGGCCCGCTCGGCCGCGGCGGCCACGAGGTTCTCCGCGACCACGCGTTCGGACGGCCGGCCGAGGCTGCCGGTCGGGACGAACCTCTCGTAGCGTTCCCAGCGGGACGCGTACACCAGCCTGAGCGGGAGGCCGTGCCGAGCAGCCTCGTCCACCGCCCAGTCCACCGCGAGCAGGCTCGTGCCTGATCCGTCGACGCCCACGACCAAGGGGAGTGTCATCATCCCCACCGCCTTCCGTCGGACTGCCTGGGACAGCTAAGGGGCATTACCCCACCGTCGCACGGGCCGGCTGTCGGTACGAGGGGCGGTTCGGCCCCCGATGGGGCCGATCGGCCCATGCTGTCGCAGCGGAGGGAAACGGGTCGCCGCTGTGTCGCCTGTCCCAGGGGCTCGACGTCGGCTGGTCGTGTCCACCGTCGCGGCCGATCCCGGCCGATCGGGGCCGATCGGCCCTGGTGGCCGGGCGGGCCTGCGTGGTGTGGTGGAGACGACGGGAGGGGCGCGATGCAGACGCGGAGAAGCGATCGACGGCGGTCGCGCACCGCGCAATCAGGATCCGCGAGAAGCGGGTGACGCCCTTCCCGTCCTGTATGCGCGGGGCCTTTTGGACCTGGCGCGGATTTTTTCGGGCGCCGGCGACCGGGCCGCCTTCGGTCCTGGAACGGAACGGCAGCCGGGATCGCCCCGGTGGTCGGTGCACGCGCCGTGAGCGAGGCCAGGACGACGCCACGCGTGGACAGGCGGCCATCATCGACGACGCGGGGCGCGGCTCCGGCTCGGCCGGCGTCTCGGCCTCATCCGACCCTTCGAGGAGGAGACCATGCACAGCAGCCCGCACGCCGTGAGCGACGTGATGACACGCGCCGTCGTCGCGGTCGGCCGCGACGCGTTGTTCAAGGACATCGTCCAGCTCATGGAGCGTTGGAAGGTCAGCGCCCTCCCCGTGCTCGAGGGTGAGGGCCGGGTCATCGGCGTCGTCTCGGAGGCGGATCTGCTGCCGAAGGAAGAGTTCCGGGACAGCGATCCGGACCGGTTCACCCAGCAGCGGAGGCTGTCCGACCTGGCCAAGGCCGGCGCGGTGACCGCCGAGGAGCTGATGAGCAGTCCGGCGATCACCGTGCACGGCACCACCACCCTGGCCGAGGCGGCCCGCATCATGGCCCGGCGCAGCGTCAAGCGGCTGCCGGTGATCGACGACGAAGGCATGCTCCAGGGCGTCGTCAGCCGCTCGGATCTGCTCAAGGTGTTCCTGCGGGATGACGAGGAGCTCACCGAGGAGGTGCGCCATGAGGTCGTCGACCGTCTGTTCCCGCTGTCCGCCGACCACATACGGGTCGAGGTGACCGAGGGCGTCGTGACCCTCACGGGATGGGTGGACGGCCCGCGGTTGGTACCGGTGGCCGAACGCCTTGCGCGGGCCGTCGAGGGAGTCGTCGACGTCCGCTGCCACCTCTCCGCACGTCTCGGTGCGGAGTGACCTGCGTGAGCTGCTGCGACGTACCTCGACGGGTGACAGGCGGCCTACGACGTCGCGCCGGGGCGAGGTGCGCGGCCGGACACTCTGCCGCGCACACCGGGTGCGGCGTCGCCCTGTCTCGGCCGCGCCGCAGCCGGCGGTCCCCGGCCGCCGACCGCCTAGCCTTCCTTCACCGGTACACGCCACAGCAACGAGGCGCCACCGCCGGAAGGTTTCGACAGTTCGAGCCGGCCGCCCATTTGCTCGGCCCGCTCCGCCATGTTCCGCAGTCCGCTGCGCCGGCCCTCGGGCGCGATGCCGACGCCGTTGTCCGTGATCGACAACCGCACCTCGCGCCCGTCGGTGGTGAGGACCACCTCGGCCCGGTCGGCACGGGCGTGACGCGCGATGTTGGTGAGGGCCTCGGAGAGGACGGCCACGACGTGATCGGCGATCTCCTTCGGCACGTCGGTGTCCAGCAGGCCCTCCATCCGCACGCTGGGGGCGAAGGACAGGACCGGCGCCGCCTCCCCTACGACCCGCATCGCACGGGCCCGCAGTCCGGTGCCGTCGGCTCCCTCGCGGGTACGCAGGCCGAAGATCGTCGACCGGATGATCTTGATGGTCTCGTCGAGGTCGTCGACGGCCCGCACCACACGCTCGGAGGCCTCGGGATGCTCGATGAAGCGGCCCGCGCTCTGCAGCGTCATGCCGGTGGCGAAGAGCCGCTGGATCGCTAGGTCGTGCAGGTCGCGTGCGATGCGGTCGCGGTCGGTGAGCACGGCGATCCGCTCGGCGTCCTGACGGCGCTCCGCCAGCTCCATCGCGACGGCGGCCTGCGCGGCGAAGACCTGCAGGGTCTCGGTCTCCGTCGCCGTGAACGCCGGCCGGCCGGCTTCCCGCGCCAGCAGCACCACACCACGCGCGCCCGCGTCGCCGGTACCGATGGGCACAGCCACGGCGGGCCCCAGTCCGCCGAAGCGCGGAGGTTCCAGGGAGATTCGCTCGTCGTGAGCGGCGTCCTCGCTGGTGACCGGAGCCGCTCCGGAGAAGGCAAGTCCCATCAGGCTCCGGTCCATCGACAGGACGAGCCCCCGGTGCGCGTCGGCGTCCAGTCCGACGGCGATCTCGACGGCGAGGGAACCGGTGTCCTCCATGGGCAGGGCGACCGCCGCCAGGGCCGCCTCGGTGATCTCGCCCGCCCGCTCGGCGATCAGCCGAAGGACCTCGGTGCGCCCACCACCCGACATCAGGCTGTGGGTGATCTCGGCGTTCGCCCGCAGCCAGCGCTCGCGCAGCCGGGACTCGGCGTACAGCCGGGCGTTGTCGATGGCGACGCCGGCCGCGACAGCCAGGGTGAGCGTGACGGAGACGTCCTCCTCGTCGAACTGGGCGCCACCCCGCTTCTCGGTCAGGTAAAGGTTGCCGAACACCTGGTCGCGTACCCGGATCGGGACGCCGAGGAAGGTGTTCATCGGCGGGTGGTGCGCCGGGAAGCCGTACGACGCCGGGTGCTCGGAGATCTTCGCGAGCCGAAGGGGCTCCGGGTGGCGGATCAGCTCTCCGAGGATGCCGTGGCCCTCGGGGTAGGGGCCGATCGCGGCGATCTGCTCCTCGGTGACCCCGATGGTGTGGAAGGCAGACAGCCGCTTGCCGTCAGGACCGATCACGCCCAGCGCGGCGTACTCCGCGTCGACGAGCACCGCAGCCGCTTCGACAATGCTGTGCAGGGCCTGCTCGAGGTCGAGCTCCCGGCCGACCGAGAGCACGGCCTCCAGCAGGTTGTGGACCCGGTCGCGGGTGCCTCGCGCGGCGTCCAGCCGTGCCTGCAACTCTTCCAGCAGTTCGTCCAGCCTGAGCTGAGGCAGCCGTACACGGGCCTCCTCGGGGCTTCCCACCTGTGTTCCTCCAGGTCCGCTTATCGAACGGACACCCACCGGTCCGATCATGTGCCACGGTAACGGTCGCCAGTCCAGGGCGTAAGCGGAACCGGGCGAGCCACCGCGCCCGTCGGCGCCGGCCGCAGACCGGGCCCTGTCCCGAAAGGGGGCCGGTCGGCCCACCGGACGGGACGGACAGCACCTGTCCCGGTCGCTGCGGTCGTCGGACGCTGAAGGCGTACCGAGTCCGCAGACTGACCTCCGCAGAGAGATCGAGGAGACCGGCGTCATGGTCCGTTACGTGTACGAGTTCGCAGAGGGCGGCCGTGACATGGCCGACCTGCTCGGCGGCAAGGGGGCCAACCTGGCCGAGATGACCCGGCTGGGCCTGCCCGTCCCGTCGGGCTTCACCGTGACCACCGAGGCGTGTCGGGCCTTCCTGGCGACCGGCGCGGAACCGGAGGGCATGCTGGAGGAGGTTTCCCGGCACCTCACCGCCCTGGAGAAGTCCGCCGGACGTCTTCTGGGCCAGCGTGACGATCCGCTGCTGGTGTCCGTCCGGTCCGGAGCACGGTTCTCCATGCCCGGCATGATGGAGACCGTCCTGGACATCGGCCTCAACGACGAATCCGTCCTCGGACTGGCCAAGGCGTCCGGCAGCGACCGCTTCGCCTGGGACTCCTACCGTCGACTCGTCCAGATGTTCGGCAGCACGGTCATGGGGGTCGACCAGGCCCTGTTCGACGAGGCCATGACCCTGCTCAAGGAGACCCGCGAAGCCCCCGACGACCTGCACCTCGACGCGAACGACCTCGCCTGGCTCGTCGAGACGTACAAGCGGCTGATCCGCGACGAGACGGGGCAGGAGTTCCCCCAGTCCCCCGCCGAGCAACTGCGCCTGGCGATCCTCGCGGTCTTCCGTTCCTGGAACGGCGAACGGGCCCGGCTGTACCGCCGGCGCGAGCACATCCCGGACGACCTGGGCACCGCCGTCACGGTGCAGCGCATGGTGTACGGCAACCGGGGCACCGACTCCGGCAGCGGCGTCGCCTTCACCCGCGACCCCGCCACCGGGCGGCCGGGCCTGTACGGCGACTACCTGTCCAACGCCCAGGGCGAGGACGTCGTCGCCGGCATCCGCAACACCGTGCCGCTGGCCGATCTCGAGCGGCTGGACGCGGACGCGTACCGGCGGCTGCTCGACCACATGGGGACCCTGGAGCGCCACTACCGCGACCTGTGCGACATCGAGTTCACGATCGAGCGCGGCACGCTGTGGATGCTCCAGACCCGGGTCGGCAAGCGGACCGCGGAAGCCGCGTTCGCCATCGCCGCCGAGCTGGTGGACGAAGGGCAGATCACTGCGGAGGAAGCGCTGGCCCGGGTCAGCGGGGACGGCCTCGCCCGGCTGATGTTCCCCCGCTTCGACACCGCCGTCACCGGCGACGCCCTCGCCCACGGGCTTCCGGCCTCCCCGGGTGCGGCGGTCGGCGCGGCGGTGTTCGACTCCGCCGAGGCCGTACGGCGTGCCGCGGCCGGCGAGAAGGTGGTGCTCGTCCGCCAGGAGACCACCCCGGACGACCTGCCCGGCATGGTGGCCGCCGAGGCCGTGCTGACCAGCCGGGGCGGCAAGACGAGCCACGCGGCGGTCGTCGCCCGCGGCATGGGCAAGGTGTGCGTCTGCGGCGCGGAGGAACTCACCGTGCACACCGAGGCCCGGCGGTTCACCACCCCCGACGGCACCGTCGTCGAGGAGGGCACGGTCATCTCGGTGGACGGCTCCGTCGGAGCCGTGTACGCGGGTGAAGTCCCCCTGGTCGCGTCTGCGGCCATGCGTTATCTGGAGACCGGCGAAGAGTCCGACCGCGTGGTGGCCGGGGTTGCCCGCGCCCTCCGGCAGGCCGACTCCGTACGGCGGCTGGAGGTCCGGGCGAACGCCGACACCCCCGAGGACGCGGCCCGCGCCCGCCGCTTCGGCGCCCAGGGCATCGGGCTGTGCCGTACCGAGCACATGTTCCTGGGCGAGCGGCGCAAGCTGGTCGAGCGGATGATCCTGGCCCGCACCGACGCCGAACGCGACCGGGCGCTGGAGGCCCTCCTCCCGCTCCAGCGGCAGGACTTCGCCGGCATCCTGGAGGCCATGGACGGCCTGCCCGTGACCATTCGCCTTCTCGACCCGCCGCTGCACGAGTTCCTCCCCGACCACACCGAACTCGCCGTACGGATCGCCGCGGCCGAGGCCCGGGGCGGGCGACCGGACCCGCACGACGTCGAGTTGCTCGACGCGGTGAACCGTATGCACGAGGAGAACCCGATGCTCGGTCTGCGGGGCGTGCGGCTGGGCCTGGTGGTGCCCGGACTGGTCGCCATGCAGGTACGGGCGATCGCCGAGGCGGTCGTGGCCCGGACGAGGGCCGGGGGCTCCCCCGAGGCCGAGATCATGGTGCCGCTGGTCGGCGCGGTCGAGGAACTCCGGCTCGCCCGCGAGGAGGTGGAGCGGGTGCTCGCCGAGGTCACCGCCGAGACGGGCGTGCCCCTGCACTGCCCCGTCGGCACCATGATCGAGCTGCCCCGGGCCGCGCTCACCGCGGGCCGGATCGCCGAGGAGGCGGAGTTCTTCTCCTTCGGCACGAACGACCTGACGCAGACCACGTGGGGCTTCTCCCGCGACGATGTCGAGGCCGCGTTCTTCTCCGCGTACCTCGACAAGGGCATCTTCGCCACCTCCCCCTTCGAGACCCTCGACCGCGACGGAGTGGGCCGGCTGATCCGGATCGCGGTCGACGAGGGCCGCGCCGCGCGCCCCGGCCTGAAGATCGGCGTCTGCGGCGAACACGGCGGCGACCCCGAGTCCGTGCACTTCTTCCATGGGGCGGGCCTGGACTACGTCTCCTGCTCCCCGTTCCGTGTTCCGGTGGCACGGCTGGAGGCCGGCCGTGCCGCCCTGCCCGCGACGGAGGGGAGCGACAGTCGCTGACATGCTCGGGGCCGCTCGGCCCCGGCAGGCGGGGCCCTCACGGGAACGGCACCGATCGGGCCCCGCATCGGCCTGCTGGGCGGTGGCGTGGCGGCGCTCGACGGCAAGGGCGACGCTGGAAGGACAGTGAACCGGCGGACGCGGAGATCAACCGGAGGTGCCATGGCCAGTGCGGAGGGCCGTCGGCCGATCGTGGTGGGTGTCGACCCCGATCCCTCGAAGCGGCCGGCCCTGGCCTGGGCCGTCGACGAAGCGGATCGGCGTGGGCTGCCGCTGCGGCTCGTCCACGCCCAGGGCATGCCGACCGGCGGATACCGGTCGGGGGAGGCGCGGGCGTCCTGGGAGGAGTGGAACCCGGCGCTGCACGGCGCGGGCGACCGGATACTCGAGGGGGCGGTCGCCTTCGCCGAGTCCCGGCGTCCGACGGTGGAGGTGTCGACCTCGCTGGCGGAGGGAGAGCCGGCGTGGGTGCTGCGCGAGGAGGCGCAAAACGCCTCCCTGGTCGTGGTGGGCTCCTGGCACCTGAGCACCCGGCGTGAGATGTTCACCTCGGCGTCCGTGGCGCTCCCGCTCACCGCCCACGCCCCCTGCCCGGTCGTGGTGGTTCCGGAACCGGAGCCGGTCGCCGAGCAGCCCGCGTACTTCGTGGTCGGCGTCGACGGCAGCCCGCATTCCGCTGCGGCGGTGGACCTGGCGTTCGAGGAGGCGGCGCTGCACGGAGCGGCCCTCAGGGCCCTGTACGCGTGGCATCCTCCGCTGCTCGGCGTCCTGGACGAGGACGCGGCACTGCGGGAGTGCCGTCGCGTGCTGTCCGAGACGGTCGCCGGCCGCACGTCGAGGCACCCTGAGGTGGAGCTGCACCACGAAGTCGTCCGCGGCCACCCGGTGGGGGCCCTGACCGCCGCCTCGGAACACGCGCTGGGGCTGGTCGTGGGAACCCGCGGGCGCGGAGGATTCACGGGCATGCTGCTGGGCTCGGTGAGCCAGGGAGTGCTGCACCACGCCCACTGCCCCGTCATCACGGTCCCGGTGTGAGGGCCCGAACGGCCCTGCCTGCTGCCCCCGACGGCCCTGGTGACGGCGGTCGGCCCGGCACAGGATGACGGGGTGCCGCCGATCGAGGGCGGCGAACCGGCGGGACGGCAGCCGAACCCCTTGGAGTCCGTGATGGAAGCCTCGCACAAGGCCCTCCGCGCCCTCCGCCCTGTCGCGGCGGTCGCGGCGGTCGCGGCGGTCGCGCACGCCTTGTCGGCGTACGGACTCGGATGATGCGCACCGGTGCGGATCCGTCGGTGGCGGGCGGCGGGAAGGACAGGACGTCCGGCAGGACGTCACGCACCGGTCCCTCCGGTCCCTCGCCCGATCCGATCCGGCGGCTCGCCGCCGGTGATGTCTTCTCCACGCTGACCACGTCACGACGTGGTCTGCCGGCGGCACAGGCACGGGCGAGGCTGGAGCAGTACGGGACCAACGAACTGCCGCGCGTCCGCCGCCGCTCCGCATGGCGGCAGCTGGGGGCGCAGTTCACCGACCTCTTCGCGGTGGTGCTCATCGTCGCGGCGGCCATCACCTTCCTGGCGTACCGGCTTCAGGAGCCGCGTGACACGGCCACCTTGCAGCTGGCGGTGGCGATTCTGGGCGTCGTCCTGCTGAACGCCGCCATCGGCTTCGCACAGGAGTACTCGGCCGAGCGCACGGCTCAGGCCCTGGAGGCGATGGTGCCCCACACCTGCCGGGTGCTGCGTGACGGCGAACGGCTGGAGGTGCCCGCCCGGGAGCTGGCGCCGGGTGACGTGGTGGTGCTCGAGGCCGGGGACGCGGTGCCGGCGGACTGCCGGGTGGTCGAGGCGCACGAGCTGACGGCGAACAACGCTCCGCTGACCGGCGAGAGCAACGCCGTGGTCTGTACGGCCGACCCGGTGGCCGCCGTGTCATCGCTGGAAGCACGCAACTGCGTGTTCATGGGAACCGACATCGTCGCCGGGTCCGGGCGGGCCGTGGTGTACGCCACCGGCGCGACGACCGAGTTCGGGCGGATCTACCGGCTGGCCGCGGCGGCCCCGAAGCAGAAGACCCCGCTGCAGCACCAGGTGGCCTCCATGGCGCGGCGGGTGGCGGGGGCGGCCCTGGCGATCGGCGCCCTGATGTTCGCCGTGCGGCTGCCCACCGGGGAATCCCTGGTGCCCGCGTTCGTGTTCGCGCTGGGGGTGATGGTGGCGATGGTGCCGGAAGGGCTGCCCGCCACCCTCTCGGTGTCGCTGGCGATCGGCGTGCGGCGCATGGCACGCCGCCATGCGCTGATCAAACAGCTGCTGGCGGTCGAGGCGCTCGGGTCGACCACGGTGGTGTGCACCGACAAGACCGGGACGCTCACCCAGGCCGAGATGACCGTCACCCAGGTGTGGGCGGGCGGCGCCACGCATGCGGTGAGCGGCGTGGGATACGCCCCGGGCGGGGAGGTCCGCGACCCGGCACCGGTGCGCGAACTGCTGCGGGTGGCCGGTCTGTGCTGCGACGCCCGGCTGGTCCCGCCCGAGGGCCCCGGCGGCCGGGACCACTGGCGGGTGCTCGGTGACACCACCGAGGGGGCACTGCTCGTCGTGGCGGCCAAGGCCGGGCTCGATCCGGGTGCGGAGGAGGCGACAGCGCCTCGGGTGACCGAGTTCCCCTTCGACTCCACCCGCAAGTTGATGACCACGGTGCACAAGAGCGGCGCGGGCTACCAGGCGTGCGTCAAGGGGGCGCCCGTGGAGTTGCTGGCGCGGTGTACCGGCCTGGAGCGGGATGGGCGGCGCGAGCCGCTGACCGAGCGGGACCGGGCGGCGGTCGTCGCGACGAGTGACGCGATGGCGTCGCAGGGATTGCGGGTGCTGGGCGTCGCCCGGCGGGGCCTGGACGGCCCACGCCCCGCGCAGGACGAGGCCGAGGCAGGACTCACCCTTCTTGGACTGGTCGGCATGCTGGACCCGCCGCGTCCCGAGGTGACCGACGCGGTCGCCGCCTGTCGTCGGGCCGGCATCCGGATCGTCATGGTCACCGGCGACCACCCGCTGACCGGGGAGGCCGTGGCCCGCCGGGTCGGGATCGTACGGGGGCCGGATCCGGTCGTGGTGACGGGCGCCCGGCTCGACACGATGGACGACGAGGCGCTGGACGCGCTGCTCGCCGAGCCGTCTTCGGAGCTGCTGCTGTGCCGGGTCAGCCCCGAGCACAAGATGCGCGTGGTCACCGCCTTCCAGCGGCGCGGTGAGGTGGTGGCGGTCACCGGGGACGGGGCGAACGACGCGCCGGCGCTCAAGCACGCCGACATCGGCGTGGCGATGGGGGCCTCAGGCACGGACGTGGCCCGGGAGGCGGCCTCGATGGTGCTCCTGGACGACTCGTTCGCGTCCATCGCCACGGCGGTGCAGCTCGGCCGGACGGTCTACCAGAACATCCGCAAATTCCTCGTCTACCTCTTCAGCCACAACATCGGGGAGCTGGTCCCGATCCTGGCGGCGACCTTCGCCGGCTTCCCCCTGGTGCCCATCAGCGCCGTGCAGATCCTGGCCATCGACCTGGGTTCCGACGTGCTGCCCGCCCTGGCCCTGGGGGCCGAACCCCCGGAGCCCGACGTGATGGAGCGCCCGCCGCGCTCCCGCCGGGAACGGCTCTTCTCCGCCTCCGTGGTGGGACGGATCCTGTTTCTCGGCGGCATCCAGGCGCTCTGCGTCAGCGCCGTCTTCTTCTGGCACGTCACGTCCTCGGGCATCCCGTTCGACGACTTCACCAAGGACACGCCCGTCTACCGAGAGGCGATCACCATGGTCCAGGCCGGGATCGTGCTCAGCCAGTTCTTCAACGCGCTCGCCGTGCGCACCGACCGGCAGAGCATTCTCAAGGTCGGGCTCGTGTCCAACCCGGCCCTGCTGGCCGCGGGCGGCTTCGGCGTCGCTCTCATGGCCGCCATCAGCTACGTGCCGACGCTGCAGGACGTCTTCAACACCGCCCCGCTCGACGCCGCCGACTGGGCGGTACTGGCCGGGCTCGGCACCCTCCCCCTGCTCGCGGACGAAGCCCGCAAGTGGTGGCTGCGCCGCCGTACCGACCTCCGGAAAGGAGTCCCGCGGTGAAGGTGATCGTCGTCGGCTGCGGAAGGGTGGGGTCCACCCTCGCCGGTCTGCTCGCCGCGGAAGGGCACGACGTGCAGGTCGTCGACCGGCGCCCCAAGGCGGCCCGGCGGCTGCCCGACAGCCCCCACATCCGCTTCCACGAGGGCAACGGCTACAGCCGCGCCGTGCTCGAGGCCGCCGGTATCGAGCATGCGGACGCCTTCGTCGCCGTCACCTCCGGGGACAACAGCAACATCGTCAGCGCGCGCACGGCGAAGGACACCTACCGGGTGCCGATCGTCCTCGCCCGTATCTACGACCCCCGGCGCGCCGACATCTACCGGGAACTCGGCATACCCACCATCGCCAGCGTCCGGTGGACCGTCCACCAGATCCATCAGATGCTGCTGCACCGCCACCTGAGCCCGGAACTCAGCTTCGGCAACGGGGAGACACTGCTGCTCCGCTCCGAGGTGCCGGACTACCTCATCGGCCGGCGGCTGGCCGAGTTCGACGTCGACGGCGAGGTCCGTGTCGTCGAGGTCACCCGCGCGGGCCGCTCCCTGATCCCCTCGCACGGCACCCCCGCACAGGCGGGCGACCTGGTCACCTTCGCCGTCGCCGCGACCGCGCTGGGCAGGCTGCGCGGCTTTCTCGACAAGGAGCTGGGGACGTGAACGTGATCGTCGCCGGTGCCGGACGCCTCGGCACCCAGATCGCCCAGGTGCTCGCCGCCGCCCGCAACGAGGTCACGCTGATCGATGTCGACGACGACCGCGTGGCCGAACTGCAGGGCCGTATCCCGGTGCGGCTGGTCGCCGGGGACGCGTGCGAACCAGCCCTGCTGGAAGACGCCGGCGCGCTGACCGCCGACCTCGTCGTCGCCACCACGGGGGACGACGAGGACAACCTCGTCATCAGCCTGCTCGCCAAGCGGCAGTTCTCGGTGTCCCGGGTGGCCGCCCGGATCAACGACGCCGACAACGCCTGGCTGTTCGACGAACGCTGGGGCGTCGACGTCGCCGTGCCCTCCGCCACCCCGCTGATCTCCCTCATCGAGGAAGCCACCGGGGCCACCGACACGGTCGCCCTCCTGCGGCTCAGCAAGGCCGGCGTCGACGTCATCGAAACGGCCATCACACCGCAGTCCAGTGCCGCGGGCCGCGCCCTGGGCGAGGTCCGGCTGCCCGAGGGGACGGTCGTCGCCACCATCATCCGCGAAGGCCGGCCCACCGTGCCGGATCCGGCGACCCGGCTCCGGCCCGGCGACGAACTCCTCCTCGTCTCGCACACCGCGACCGAGCGGGAGATCCACGCCGCCTTCCAGTGAACCGGGCCTGCGCAGAGCGACGATCGGCGGTGCAGCCGCGGTGCGGTACGCCCCTGAGCGGCTGCGCTAGTCCGGCTCCATGTAGGGGCGGCGGAAGACCGGTGCCTGACCTGTGCCCCATGGCCTGACGGCAGCGAGCGCCCGGGAGACCGCGGACTCCAGAGACCCGCCGGTGTCGACCGCGACGGCTTGCGGCCACGGCGGCTCGTCGGCCGCCATGGCGGAGGCGATGCCCGCGTCGGCGTCGGACGGGCCGCGAGCGCGCCTGCTCAGCCGTGCCGCCGACACGTCGGCCGGAGCATCGCAGTGCAGAGCGACCAGGTCGGCACTGGCGCGCTCGGCCATGCGGTGCGCCGCCGTGCGCTGCTCGGCGTCGGACCAGGTGGCGTCCAGTACGACCGACTCGCCCGACGCCAGCAGCGCGGCCGCGCGGTCGAGCAGGGCGGCGTAGGTCCTGGCTGTCCATTGCGCTGTGTACAGTCCCTCGCCGTAGCCGGCCGCCGCCGACTGCTCCGGGGGAATGCCCGCCAGCTCCTTGCGCATGCGGTCACTGCTGAGCAGGGTGACTCCCAGCCGGTCGGCCAGCGCACCGGAGAGGGTGGACTTCCCGCTCCCGGGCAGTCCGCCCACGACCGTCACGCGGACCGCCGAGGTACGCAGATGGCGCAAGGCCGTCGCGACCAGCCGTTGCGAGGCCGCCTCCGCGCCGGGCGTCCCCTGCCGGGCCTGGATCAGGGAGACCTTGGCGCGGACGAACGCGCGGTAGGCGACGTAGTGATGCCACAGGGACGGGGGTGCGGGGTCGGCGGAGTACTCGCTGTAGCGGGCGAGGAAGTACGCCGCCTCCCGCGGGGCGCCGAGCTGTTCCAGGTCCATGGCGAGGAAGGCGGCGTCGTCGAGTCCGTCGACGTAGCGGAGGTGGTCGTCGAACTCCAGGCAGTCCAGGACACGGGGACCGTCGTCGAGGCAGAAGACGTCCTCGGCGAGAAGGTCGCCGTGGCCGTCGACCACCCGCCGCTGTTGGATACGGGAATCGAACAACGACTCGCGGCCCGCGAGATAGCCGCGCACCAGCCGTTCGGCCTCGGGCACCCCGTCGGGCACGGAGCCGTCGCCGGACAGGGCGCGGACCTGGGCGAAGCTCGCCTCCCAGCGCGATGACAGAGCGTCCCGTGTGCCCTGTTCGTCCACTTCCCGGCCGCGGGGCGCCTCCGCATGCCACGCGGCCAGGCGCCGCGCGACGGCGCGGAGGCTGTCGTCGACGTCGGCGCCGCCGCGTACGAGCCGGGAGAGACGCCGGTCCGCCGGCATGCGACGCATCACCACGAGCGGTTCCGGGGCGTCGGTTCCGGGACTGGTCACTTCGCCCAGGCCCAGGTACACGTCCGGGGCGAAGCGGCGGTTGAGAGCGACCTCGCGTTCGCACGCCGCGAGGCGGGCCGTCCGCGTGCTGTAGTCGAGGAATCCCAGGTCAACCGGCTTCTTGACCTTGTAGGCGCGGTCACCGGCGAAGAACAGGATCGCCGTGTGGGTCTCGCACACCTGCGCGCGCGGCGACTGCGTGCCGGTGCGATCGGCTTCAGCGCGATCGGCTTCAGCCATGAGGGACGACGGCGACGGGGCAGCGCCCGTGGTGGAGGGCGGCGTGCGCGACGGGATCAAGGTGGGGCGCCGCACCCTGCCGGTGTGCGCGGCGGCCGACGACGAGCAGTGCGGCGCCGTGGGCAGCCTGTACGACGGCCTTGGCGGGGCTTTCCAGACGGATGCTGTGGGCCACGTCCACCTGCGGGTACTTCTCGCGCCAGGGGCGGAGCACCTTGCTCACCTCGTTGTCCGCGTCCCGCGTCGCCTCGTCGGCGATGTCGTGGTCGACGCCCCAGGGCACACGCGCGTGCAGCGGCACGCTTCGGCCGTGTACGGCCAGAAGGGGGATGCCCCTGGCCGCGGCGCTGTGGAATGCGAAGTCGAGCAGGTCGTCGGTGGATCCGTGGAGCTTCAACGCCACGACCACCCGACTCGCCGGGGCGGGGTGTGCTCCCTCCTGGGCGGGGTGTGCTCCCTCCTGGGCGGGGTGTGCTCCCTCCTGGGCGCTGTCCGCGCGGACCAGCACGACCGGCCGCTCCGCCCGTGCCACGACCGGCATGCTGACGTCGCCCATGAAGTAGCTCTGGGCGGTGCCCAGCCCCCGGGATCCGAGCACGAGCATCTCGGACTCCGACGCCGCGTGGAGCAGCGCCACCTGGGCGTCCTCGGCGACCAGGCTCCCGACCACGGACAGGCCCGGGTGGCGCGCCTTCAGTTCCGCCTGTGCGGTGTGGACGAGACGCTTCGCCCAGTAGTTCTGGTCGACCACCGTGGGGGCGCCGGCCGGTTCCGGCGCCAGCAGCGGCCAGGCGTGCAGCAGGCGCAGGGTGAGCTTGCGTTTCTCGGCCTCGTCCGCCGCCCATCTGGCGGCGGCGAGGCTCTCGGGTGAGCCGTCAAGGCCCACGGTGACAACTGGTTGCATGGCGGCGGCCTCCGTCTCATACGAAGCTGGATGTGACGGTGAATGACGATGAACGAGTCCGATGGCGGATCGTCCGGGCGGACGTCGCCGGCATGCCGGGCGTGATGCGTTCCTTCTTCGAGAGAACCCCAATCCCTCCCCGGGCGCATGTGGACCCGAGGAGGAACGGTGCTGAGAGTGCGGATACGACCGCGGCCGCCGGAGCCCGGCTCCGGGCCGGAAGTCGGTCACTCAGGGACCTTCGGCCCTGTGCCCGAAGCCCGTGCCGCCCGACGGTGGAACCAGGGGACAACGGACCAGCCGCCCGCTGGAGGCCGAGTCATGAGCGCACAGGGACCGCCGTACACATCCGGTCCGCCCTCGCCGCGCGACGCACACGCGCCGAAGGGCGCGAACCCGCTGAAGCGCGTGTCGGACACGTTCGAATGCTGGCTCCGTCGCGTCCTGACGGTCGTCCTCGTCCTCGGGCTGCCGGCCGCCGCGATCAGCGCGGGTCTGACGGCCTACGAGGCGTCGATGGGCACCGTACGGGTCCAGCGGGCGGAGCGGCACCAGGTCACCGCGCGACTGACGGCGAGCGTCAGGAGCGACGACGACTGGGCCAAGCGGGCGGCGCGGGTCCACTGGACCGACGGCAAGGGTGTCACGCGCACGGGAGCGGCCCTCGTGAAGCCGGGAACGCCCGAGGGCGCGCCCGTGCGGGTGTGGGTGAACCGTGACGGAACCGTCGTCGCTCCGCCGATGAGCACACTCAACGCGAGGACTTCCGGCTGGTTCGTGGGCGTGATGGCGGCGTTCGGCGTGGCCGTCGGGACCTACGGGGCATGGGCGGGCACGCGCCTGGTGCTGGACCGGAGGAGGTACGCGCGGTGGGACGCCGAGTGGGACCTGGTGGAGCCGCAATGGTCCGGCCGCTTCCGCCGGTGACAGGCGGTACACGGGCCGCGGAACCAGACGGAGGCCGAGGAGGTGCCCAGATGTCGGATGCGGCGACCACCGATCTGTACGAAGTGACCATGGTCATGTCCTACCTGCAGGAGGGAATGACGGGCCCGGCGACGTTCAGCCTGTTCGTCCGTGACCTGCCTCCTGGGCGTGGCTTCCTGATCTCGGCCGGGCTGGAGTCGGCCCTGGACTACTTGTCGGGCTTCCATGTGGGCCCCGAGGACGTCGACGCGTTCGCCTCCGCCCTGCACCGGCCGCCACGGGATCTTCGGTCACTGCTCGGAATGGAGTTCACCGGCCGGGTGCGTGCCGTCCCTGAAGGGCGGGTCGTACTCGCGGGAGAGCCCCTGCTGGAGGTGACGGCGCCTCTTCCGCAGGCGCAGTTGGTCGAAACGTACGTACTCAACCAGCTCAGTCATCAGACGGCGATCGCCTCGAAGGCCGCGCGGTGTGTGCTCGCGGCGGCGGGCCGTCCGGTCGTGGACTTCTCCCTGCGGCGCGCGCACGGTCCGCAGGCCGGGTTCCAGGCCGCACGCCTGGGCGCCCTGGCCGGTTTCGCCGGGACGAGCAACGTGGCGGCGGCCACGGCTCTCGGAATTCCCGCCGTCGGCACGATGGCGCACTCCTTCGTGGAGGCGTTCTCCTGCGAGGAGGACGCCTTCCGGGCCTTCGCCAGGTCCCATCCCGGGCCGGTGACCCTCCTGGTGGACACCTACGACACCGAGGGGGGCGTCCTCGTCGCGGCACGCGTCCTGCGGGACCTGGACCGCGGGCCCGGTTGCGCCGTACGGCTGGACAGCGGCGACCTCGGGGGCCTGGCGGTTCGGGCGCGGGCCGCCCTCGACGGGGCGGGCCTGACAGACGTGCGGATCGTTGCCAGCGGTGGTCTCGACGAGTACGCCCTGGACGACCTGGTCCGCTCCGGGGCGCCCATCGACACCTACGCCGTCGGCACCCGGGTCGGGGTGTCGGCCGACGCACCGTATCTGGACTCCGCGTACAAGATGGTGGAGTACGACGGCAGGCCGGTGATGAAGCTGTCGTCGGCCAAGGTGACGGCACCCGGTCCCAAGCAGGTGTTCCGCCGCCCCGGGTGCGCCGACGTGATCTGCCTCGCCGACGAGCAGCCTCCCGAGGAGGCTCTTCCGCTGCTGGAGACGGTGATGCGCGACGGGCGGCGCACCGGCGGGCCGGCCACGCTCGACGAGTGCCGGGCGAGATGCGCCGCGGACCTGGACGGGCTGCCGCCGGCGGCCCGCCGGATCCGGGCGCCCGTCGCGCCCCGCGCGGTTGCCTCGGAGGGGCTGAGCGAACTCACCGCCCGCGTCCGGCACCGCATCGAGGAGCAGCTGTCGGCGGCCCCGACGCCGTCCCCGGTCCCGGAACGAACCGTGTCCGGACCGCATCGGACCGGCACGAGATGAGGAGGCACGCGATGCAGCACACGCTGGAATGGAAGGTCCGCATCCATCTTTTCGAGGACGACGAGGGAACGACGAACGCCCATCTGGTCCTGGACACCGGTACCACGGCGCTGACCAGCCACGGTGCCGCGCACTGCCATCCGGCTGACGCAAACGTGCCGGAGATCGGCGACGAGCTGGCGGCGGGCCGGGCCATGAACGCCCTGGCACAGCAGCTGCTGAAGGCCGCCGAGCGCGACATCCAGGGCATGGGTACGTCCCGGCCGGGCGGTCGCGAGGTCTCCGGATGGCCCACGTGACGCCGAGAAGGGATCACTCAGGACACGTCCCGCACGACGTCGGCCCGCCGCACACCGGCACCGGGCCCAGCAGCGCGGGACTGAACATCGGGGCTCACGGAAAGGGGCCCCGAGACCGACCACTGCGAGGAGAGGGCGGCCATCATGCGAGCGCACCTCGGCGACCAGCTCGTCATCGAGAGCACGACGACGGGCACCAGAAGACGCGACGGTGAGATCGTCGGGCTCCACCACGAGGACGGAACACCTCCCTACGACGTCCGCTGGTCGGACACCGACGAGGTGACGCTCGTGTTCCCCGGGTCCGACGCGCACATCCACCCGATCGAGCACGACCGGCCCAAGACCGCCGACGAGTCCGCTCGGCCGCTGACGGACGAGGCGCGGGCCGCAGCCGCGGGCGACCCGGGCGACATCGGCCGGCGCGTGGCCGTGGAGCGCGGGAGACAGAGACTCAGCCGGGAGGAGACAGCCCGCCGCGCCCGCATGGCGCCCGGCTACCTCGCCTACCTGGAGGAGCAGCCCGCCGATCCGAGCGTGGGGGCCCTCATCCGGCTGGCCGACGCACTGGGCACCACCGTGGCCGCCCTGCGCGGAGGTGGAATCGACCGTCCGTCGGGCCAAGGCCACACCGTGCTGCACCCGCGGCTGCGGGACCTCAGCCCGGCCGAATGCCGTGGGCTGCTCTCCACCCACGGCGTGGGGCGCATCGCGGTGTCGGCGCCCGACGGCCGTCCGGCGGTCGTCCCGGTCAATTACGAGGTCGTCGACGACACGGTCGTCTTCCGGACCGCACCCGACTCGCTGCCCGCCGCCGCCGTCGGAACCGAGGTCGCCTTCGAGGTCGACCACGTGGACGACGCCCTGAGCCAGGGCTGGAGCGTCCTCGCCGTCGGCCCCGCCGCTGTCATCACGGATCCCGACACCGTGCGCGGGCTCGCCGAGCGGGCCCACACCACGCCCTGGCCGGGCGGTGAACGTGAGATGTGGGTGTCGATCCGGCCGACGAGTGTCACCGGCCGCAGGATCACGGCAGCCGATCGGTAGCCGGCCACCGACGGGTGTGACCGTCCCCGCGCGCCGCCGACTCACGAGGGAGGCTCCAGTCAGCCGACGGGTGCTGTCCGTGGACCGGGTGACGGCCCTGGTCCACGACGACCGGCCCTGACGCCTGCGCCGTCTCCGGCGGGAGCGCGCCTTCGAGCCGCGTTCGGACGTAGAGCGCACCATGCCGCACCCCGGCAGACCCGTGGGCCCCGGAGTTCCCGTCGGGAGGCCGCGGGCCCCGGTGGCGGGGCGTCCGGGGCGGGTCGCCGACGCGGTCGCCGTCGCTCATGCTGGAGGGAGAGCCACCTGCACGCGAAAGCGTCCCGCGCCGCACACCGAGAGGTCAGGGCTGTCCCACCTTCCTGACCTCACCGCGGACCGGGAAGGGAGGAAGCCATGAGGGTAGGAGTGCTGACCGGCGGCGGGGACTGTCCCGGCCTCAACGCCGTGATCCGCAGCGTCGTCCGCAAGGGCGTCCAGGAGTACGGCTTCGATTTCGTCGGGCTGCGTGACGGCTGGCTCGGTGCGCTCCAGGACAAGGTCGTGCCGCTGGACATCTCCCGCGTGCGGGGGATCCTGCCACGCGGCGGAACCATTCTCGGTTCCTCCCGCACCAATCCGTTCAAGCACGAGGACGGGGTGAGTCGCATCCGGGACACCCTTGCCGCGCACCAGGTCGACGCGCTCGTCGTGATCGGCGGCGAGGACACTCTCGGCGCCGCCTCCGAGCTGAGCCGTCAGGGCGTCAATCTGGTCGGCGTGCCGAAAACGATCGACAACGACGTGGCCGGCACCGACTACACCTTCGGCTTCGACACGGCGGTCAACATCGCGACCGAGGCCATCGACCGCCTCCACACCACCGCCGAGTCGCACATGCGCACCCTGGTGGTGGAGGTGATGGGACGGCATTCCGGATGGATCGCGCTCCACGCCGGTGTCGCGGGCGGCGCCAATGTGATCCTCATCCCGGAGCAGCCGTTCGACGTCGACCAGGTCTGCGCGTGGGTGAAGAGCCGGTTCAGGTTCAACTACGCGCCGATCGTCGTGGCCGCCGAGGGAGCGGTGCCCGAAGAGGGACAGATGATCCTCAAGGACCGGTCGCTGGACGAGTACGGTCATGTGCGGCTGTCCGGCGTCGGCGAGTGGCTGGCCAAGGAGATCTCACAACGCACCGGCACCGATGCCCGCACGACGGTACTCGGTCATGTCCAGCGCGGCGGCACACCGAGCGCCTTCGACCGATGGCTGGCGACACGCTTCGGGCTGCACGCCGTGGACGCTGTCAAGGACGGGGACTTCGGCACCATGGTGGCCTTGCGCGGTACCCGGATCATCCGTGTCCCGCTCTCCGAAGCCAGGGCGACGACCAAGCGGGTGGACCCGTCGCTGTACGACGAGTTCGAGGTGTTCTTCGGCTGACCTCCGCGACGCGGTCGTCCGGCGTGCGGTACGACCGCCGCCGGGCAGCGGGTGAGGTGCTCAGGCGCCGAGGTCCACTCCGTACAGCGTGTGTCCGCCGACGAGTTCACGCCCGGTGACCAGCTGAGGGTCGATACGGACGAAGACCTCCCGCGGCGCGGGCGCCCAGGACCGCGGCCCCGCGCTCAGGAGCCGCGAGTGTTCGGCCGGGTCGGTGATCAGCGTGGCAGTGCCGGTGACCACGACGCTCCAGCCGGAGTGGGCGGCGGCGTCGACCGAGTCTGCCTCGAAGGCGACCACCGCTCCGTCGATCGCACCCACCAGCTCCGACGTCGCGGAGGTGCGCAGCAGGATCGCGTCGTCGCCGTCCAGACAGAAGTTGACGGGCAGCACCGCGGGCAGCGCCTGCCGGGTGTGGACGACGCGCCCCACGGGGACCGTGCCCAGCAGGCGTACGCACTCCTGTCGGTCGAGTTCGCGGAATCCGTCGTTGGCGTACATCTGCCTTCTCTTCTCTCGCACCTGATGACTCGCACCCGATGAGGGGGCGCGCCGCATCGTCCATGGTCGGACCGTGCGGCACGCCGCGGCCAGGGACCATCGGTCCCGGGCCGCCCTGAGAAGGGCCCGGTTCAGACCGTGATCCGGCGTCCGGTGACGGAGTACGGATCGATCCGCACCCACATGTCGCGCCGGCCCCCGGCCCATGGTGTGCTGTGCGCCCGTGCCGCGAGGCGGTTCGCTTCGTCGACGTCCGTCACCAGGCGCGCGCGTCCCCGCACCAGCACGCTCCAGCCCTGGCTGAACGCCTCGTCGATGCGGTCGATCTCGAAGGCCACCGAGCAGCCGGCCGCCAGCGCCGGCGTCGCACCGCGTGCGGTTCTGAAGGCGATCGTGCCGTCGATGACGCTGTAGTTGACGGGGACGATCACCGGCCCGGATGCCGTGGGCACCGCGAGCCTTCCCACACCGTGGGTCGAGAGCAGGTCACCGCACTCGGTCCTGCTCAGCTCGGTGAATCGAGGATCATGCCCGGCCTGTCCGGGTCCGGGGGGCAGTTCGGCGTCGCCTCCGGTGAGCGTCGAGAGCGTGGTCTCCAGGGCAGCCGCCAGCTTGAGCAGTGCGGCTCGGCTCGGGGCGGCGTCGGAATGCTGCTCCAGGTGCCGCAGATAGCCGGGGTCCATGTCCGCTCGGGCGGCCGTCTCGCCCTGTGTCAGTCCGAGTTGGAGTCGACGTGCGGCGAGTCGGCGGCCCAGGTCACCCGAAGGGAGGCTCTCCGTCGCACTCGTGTGTGTCAGTTCGGCCATGACTCGTCACGTCCTCTCGTCAGGCCGCCGGGATGGCGACTTCCTCGTGCGGCTGTTCGCCGAGCACCACCTTGAGCGCACCGGTGTCCGCGGCCCGGGAGAAGACGTCGTACGCCTCCTCCATGCGGTCCAGCGGGAAGGTGTGGGTGACCAGCTGTGCGGTGGGCAGTCGGCCGGCGGCGGCCATGCGCAGCAGGGTCGGGGTGGAGTGGGTGTCCACCAGGCCGGTGGTGATCGTGACGTTCTTGATCCACAGGTCTTCCAGGTGGAGCGTGGCGGGCTTGCCGTGGACCCCGACGTTGGCCACGTGGCCACCGGGGCGCACCATCCGCGTGCAGAGTTCGAAGCTCTCCGGCACGCCGACCGCCTCGATGACGACGTCGGCGCCGAGCCCGTCGGTGAGGTCGGCGATCAGCTGCTCGGGGTCCTCGCGCGCGTCGGCCACCGCGTCGGCGCCGAGCCGCCGGGCCGCTTCCAGCCGGGAAGCGGCCAGGTCGACGGCGACGATCCGCTCGGGCGCGAACAGTCGCGCCGTGGTGATCGCCGCGAGGCCGATGGGGCCCGCTCCGACGATGGCGACGGTGTCGCCCGGGCGGACGTGTCCGTTGAGAACGCCCACCTCGTACGACGTCGGGAAGATGTCCGCCAGCAGGACGGCGTCCTTGCTCTCCACCGCGCTGGGCAGGGCGTGCACGGACAGGTCGGCGTAGGGGACGCGGACGTACTCGGCCTGGGTGCCGTCGATCAGGTGGCCGAGGATCCAGCCCCCGCCGCCCCGGCACTGGCCGTAGGCGCTCTCGCGGCAGAAGCGGCAGCGCCCGCAGGCACTGATACAGGAGACCAGCACGCGGTCGCCCGGACGGACGGTCCGGACGTCACCGCCGACCTCCACGATCTCGCCGACGGCCTCGTGCCCCAGGACGGTTCCCGGGCGCACCTCGGGCACGTCGCCCTTGAGGATGTGCAGATCCGTGCCGCAGATGGTGACGGCGTCGACCCGCACGATGGCGTCGGTGGGCTCCTTGACAGCGGGGTCCGGGACGTCCTGCCAGGCGGACTGTCCGGGACCGTGGAAGACAAAGCCTTTCATGACCTTCCTCACCCTCGTCGCTCTGGTGCGGAGCCGGGAGGAGCGGTGGTGGTCGCCGCCCCCTGCGGACCCGGCGTCGGCTTGAGCGCCGGGGTTGCCCCGCAGGTCCAGCCTGTCCGGTGGCGGGTTGCGGCGCTTGGGCCGTCCGGCCCCCATGGCCTGCCGAACGGGTCCACCAGCGGTCGGCGGCCCACAGGATCGCCGCAGTCCACGGCACGGAACGGGACAGCGTCACTCACGCGCTGTCACGGGAGACGACCTGTCCCGTTGCCGTGGTGCCGAAGCGGCGGCTGACCTGGGTCACGCTCCTACGCCCGCGTCAGCTCGTGGGCGACGCCCGCCGCCCACGTCTCGATCACGTCGAAGTTCCGGAAGTCGCCGCCCTTGTCGGCGCGGAGGATCATCCCGGCCACACGCCCCTTCGCGCCTTCCACGAGACAGCCACCGAAGGTGACGTGCTCCCGGACGGACAGGCTTGTCATCGCCCGCCTCACACCGCGCACGGGCGGGATGTCCCGTTCCGATGCCGATGCGTCCAGCGGGCCGCTGCTGAAGAACCAGACCGGTCGCTCCGCGAGGAGATGGCGGTGGCGGCGGACGAACCGGCGTGCGTCCTTGTGCCAGCGCCCGCCGTACAGCCCGCCGCCGACCACCACGGCGTCGTACGACGCCACGCTCGTCACGGCGTCCGCCGGCGTTGCGTCGACCGTCAGTCCCTCCTTGCGCAGTACCTCGGCGACCGCTTCGGCGATCTGCGCTGTCGATCCGTTCGTGGATCCGTAGGTGACCAGCACGGTGTCGGTCATGGCGGTTGCGCCTCCTCTCACAGCCGGCCCGGCCGTTCGTCGGCCGCGCCGTGCAACGCCTGCGCATCGGCGCGCAGGGCCGCGTCGTCCAGTCGGTGGGTGAGGTGGTCTGTCGTGCGGGCGTCCGCCTTCGCGGCCCGCCGCCCGGCGCCGGGCATCGGCACGTGGAGTGCGGTGCGGCGCTGCGGCGCGTGAGGGGCGGGCGCGTCCGCCTGGTGCGGCATCAGGTCCGGTTCGGACAGGACGCCGATCGCCTCGTCCCGCTCGTCCACCACAGGCAGTCCGCTGATCCGGTGGTCCGCGAGCCGGCGCGCCGCTTCCTCGAACGGCGTGGCGTACTCGGCGCGGACGACATCCGTGGTCATCACGGAGCCGACCTTGCCGTGCTTCATGGCCGTTCCCTCCTCAGCGCAGTCGGCGCAGATACGGGTCCTGGGGGCGTCGCGGCACGAGACGCACCCGCGCGTCGAGCACGGTGACACCGCCGGGCGCCGCCAGAACCGGGTTGAAGTCGACCTCGGCGAGCTGCGGGAGGTCGCAGGCCATCCGGGACAGCCTGTGGAGCAGCTGTTCCAGCTCCTCCAGGTCGACGGGGGCGCTTCCGTTCGCGCCCAGCAGCAGCGGGGCGCACCGTGGCGAGGTGATCAGCTCGTGCACGTCGCGGTCGGTGAGCGGGGCGAGGCGGGCCGCGTGATCGGCGAGCACCTCCGTCGCGGTACCGCCGAGCCCGAACAGGACGAGCGGGCCGAAGACCTCGTCCTGGACGACGCCCGCGAACAGCTCGGTGCCGCGCGGGGCGAGCGGCTGCAGGACCGCTCCGGTCATCAGCCCGTCGAAGCGGGTCGCCAGGTCGCGGAAGGCCGCTCGCACCTGGGAGTCGCCGCGCAGGTCGAGGTGGACGGCGTGCTGTGCGCTCTTGTGGACGAGTCCGGGCCACTGGGCCTTCATGACCACCCGGCCGTCGAGACCGCGCAGCCGCTCGGCGGCGAGGACGGCCTCGTCCTCGGTCCCGGCCCAGGCCCAGGGGATCTGCCCGATGCCGTAGCAGGCGAGCAGGTCGGCGCGGGCGCGGGGGTCGAGCCAGCCGCCGTCGGGGGTCAGCGCGAGGTACTCCTCGACGACCGTTCGGGCCCGCACGGTCTCGACGTCGTCGAGGACCGGGACCACACCGGCGGGCCTGGCCAGCCAGGCGGCCCGGTCGGCGGCGTGGGCGAGGGCACGGGCCGCGGCCTGCGGTTCGGCGTAGGAAGGGATCGTGCCGCCGTCGGCGGCGGGCAGCAGCCTGACGGAACGGTCCTGCTCCAGGCGTACGGCGAGCACGGGCCGCGCCCGTCGGCCGGGAGCGGTGACGGCCCGCACCAGATCGTCACCGGTGGCCACCGCGACCGCCGTCGGGACGAGGGCGACGACGACGGCGTCGATACCGGTGCACCGGGTCAGACGGTCCACGCACTCGGTCAGCTGCTGTTCGGACACGGCGGCGGTGGCGTCGACGGGGTTGCCGACGGCGGCGCCGTCGGGCAGCACGCCGAGCAGTTCGTCGACCATGGCGGGGGTGAACGGGGGAAGGGCCAGCCCCGCCTCCACGCAGGCATCGGCGGCCAGCACTCCCGCGCCGCCCGCGTTGGTGACGATCGCGACGCGAGTGCCTTCCGGCAGCGGCTGGGAGTGCAGCAGGGCCGCGGTCTCGAGGAGCTCGCCGACCGAGCGGGTCGCGGTGATGCCGGCCTGGGTGAACAGTGCGCCCCGGGTCATGGTGCGGGTGGCGGCGGCAGCGGTGTGCGAGGCGGCCGCGCGGCGTCCCGCGTCCGTGCGTCCGGTGTCGACGGTGAGTACCGGGATGCGACGCGTGACGCGGCGGGCGGTACGGGAGAAGGCACGCGGGTTGCCGAACGACTCCAGGTGCAGCAGGGCGAGGTCGGTGCGGCCGTCGCTCTCCCACCACTGGAGCAGGTCGTTGCCGCTGACGTCGAACTTGTCGCCGAGCGAGACGAAGGACGAGACCCCGACGCCCAGCCGGGAGAGCCCGTCGAGCAGGGCGATTCCGACGCCTCCGGACTGCACGGCGACACCGGCCGTCCCCGGTCGGGGGTGCTCGGCGGCGAAGGTGGCGTCGAGGTTCAGCTCGGGGTCCGTGTTGGAGACGCCGAGGCAGTTGGGTCCGACGAGCCGCATGCCGTAGGTGCGGCAGGCGTCCAGCAGGGACCGCGCCTGGGTGTGGTCGAGTCCGGCGGTGACGACGACGAGCGCACGCACCCCGGCCCGGCCGCACTCGTCGGCGACGGCCGCGACCGCGCCGGTCGGCACGGCCACGATCACGAGGTCGGGGGTCTTGGGCAGGGCCGCGACCGACGGGTGGGACGGCACGCCGAGCACCGAGGTGACGCGGGGGTTCACGGCGAAGAGCCGCCGGGTGAAGCCGCCCTTGTGCAGATGGTGGAGGATCGCCCGGCCCACCGACCCGGGCGTGCGCCCGGCGCCGACGACCGCGACCGCGTCCGGGCGCAGCAACGGCAGGAGGCTGGCCACGTCGGCGGCACGGCCCCGGGCCTCGACGGCCGACAGGTAGGTGTCGTCCTGGTCGAGGTGGACGGTGCAGCGCACCTCCGGTCCCTCGAAGCGGCGGGAGGTTCGCAGGCCGAGGTCGGCGAAGAGACGGAGCACCTCGTGGTTCTCGCTCAGCGCGTCGGCCGTGAAGGTGGTGATGCCCTCAGCGCACGCCGCCGAGGCCAGGTGCTCGACGAGCAGGGTGCCCACGCCCCGGTGGTGCAGACCGTCGGCGACGGCGATGGAGACCTCCGCGTCGTCCTTCTCCCCGGCGGTGTCGTACTCGGCGAGGCCGATCACCCGGCCGTCCACCTCGGCCAGCAGGGCGCGGTAGCCCGGACGGGCCGGGGCGCAGGCCCGGCCGGCGGCCGTGGCGGCCGAACGCCGGCTCGCCGAGAAGAACCGCAGGCGGAGGTTCTCCGGCGACATCTCCTCGTAGAACCCCTGCAACTGATCGTGGTCGCTCGGCCGCGCGGGCCGTATGCACACGGTGGTGCCGTCGGCGAGCAGGGCGTGGACCGTGGGCCGGTCGATCAGGTCGTCCGTCATCGCAGGTCTCCTCCTGGCTCTCGACACTTCGATCGTCCGCCAGACCGGAGAGCGGTCCCATGGGCTGTCCGGGGCTGAACGGGGGGCCGATCGGCCCCCCGTTCCGCTGATGGTCCCCGGGCGGTCGGATCGTCCGGCCGGGTCAGGCCGTCCAGGTCCAGTCGGCGACCTCGGGCAGGTCGGTGCCGTGTTCGCGGATCCAGGCCTGATGCCGGGTGCGGACGTCGGCCATCCGCTGGCGTACCGCGGCGGCGCGCACGTCGAGGCCGGGGACGCGGTCGATGACGTCCATGACGAGGCGGTAGCGGTCGAGGTCGTTGCGGACGACCATGTCGAACGGCGTCGTCGTCGTGCCGGACTCCTTGTAGCCGCGCACATGAAGGTTCTTG
This sequence comes from Streptomyces zaehneri, assembly GCF_032248645.1. Lineage (NCBI taxonomy): Bacteria > Bacillati > Actinomycetota > Actinomycetes > Kitasatosporales > Streptomycetaceae > Streptomyces > Streptomyces zaehneri. The sequence goes on from NZ_JASTTJ010000031.1 coordinate 61,330, forward strand.
TGCCCGGTGCGGCGGTAGGCGAGGCGGTGGATCAGCCACGGGTAGCCGTGGTACGCGAAGATCACCGGCTTGTCCTGGGTGAACAGTCCGTCGTACTCGAAGTCGCTCATCCCGTGCGGGTGTTCCTCGCGCGGCAGCAGCCGGGTCATGTCGACGACGTTGACCACGCGCACGGCCAGGTCGGGCAGATGGCGGCGGAGCAGCTGCGCGGCGGCCAGCACCTCCAGGGTGGGGACGTCGCCCGCGCAGGCGAGCACCACGTCGGGTTCGCGGGTGCCGTTCTCGGTGCCGGCCCACTCCCAGATCCCGGCCCCGCGGGCGCAGTGGGCCCGGGCGGCGTCCATGGAGAGCCAGTCGAAGCAGGGCTGCTTGCCCGCCACGACGACGTTGACGTAGTCGCGGCTGCGCAGGACGTGGTCGGCCACCGACAGCAGGGTGTTGGCGTCCGGCGGGAGGTAGACGCGGACGACCTCGGGGCTCTTGTTGAGGACGTGGTCGACGAAGCCCGGGTCCTGGTGCGAGAAGCCGTTGTGGTCCTGGCGCCAGACGTGCGAGGTGAGCAGGTAGTTGAGGGAGGCGATGGGCGCGCGCCAGGGCAGCTCCCTCGACGTCTTGAGCCACTTGATGTGCTGGTTGACCATCGAGTCGACGATGTGCACGAACGCCTCGTAGCAGGAGAACAGTCCGTGCCGGCCGGTCAGCAGATAGCCCTCCAGCCAGCCCTGGCAGGTGTGTTCGGACAGGATCTCCATCACCCGGCCGTGGTGCTCGAGGTGCTCGTCGACCGGCAGGTGTTCGGCCTGCCACGCCTTTCCGCTGACGTCGAAGACGGCCTGAAGCCGGTTGGACGCCGTCTCGTCCGGGCCGACGAGTCGGAAGTCCCGTCGCGCGCCGGTGTCCTTCATCACCCGGGCGAGGAGGTCGCCGAGAACGCGGGTCGGTTCGTGCAGGGTCGTGCCCGGCTTGTCGACGGGTACGGCGAACTCGTCGAGCGATGGGACGGGCAGGTCCCGGACGAGGAGGCCGCCGTTGGCGTGCGGGGTGGCGCCGAGCCGCCGGGCGCCGTCCGGGACACAGGCGAGGACGTCGGCGGTGGGACGGCCGTCGGGCCCGAAGAGTTCCCGGGGCCGGTACGAGCGCAGCCACGCCTCCAGCTGCCGCAGATGCTCCGGATTCTCACGGACCCCGGACAGGGGCACCTGGTGGGCGCGCCAGGTGCCCTCGACGGGTTCGCCGTCCACCTCGGCCGGTCCGGTCCAGCCCTTCGGGGTGCGCAGCACGATCATGGGCCAGTGCACGCGCTCGGTGACACCGTCCTCGCGGGCGGTGCGCTGCATGACGGCGATGCGGTCGAGTGCGTCGTCCATCGCCGCGGCCATGGCCCGGTGGACCTTGGCGGGGTCGTCGCCGGTGACGTGGATCGGCTCGTGGCCGTAGCCGCGCAGCAGCTCGTCGAGTTCGGCCTGCGGGATGCGGGACAGCACCGTCGGGTTGGCGATCTTGTAGCCGTTGAGGTGCAGGATCGGCAGGACCGCCCCGTCGTGCGCGGGGTCGAGGAACTTGTTGGAGTGCCAGGCGGCGGCCAGCGGCCCGGTCTCCGCCTCTCCGTCGCCGATCACGCAGGCGACCAGGAGGTCCGGGTTGTCGAAGGCGGCGCCGTACGCGTGGGACAGCGAGTAGCCGAGCTCACCGCCCTCGTGGATCGAACCGGGCGTCTCCGGGGCGACGTGACTGGGCACGCCACCGGGGAACGAGAACTGGCGGAAGAGCCGGGCCATGCCGTCCTCGTCGCGCGTCACGTCCGGGTAGGTCTCGGTGTAGCTGCCCTCCAGCCAGGAGTTGGCCACGATCGAGGGACCGCCGTGGCCCGGACCCCACACGCACAGCGCGTCGAGACCCCGCGCCTTGATCACCCGGTTGAGGTGCGTGTACACGAGGTTGAGACCGGGCGAGGTGCCCCAGTGGCCGAGCAGCCGCGGCTTGATGTGCTCCGGCCGCAGGGGCTCGGTCAGCAGCGGGTTCGCCATCAGATAGATCTGTCCGGCGGCCAGATAGTTGGCGGCGCGCCAGTGCGCGTCCAGGGTGCGCAGCTCTTCGTCGGTGGGTGCGGTGGCGTCCTGGTGCCGGACGGTGGGCATGGTGACTCCGGAGGCGTCGAGTGGTCGGTCGGGTCGTTTGGCGCTCACGCCTGCTCGGGCACGATAGCGACAGGGCAGGCGGCGTGGTGCAGGACTCCGTGGGCGACACGCCCGAGCTGAAGCCCGAGGTGCCCGGGGTTGCGCCGGGCGCCGACCACCAGCAGGCCGGCGCCGTGGGAGGCGTCCAGCAGGACTCTGCGGGCGGGTCCCTCGACGGTGCGGCGGTGGAGATCGACGTCCGTCGGCACGTCCTTCAGGGCCTCCTCCAGTGCCTCGGCGGCGTGCTCCTCGTGCAGTCGCGCGGGTTCGCCGGCGAGCAGGGGGTGGTCCACGCTCTCGTGTGCGGGGCACCGCCACGCGCGCACGGCGTCCAGGGGTGCGGCGCGCAGCCTCGCCTCCTGGAAGGCGAAGCCCGTCGCCGCGGAGTCCTTCCCCGTCTCCCCCACGCCGAGCACCACGCGCCCCCGCGAGTCCGCGCCCGCCCGGTTGTCGTGGCTGCCGCGCACCACGATCACCGGGCAGTCCGCGTGTGCGGCCACGGTGAGGCTGACGGACCCGAGCAGCATCTCGACGAGGCCGCTGCGACCCCGGGTGCCGAGCACCAGCGCGGCGGCGTTGCGCCCTTCCCGCACCAGCGCGTATTCCGGCTCCTCGGGCAGCACGTCAGAGGAGACCTTCAGGCCCGGTCGACGGCGGAGGGCGCGCCGCGCGGCGGCCCCCACGATGTCGTCCGCCCTCACCTCCTCCGACGGCTTGCCGACGTCCGAGGCGAGTGCGCTGCCCTCGTAGCGCTCCCAGAGCGAGGCGTACACCACCTTCAGCGCCACTCCGCGCAGAGCCGCCTCGTCGGCCGCCCAGTCGACGGCGCGCAGGCTCGGCTCGGAGCCGTCCACGCCGACGACCAGGGGCGCTCCCACCGCGTTCACCGCTGCGCTCCGAGGTCGAAGACGATGCGTGCCTTGACCTGGCCGCGCAGTACCTCGTCGATGGACTCGTTCACCGAGGCCAGAGGCCGGGTCTCGTAGATGACCTTGGTGCGGCCGGCCGCGTGCAGCTGGAAGACCTCGGCGAGGTCCTGCCGGGTGCCGACGATCGAGCCGATCACCGAGGTGCCGTTGAGAACGGTGTCGAAGATGGGCACGCGGACCGTGCCGTGCGCGGGCAGGGCCACCATGACCAGCTTGCCGCCGCGCCGCAGCCCGGAGTTGACGGCTTCGAAGGCTGCGTCGTTCACCGCGAGCGCGATGGCGGCGTGGGCGCCGCCGTGCCGCTTGAGCACCTCGCCGACGTTCTCCTTGCGGGCGTCGATGACGATGTCCGCGCCGAGTTCCGCGGCCAGCCGGAGCTTCTCGTCGGTGACGTCGATCGCGGCGACGGTGGCGCCGGCGATCTTGGCGTACTGCACGGCCAGATGGCCGAGCCCGCCGATCCCGGAGATCGCGACGAGCTGGGTGGGCTTGACGTCGGCCACCTTGAGCGCCTTGTACGTCGTCACGCCCGCGCAGGTCAGCGGGGCGGCTTCCAGGGCGGTGATGCCGTCGGGCACGAGCTGGGCGAAGTCGGCCCAGGCGAGCATCTTCTCGGCGTAGCCGCCGTCGCAGCCGTAGCCGGTGTTGATCTGCTGCTCGCACAGGGTCTCCCAGCCGGACAGGCAGTGCTCGCACCGCCCGCAGGCCTTGCCGAGCCAGGGCACGGCGACGCGCTGCCCGAGGGCGAGATGGGTGACGCCTTCGCCGAGCGCCTCCACCAGGCCGACCCCCTCGTGCCCGGGAACGAACGGCGGGTTCGGCTTGACCGGCCAGTCGCCGTGGGCCGCGTGGATGTCGGTGTGGCACAGCCCGGACGCCTCCACCCGGACGCGGACCTGACCGGGGCCGGGCTCCGGGTCGGGGCGCTCCTCGATGACCAGGGGCTCACCGAACGCTCGTACGACCGCTGCCTTCATGGCTCTCTTCTCCTCAGGGTTGATCAGCTGTGCGGGACGACGGCGACGGGGGCGGCGGAGTGGTGCAGGACCGCGTGGGTGACGTGGCCGACGTGGGCGCCGAACGGGCTGCGGCGGATGCGCCGGCCCACGACGACCAGGGATGCGTGACGTGAGGCGTCCACGACGTGGATCGCGGGGCTGCCGTACCGGGACTCCTCGACGACCGTCACCTCCGGGAACTTCTTCCGCCAGGGAGCCACGACCTCGGCCAGCGCCTCTGCGTCGCTCAGGGCCAGCGCCTCGTGCAGCGCGGGGTTGGCGGGCGTGCCGTACGCGTAGTAGGGCGGCGGGTTCCAGCCGTGGACGACCCGCAGGGACGTCGCGCGGCTCCTGGCCGCGTCGAAGGCGAACTCGATCAGCGTCTCGTCCGGGTGCTCGACGTCGAGTCCGAGCACCACGGGCCGGAAGGGTGTCGCGGCGGAGGGAACACCTGCCGGGTCCGGCTCGTGCTCGTCGGCGGCCTCCTGAAGCGCCCGCACCAGCACGACCGGGCGGTCCGCGTGGGCGACGACGGACAAGCCGACCGAGCCGACCATGAACCCGCCGATCCCACCGAAACCACGAGAGCCAAGGACGAGCAGTTCGGCGCTCTTCGCCGCCTCGGCCAGCGCATGGCCCGGCTGGCCGGAGAGCTGCTCCCTGATCACCTCGACGCCCGGGTGCCGCAGGCTGATGCCCTCGGCGGCCTCGCGGGGGATCCGCTCGGTCCAGTGCTGCTGGGTCTCGGCTCCGAGAAGCGGAGCCTCGGCCATGGGCTCCGGCACCGGTTCCCAGACGTGGACGATCTTCAGGGGCAGGTCGCGCAGCCTCGCTTCGCGAGCCGCCCATTCGGCGGCTGCCCGGCTCTCCTGCGAGCCGTCGAGACCTACGGTGATGGTGCGGAGCATGCTCTCCACCTCCTGGGGCGAAGGATCCGAGGGATCCGATTCCAGAGTCGTGTTCGGGGGGTTCGTTGTGCAGGGGCCACTGGTCCCGGATCGGGACCGGAAGGCCCAGGACACGGCTCGGCGCGGAGAGCCGGGTGACGGGCCCACCGCGCCGCCCGCGTTCAGCGCAGCCAGCCGTGGTCGCGCACGATCGGCAGCCGGGCCCAGACCCGGCCGGCACCGAGGGTGTCACCGGCCGCGGCAGCGGCCAGGACGATCAGCGCGATGGCATAGACCAGGTGGTAGTCGGCGAACGGATTCGTCGACATACTGAGCGACCCGTCCGAGAGGTGCTTGGCCGGCGGCCACTCGGCAACCCACATCAAAGCCATCATCACCGCCCCGGCCACAGCGGCGAGCCGCAGCGCGACACCCAGGACCAGAGCCAGGCCTATCCCGAGCAGACCGAGCATGAACAGCCAGTCAGCCCACGGCTCACCCGCCCAGGAACGGAACGTGGACTCCATCGGCCCCACCGCCACGGAACCGAGGAAACCCTTCGTCGGCGATCCACCGTCGACCCAGCCCCTGCCCGACCCGGTGGCGTAACCGAGACCGAAGGTCTTGTCGAGGAACGCCCACAGAAAGACGAACCCGGTCAGCAGACGCAGCGAGGCCAGGGCGTAGGCCCGCACGGTACCCGTGCCGGTGCCTGCCGACACGGCCGACTCGGATGCGGTGGCGGTCCGGTTCCTGCGCAGCGACGACAGACGGAAGCCGGAGCTCCGGTGCAGGTGCTCGTGCACGGACATGATGGGATTTCCCTTCGAAGCGGTCGGGGCCTTGCCTGACATGACTCACCCTGGTCCTGTGCACCGGACGGCGCCGGATGCCGAAGGTCCGTGCCGGCGGGCCGAACGGCCCTATCTCGAGAGGCTGTTGGGGATCGACACGGCACACCCGACGGGACGGAGCCTGCCGGGACCTCAGCCACTTCGCGGAGCGGCGCCGACCGGTGCCCGGCCTCGTGGCCCTTCGTGGCCACCGGCGTGCCCGGCTCACCGGTGACCCGCGCGCCGACGTGACCGTGGCGGCGTACCTCGTGCCACAGGTCATGGCATGCACGACGTGGAGGGCCGTCCACAGGCACGCGCGATCCCCGGCCTGCTCGTCCACCGCCACGACTCGCCCCCGTGCTTCGCCGACGCGGACGAATTCCGGCGCCGGGCCCTGGCCGCCGTCGACGAACAGAGCGACCCCGTCCGCTGGCTCGTCCTCGACACCGAGGTCAGTCGTGCGGCACCACCGCGACCGGTGCGGAGGCGTGCTGCAACACGGCGTGTGCCACCGGGCCGACGTGGCCGCCGACCGCCGCGCGGCGGTTCTTCCTGCCGACGACGAGGAGCGCCGCGTCCCGCGAGGCGTGCACGAGATGACGGCCGGCGCCACCGATCACGGCCTGCTCGTGCACCTTGACCCCGGGGAACCTGTCCTTCCACGGTCGCAGGACGTCGCTCAGCCCGTTCCGTGTTTCCTCGGCCAGTTCTTCGTTGAGTCCCGCGTCCACCGCGGCGGCGTAGCCGTAGACGGCAGCCGGGTTCCAGCCATGGACCACGCGCAGGCCGGCCGCGCGCCGCTGAGCGGCCGTGAAGGCGAACTCGATGACGGCGTCGCTCGGCTGCTCCAGGTCCAGTCCCAGCACCACGTCGCGGTACGGGGTGGTGGTCGCCCCGGCGCCCGTGGCGTCCGGCAGGTGCTCGTCCTCCGCGCGCTCGGTGGCCCGCACGAGGACGACGGGCCGTGCGGTACGCGCCACGACCGCCTGCGCCACGGAGCCGACCAGGAACCCGGCGACGGTACCGAGACCCCGGGACCCCAGGACCAGCAGCTCGCTGTCCTCGGCGGCGGCCAGCAGTGCGGGGACGGCCTGGTCTCCGGTGACTCGGCTGGTGATCAGCAGACCGGGGTGGCGCCGCGCGAGCCGGGACTCGGCCTTGCGCAGCAGTTCCGCGGCCCACTCGTGCTGCCCGTCGATCGCGCCCAGCGCCGGAACGCCACCGTACGGCGCGTAGGGAGGGGGCGGGTCCTCGGCGTGCACGAGGTGCAGGAGCGCCTCTCGTTGTGCCGCTTCTCGAGCGGCCCAGTCTGCGGCGGCGAGACTTGCGGGCGAGCCGTCGAGACCGACGGTGATGGTGGGCATGTGCGGACCTCCTTCAGGGGTGCACCGTAAGTCTCCGGGCCCGGTGATCTACGGCAGAAGAGGCCTGAGGGTCCCTCCTGAGGGCCAACCGGCCCACGGGGACGGGCTCTGCCCCGTGCCGGTCGGGCCGCGGGCATCGCAGCGCGTTCGGCCCGGGGCCGTGGATCCGCCCCCAGCGCGGGCGGACGCGGCGTCCCGGCGTGGGCAGGCGGATCGCCCGGGGGCCCGCGCGGCGCCGAGCGCATCCCAGGCGCCACGGTCGGCGGCGTACACCGGCCGGCGCCCCCTCGGTGAGACGCCGTCAGGGGACGACGGCTGTCAGCTCCTGCACCGTGCCCTGGCTCGGGGCTCATCGGTGACGGGCGGAGGCCGGGCACACCTCGGCCACTTGGCCGGCCCCGGTGGGGTCCACCGGGGCCGGCCAAGTGGCGCGGAGAGGCCACGTCCAGGGGGCGCATGCTGTCGGCATGACGTCCCCCGGGCTGCCGGCTCACACGGCCCGCAACCCATGTCCGCGGAACTGTGCACGGACCCGCTGGACGAGGTCCCGGTCGGGCGTCGGGGTGTCCTTGAGCGGGAAGGGGATCCCGAGGGCCTCGTACTTGTGGCTGCCGAGCTTGTGGAAGGGCAGGACGTCGACCCGGTCGACGTTGCCCAGCCCGGCCAGGAAGGAACCCAGGCCGTCCACGGCGGTCTCGTCGTCGGTCCAGCCGGGGACCAGGACGTAACGGATCCACACGGGGATGCCGAGCTGGTCCAGGCGGGTGGCGAAGTTGAGGGTGGGGGCCAGCGCGCCGCCGGTCAGCTTGCGATACGTGCCGATGTCGAAGGACTTGATGTCCAGGAGCACCAGGTCGGTGTCGGCGAGGAGCGTTTCGTCGGCACGGACGCCGAGGAAGCCGGAGGTGTCGAGGGCGGTGTGCAGCCCGAGTTCCTTGCAGCGGTGGAGCACGGCAGCGGTGAAGGCGGACTGGAGAAGGGGCTCGCCACCCGTGAGAGTGACCCCGCCGCCGGCCGTCGTGACGAAGTCCCGGTACTTCTCGATCTCGGACATCACCTCCTCCACCGTGGCCTCCCGGCCGTCGCGCATGTGCCACGTGTCGGGGTTGGCGCAGTACAGGCAGCGCAACGGGCAGCCGCTGACGAAGAGCACGAACCGGGTCCCGGGACCGTCCACGCCGGTGGAGAGGTCCCAGGAGTGGATCCGGCCCTTGGTCGTCGTGCTCACAGCGATCCGTGGAAGGTCCGGCTGATCACGTCGAGCTGCTGTTCACGGGTCAGCCGGACGAAGTTGACGGCGTATCCGGAGACCCGGACCGTCAGCTCCGGATACTTCTCCGGGTGCTCCATGGCGTCCTCCAGGGTGGCCCGGTCCAGGACGTTGACGTTCATGTGGAAGCCGCCGGAGGACATGTACGCGTCCAGGATCCCGGCCAGGTGATCCGCGCGCTCGTCCGGGTCGTGGCCCAGCCCTTCCGGGGTGATCGTCGTGGTCAGCGAGATCCCGTCCCGGGCCTGTTCGTACGGCAACTTGGCGACCGAGAGGGCGGAGGCGGCCACGCCGTGCCGATCACGGCCGTTCATCGGATTGGCGCCGGGCGCGAAGGGCGCGCCGGCCCGCCGGCCGTCGGGGGTGTTTCCGGTGTGCTTGCCGTAGACGACGTTCGAGGTGATGGTCAGTACCGACTGGGTGTGCTCGGCGTCCCGGTACGTGGGGTGCTTGCGGACCTTGGCCATGAAGGACTCGACGAGGCCGACGGCGATGCTGTCGGCGCGGTCGTCGTTGTTGCCGTAGGCCGGGAACTCCCCCTCGGTGCGGAAGTCGACGGCGAGACCGGTGGCGTCGCGGAACACCTTCACCCGCGCGTGCTTGACGGCGGACAGACTGTCGGCGGCGACCGAGAGTCCGGCGATTCCGCAGGCCATGAACCGGTGCACCGGATAGTCGTGCAGCGCCATCTCGATGCGCTCGTACGCGTACTTGTCGTGCATGAAGTGGATGACGTTGAGGGTGTTGACGTAGGTCTGCGCGAGCCAGTCCAGTACGCGGTCGTACGCCGCCGACAGCTCGACGAAGTCCAGGTACTCACCCGTCAGCGCAGGTGCCTCGGGGGCGACCTGTTCGCCGGTCATCTCGTCCCGGCCGCCGTTGACGGCGTACAGCAGTGCCTTGGCCAGGTTGACCCGCGCCCCGAAGAACTGCATCTGCTTGCCGACGGCCATCGCCGAGACACAGCAGGCGATCGCGGTGTCGTCGCCCGTGCGCGGGCGCATGAGGTCGTCGGACTCGTACTGGATGGCGCTGGTGTCGATGGAGACCTGGGCGCAGAACTTCTTGAAGCCGGCGGGGAGTCGCGGCGACCACAGCACGGTCAGATTGGGCTCGGGGGCCGGTCCGAGGTTGTACAGGGTCTGGAGGAAGCGGAAGGAGGTGCGGGTGACCAGCGTGCGGCCGTCGTCGCCGATGCCGCCGATGGACTCCGTCACCCAGGTGGGGTCGCCGGAGAACAGCGCGTCGTACTCGGGGGTGCGCAGGAACCGTACGATCCGCAGCTTGATCACGAAGTCGTCGATCAGTTCCTGCGCGCGGGTCTCGTCGACGAGCCCCGCGTCCAGGTCCCGCTGGAGGTAGACGTCCAGGAAGGTGGAGGTGCGGCCCAGCGACATCGCGGCGCCGTTCTGCTCCTTCACCGCGGCCAGGAAGCCGAGGTAGAGCCATTGCACGGCCTCGTGGGCGGTGGCGGCGGGGCGGGAGACGTCGCAGCCGTAGGTGGCCGCCATCTCAGCCAGTTCCCTCAACGCCCTTATCTGCTCGGCGAGTTCCTCGCGATCACGGATGACGTCCGCAGTGGAGGGCTGCGTGGCGAGGAGGGCGTTCTCGGCCTGCTTGGCCTCGATCAGCCGGTCGGTGCCGTAGAGGGCGACGCGTCGGTAGTCGCCGATGATCCGGCCGCGACCGTAGGCGTCCGGCAGCCCGGTGATGATGCCCACCTTGCGGGCGGTGCGCATTTCGGGGGTGTAGGCGTCGAAGACACCGTCGTTGTGGGTCTTGCGATAGGTGCCGAAGACGCGGGTGACAAAGGGATCTGCCTGGTAGCCGTACGCCTTCAGCCCGTTCTCGACCATCCGCAGGCCGCCGTTGGGCATGATGGCCCGCCGCAGCGGGGCATCGGTCTGGAGGCCGACGATCAGCTCGCGGTCGCGGTCGATGAAGCCCGGCCGGTGCGAGGTGATCGTGGACGGATTGCCCGGGTCGACGTCGAGGATGCCCCGGCGCCGCTCCTCGGGAAACAGCGAGCTCACCTTCTCCCACACCGCGCGCGTGCGCTCGGTGGGCCCGGCCAGGAAGGCCGCGTCGCCCTCGTACGGCGTGTAGTTCGCCTGGATGAAGTCGCGGACGTCGATCCGCTCCCGCCAGCCCGCGCCGGTGAAGTCCCGCCAGGCCTGCGGCGTCCGGGGTCCAGCCGTCACCGTTACCGTCATCGCCGTTCTCTCCTCAGTCCGCACGGTCGCTCCTTCTGTCCTGCCGATCCTTCTCGTCGGCCCCGGCCGCCGGGAGGGTCCGTCGGCACACCTGCCGGCGGCCACCGGTCCCTCCCAGCCGGGCCGATCGGCCCTTCGCCTCAGCCCCCTGCCAACTCGGGGCGGACGAGCGTGCCCGAGCGGCCGTGGACGATCTCGTACGCCGCGTCCAGGGCGCCGATCGCGGCCAGACCCCCCGTGCGTTCCACGAACCGCGCGCACGCCTCGGCCTTGGGGCCCATCGAGCCTTCGGGGAAGTCCCTTCGCCGCAGCTCGGCGGGGGTGGCGTCGAGTACGGGCTGCTGAGCCGGTGTGCCGTAGTCCTCGTACACGCAGGGGACGTCGGTGAGGACGAGCAGGAAGTCGGCCTTGAGGTCCTCGGCGAGCAGCGCGGCCGTGAGGTCCTTGTCCACGACGGCCTCGACCCCGGTCAGCGCCCCGGTGACCTTGTCGGCGGTGACGGGGACACCTCCGCCGCCGGCGCAGATCACCAGCGCACCGCCGTTCAGCAGTTCGTGGACCGTGTCGGTCTCCAGGATCCGTTCCGGTGCGGGGGAGGGCACGACGCGGCGCCAGCCGCCGGTGTCCTGGGCGATGTGCCAGCCCCGCTTGCGTGCCAGGGACCGTGCCATCTCCCGGGAATGGGTCCGGCCCACGAACTTCGTGGGCCGTGCGAAGGCCGGATCGTCGGCCCGAACGAGGGTGTGGGTGACGAGCGTGGCGATCCGGCGGCCGGGCAGGGCGTCGTGCAGGGTGCAGGCCAGCAGGGAGCCGATCATCCCCTGGGTCTGGGCCCCGAGCAGGTGCAGCGGATAGGGGGCGCTGAGGGCGGGGTCGGACGCGCTTTCCATGGCGAGCAGGCCGATCTGGGGACCGTTGCCGTGGGTGAGGACGACCTCGTGCTCGTGTGCCAGAGCCGCCAGGGCGGTGGCCACCCGGTCGATGTTCTCCTGCTGTACGGCGGCGTCGGGGCGCTCGCCCCGGTGGAGCAGGGCGTTGCCGCCGAGGGCGACGACGATTCGCATGGCTTCAGCCCTCCAGGGTGGCGACGAGTTCGGCCTTGATGGTGTGCATCCGGTTCTCGGCCTGGCCGGGGACGACCGACGCGGGCGAGGAGAAGACGTACGGGGCCGGGGCGGAGGGCGGGGCGAGGATCCCGGCGCCGATGACGGTGCCGTTCACGAGCGAGGACGCGGCGGACGGACCGAGTGACGGTCTCGGCGCCGCTCGCTCCCCGCTCTTCGTGGTCCCGGGCATGGCTGTGCTCCTTGTGCGGGTCGGTGCGGATGGGCCGATCTGTGCACGAGCTTTCTGCGCCGTGCCGCGCGCGGGCAGCGGCCACTCGGCCCCGGCCGGTGCGGAGGGTCCCGGTACCCGAGGGCCGACCGGCCCGGGGTGACCCGAACGTCCCGGCCGAGGGACCCGGGTGGCCCCTGCCGAGCTCAGGGGGATACGGCGCACCCTGGCCAGGGAACGCCGTACCACTCTCGCGGAGGCACGCCATGAACGCTTCCCCCACCCCCACGATGCTTCGCTCCCTCACCGCGGAAAACCGCGAGCGGTTGATGCGGTTCGCCCGGGAGGTGTCCATCCCTCAGGGAACCCGCCTGTTCGAGGAGGGATCCCGCGCCGATCGGTTCTGGATCATCCGCACCGGCAGGATCGAGCTCGACATGCGCGTCCCCGGCCGTCGGCCCGCCGTGATCGAGAACCTGGGCCACAACGAACTCGTCGGCTGGTCCTGGCTCTTCCCGCCGCACATGTGGCACCTGGGCGCCGAGGCGACGACACCGGTCAGGGCCTACGAGTTCGACGGCGCGGCGGTCCGTTCCCTGTGCCAGGACGACGCCGAACTGGGCCGGGACGTCTCCCAGTGGGTGGGGCAGGTCCTCGCCCACCGGCTCCGTTCGGCCAGGACACACCTGCTGGACCTGTACGCCCCGTACGGCGCCGGCAGTTCCGTCTGAACCCCACCGGCTGACCCCACCGGCTCCTGCACGAGAAACGAAGGAGTGACCATGCACGGCACCCCGCACATCGTCAGCGATGTCATGACCCACACGGTCGCCGCGGTCGGCCGAGGGGCGGCCTTCAAGGAGATCGTCCAGCTGATGCAGGAGTGGAGGATCAGCGCCCTGCCCGTGATCGAGGGCGAGGGCCGGGTCGTCGGCGTGGTCTCCGAGGCGGATCTGCTGCCCACCGAGGAGTTCCGCGACGGCGATACCGACCGCTACACGCAGCTGCGGCGTCCGCAGGTCCCGGACAAGGCGGGTGCGCTCACCGCTGAGCAGCTGATGACATCCCCCGCCCTCACCGTCCGCGCGGACGCCACCCTCGCCCAGGCGGCTCGCACCATGGCGCGCGCGAAGGTCAAGCGGCTGCCCGTGGTCGACGCCCTGGGCATGCTCGAGGGCGTCGTCAGCCGCGCCGACCTGCTCAAGGTCTTCCTGCGTGACGACGAGGAGATCGCCGAGGAGGTCCGGCGCGAGGTCGTGTCCTACCTCTTCCCGCCACCGAAGTCGGCCGTGCTCGTGAGCGTGCGGGACGGGGTCGTACAGCTCACCGGCCGAGTCCGGGACACCGCACTGGTGCCGGTGGCGGCACGGCTGGCCCGTGCCGTCGAGGGCGTGGTGGACGTGGAATTCGACCTCACTCCCCACGCAGGGCCGCCCGCGCCGGAGGAAGCCGCCGCGCCGCGGTGACGCTCCCCGGAGTCCGCTGTCCCTCCGCCGGTCTGGGCGCGATCGGTCCGCTCGCCGTCCTCCTTCGTGCACAACCCCGAGGAGGCGTCATGACTGCCACCGTGATCAGGGCGACCCGACCGCGCCCGAGGACGCCACCCTCAGCCGCGTCCTGTACCTGAACGCGGTATCACCGGCGGTATCACCGCCCAGCGCCGGCGCTGGGCGGTGATACCGCCGGTGATCGGGGTGCCCGCGGCCCGCGCGCAAGGGCTGCCGTCGGCGAACGCTCCGCCCGCCGCCAGGCGCGGGGGAGCGCGCACCGGCCGCCCAGGAACCCGTCGGGCCGATGTCACGCGATGTCGAGGACCTCCCCCACCGCGCGCCGAGGCGTGACCGGCCCTCGCGGGCCGTAGCCGAGTCGCAGCACCATCTGTACCTGCCCTGTGCCCTCCCCGGGGTCGCGGGTCAGCAGGCGCAGGTCGCGGGTCTCCAGCGCGTGAGAGGTCAGGGAGGTGGCCAGGTCGGCCAGGGTGGCCTCCAGCAGGACGCGCTCCAGTGCCTGCCCCGCGCACAGCCAGTCGTCGGAGCCGTCACCGAGGGTGCTGAGCAGTGCCAGCTGCGGGGTGCGTTCGAAGGTGGTGGTGCCGCGGTCGGCCACCCGACGGCGGCCGGCGAAGTCCCGGACGGGAGCCTTGCCGTCCCGCTTGCCGGGTCCGAAGGCGTACTCCGGGACGCCGTCGACGGCGATATCCGCTTCCGGTCCGAGCCGCGTCCAGCGCACCAGGTCCTCGTTGGAGCCGGGGTCCATGACGTCGCGGCTTTCGGCGTCGCGGACGAGGTCGAGAACGGTCTCGGTGTGCCAGGGGCCGGGGAACAACAGCTCGGCGCCCTCGCGTGCCGCGGCCTCGCGCAGGACGGCCTGTACGTCGTGCGGGATGGCCGTGTCCGCGAACGGGTGGCGGCTGGTGTGCCGCTGGTGGATCGCCGGGTGCAGCCGCACCAGGTCGTCGTCCCGGACACGGCCGGCAGTATCGACCAGGCGCACGGACGCAAGCAGCAGCGGGTCCTGCGGATCGGGCGACAGCGCTGTTTCCGCGACGAGGTCCGCCTGCGCGGCCGCGACCCGGAGATTGAACAGCGCTGCCCCGCAGCCGATGTACAACGCCCGGTTGCCGGGGTCCGAGCGGGGCATGGCCCGCTCGAGATCCGCGTACAACAGCATGCGGCGTTCACCGGTCACGAAGCGGAACCGCCACGGTTGCGCATTGTGCATGGACGGCGCCTTCGTGGCCTCGGCCACGAGCTTCGCCACCGTCTTCTCATCGAGTCGGGATGCCATGGCATCCTCCTCACACGCTCGGGATACGCGGCGAGTCCCCTCCGTCGGCCGTGACGGGTGGGGCGCCGCACACGCGGGCTTCGTCGAACCCCTGCGCGCTCCCGCCGACCGGCGCCCGACGAGTGCGGGAACGCGCAGCTTGGTGCAGGTATGCCTACCTCCGTTCACCGCGCCTGAACACAGGATGCGCAACCGGCTCGCCCTCGCCCCTGCCCTCGCATGTCGGCAGAGGTCATCGCGTGAGCGACCAGGCCGGTCAGCTCCGCGAGAGCCGGGCCGCGACGTACTCGGTGAAGTCCAGCAGCCGGTTGGTGTAACCCCACTCGTTGTCGTACCAGCCGAAGATCTTGACCAGGTCGCCGTGTGCCTGGGTCAGCGGGGCGTCCAGGACACACGAGGCGGGATCGCCCACGACGTCCCGGGAGACGATCGGTGCGTCGGACACCCGCAGGATGCCCTTGAGCGGTCCGTCGGCGGCCTCGCGGAAGGCGGCGTTGACCTCGTCCGCGGTCACGGGCCGTTCCAGGACCACGCTCAGGTCGGTCAGCGAACCGTCCTCGACCGGCACCCGCACGGCGATGCCGTCCAGGGTCCCGGCCAGCTCCGGCAGCACCAGACCGACGGCACGCGCGGCCCCGGTGCTGGTGGGGATGATGTTGACGGCGGCGCTGCGGCCACGGCGCAGGTCCTTGTGCGGGCCGTCCAGGACCACCTGGTCGTTGGTGTAGCCGTGGATGGTGGTCATCAGGCCCTTGACCAGGCCGAAGTGCTCGTCGAGGACCTTCACCATGGGCGCTACGCAGTTGGTGGTGCAGGAGGCGTTGGAGACCACGTGGTGGCGCTCCGGGTCGTACGTGCCTTCGTTGACGCCCATCACCACGGTGGCGTCGACGTCCTTGCCCGGCACCGACAGCAGCACCTTGCGGGCGCCGGCCTTCAGATGCAGCCCCGCCTGCTCGCGGGTACGGAACCGGCCGGTGGACTCGATGACGACGTCGACTCCGGCGTCACCCCAGGCCAGGGCCGCCGGATCGCGCTCGGCGGTCACGACGATCCGGTGCCCGTCGACCGTGAGCGAGGTGTCGTCGTGCTCGACCGCGCGGTGCAGCCGGCCGTACGTGGAGTCGAACTCCAGCAGATGGGCCAGCGCCGCCGGCGAGGTGAGGTCGTTGACCGCGACGACCTCGACCGGTGTGCCGGCCGAGGTCTCCGCGCGCTCCAGCACGCAGCGCAGGTAGTTGCGTCCGATGCGGCCGAAGCCGTTGATGCCGACGCGCACGCTCATGTCCGCCATCCTCCTGATGAGTGCCGTCCGGTGATGTCCGGGTGCGTTGCCAGCCTGACGGCCGGGAAGGAGATCCGGCTTGGGCCGCACGGGGCTGGGAGGAGGGCCGTTCGGCCCAGTGGGCCTGGCGTGCGGGCGGGCTCAGCGGCCTTGCTGCCTGGCCCGGTCCTGGGCCTGGGTGGCGATGACGGCCGCCTGGATGCGGCGCTCCACGCCGAGTTTGGCCAACAGCCGGGAGATGTGGTTCTTGACCGTCTTCTCCGCGAGGTAGAGCCGCTGACCGATCTGCCGGTTGGTCAGTCCCTCACCGATGAGGGCCAGGATCTCCCGCTCCCGGTCCGTCAGGCCCGGGAGGGCGTCCGGCTCGGGCTCCGGCTCCGGGCCCTGGCGCAGGCGGGCCATCAGCCTGGCGGTGGCACTGGGGTCGAGCAGGGACTGGCCGGCGGCCACCGTACGGACGGCCGAGACCAGATCCGATCCCTGAATCTGCTTCAGTACGTATCCGGAGGCGCCGGCCATGATCGAGTCGAGCAGCGCCTCCTCGTCGTCGAACGAGGTCAGCATCAGACAGGCCAGTTCCGGCATGCGCGACCGCAGCTCCCGGCAGACGGTCACACCGTCGCCGTCCGGCAGGCGGACGTCGAGAACCGCCACCTGCGGGCGCAGCGCGGGGACACGCACCAGCGCCTGCTCCACCGTGCCCGCCTCACCGACCACGTCGATGTCCGGCTCGTCGTTCAGCAGGTCGCGCACCCCGCGGCGTACCACCTCGTGGTCGTCCAGCAGAAAGACCTGGATCGGATCATCGGGTCCGGGCCGCTTGCCGTCCGCCATCAAAAACTCCTCATTCCGTGCCGTCTCGTACCTGCGCCGGAGCACGCCCACCGCGTGCCCGGGTCCCTGCCTACCGTAGATCGTGCGCGTTCCAGGGCCGAAGGGCCAGGGCCGGTCGGCCCTACTGCTTCGGACCATCCAACTGCGTTGCCGGCCAAGGACCTCGCCGCCTTCCTTGATCCGCGGTGTGCCGAGAGCTCCCGCGGCCCGGCCGCGACGAACTGCCCGCCCGGCGAAAGCCGGACCACCCGGCCGGCGGGAGAGATCGTCGACGATCCCGCTCCCGCGCCCCCTGCGCCTGATCGCGCGCATCCCGAAAGCGGCGGGTTCCCCATGTGACAGGGCCGGATTCCTGGAGTCGGGGCATTCGGCCCCGGCTTCGGGACGGTTGACCCCTGCCACGACGGCTCGCGCCGGCGGACGCTGGAGCCGTATCGGGGGCCGGTTACCCGGGACGGTCCGAAGGGACGTCGTCGGCCGTCGGCCGACACAGCCCGTGCGCTCCGGCCCCTGTGCGATCACGGACGACCCACCGCACGGGGCTCCGCGACGTGGGCGTCCGGGCACAACAGCATCCGCCGCGCTTCTCTCGCGGACGGCCGAGGCAAGGAGTGGCGTGATGACCCGCATCGTCGGCGAGGTGATGACCAGCGAGGTCGTCGAAGCGCGCCGGGAGACACCCTTCAAGGACGTGGCACGCCTGCTGGACCGGCACCGCATCAGCGGCGTGCCCGTGGTGGACGACGACGACAAGGTCCTCGGGGTCGTCTCCGAAACCGACCTGATCCGCCATCAGGCGGCTCGGCCCGCTCACGGCCGTCTCCGGCGTGGCCGCAACCCCGCGCGCGGTTCCACCGCTGACGCGACGGCCGCGGCCCTGGCCACGACCGCCGGAGAGCTGATGTCGACGCCCGCCGTCACCGTGCACCCCGAACAGCGCGTCGCGGACGCCGCACGCATCATGGAACGCCGCCACGTGGACCGGCTTCCCGTGGTGGACGAGGAGGACCGGCTGATCGGCATCGCCACCCGACGGGACCTGCTGCGCGTGTTCCTGCGCACGGACGAGGAGATCGGCCGGGAAGTGCTCGAGGACGTGCTGACGCGGGCCATGTGCGTGCCGCCCCACACGGTGAACGTCTCGGTCCGGGACGGCATGGTCACCTTGCGGGGCCGGCTGGAGCAGCGCAGCGGCATCCCCCTGGCCATCCAGCTGACGTGGCGGGTGGACGGAGTGGTGGGCGTCGTGAACAACCTCACGTTCCGCGTCGACGACACCCGTCCGCCCGAGCGGCACACGGGCGGGATCGCGCGTCCCTGGCCGCTCTGACAATGCCCCTCTGACAATGCCCCTCTGACAAGCGGCTCGCGTTCCGCGGCGTTCAACAGGGCGTAAGGGCCACTCGGCCCGCACATTCGGGGCCGGTCAGGCACCCGCCGGGAACCGGGAGGACCTGCTCGGCGCAGCGGTGCCGGCGAGACGCTGCTGAGGGAGCGGCGCCGGTCATCCACGACGCCGCTCCGGTACCGGCCGCCGACAGCGCGGCTCACCTCTCGACGACGGAGGCACAACCATGACCCGCCACGACGACCGCACCGCCACCAGGCCCACCGCCGAGGCGCCGTCGGACACCGTCGTCGCCGTTGACCAGCTGGTAGCAGGCGGACTCAAGGCCTTGGCCGACTACGAGGCCCTGGACCAGGAGCAGGTCGACCACATCGTCAAGAAGGCGTCGGTCGCCGCTCTGGACCAGCACACCGCGCTCGCCCGCCTCGCGGTGGAGGAGACCGGACGGGGCGTCTTCGAGGACAAGGCGGCCAAGAACATGTTCGCCTGCGAGCACGTCACCCACAGCATGGCTCCCATGAAGACCGTGGGCGTCATCGCACGCGACGACATCGAGGACATGGTCGAGGTGGCGGAACCGGTCGGCGTGGTGTGCGCGGTCACTCCCGTCACCAACCCGACCTCGACCACGATCTTCAAGGCGCTGATGGCGCTGAAGACCCGCAACCCCGTCGTGTTCGCCTTCCATCCCTCCGCCCAGGAATGCAGCGCGCAGGCGGCCCGCGTCGTGCGCGACGCCGCCCTCGCCGCGGGAGCGCCCGAGCACTGCATCCAGTGGATCGAGGCTCCGTCCGTCGAGGCGACCGGCACCCTGATGCGCCACCCGGGCGTCTCGCTGATCCTCGCCACGGGCGGCAACGCCATGGTCAGGGCGGCCTACTCGGCGGGCAAGCCCGCCCTGGGGGTCGGCGCAGGCAACGTCCCCGCGTACGTCCACAGGAGCGCCAAGCTGCGCCGTGCCGTCAACGACCTGGTGCTGTCCAAGTCGTTCGACAACGGCATGATCTGCGCCTCCGAGCAGGCCGTCATCCTGGACGACGAGATCTACGACCCGGCGCTCGCCGAGTTCCGCACACTGCACGCCCACCTGGCGACCGCCGAGGAGAAGGCGAAGCTGGAGGCCTTCCTGTTCCCCGCGGGCACCGCGGGTTCGGGCTGTGAGCCCAAGGTCAACGCAGCCGCCGTGGGCCAGAGCCCCGAGTGGATCGCGGAGCACGCGGGCTTCCGTGTGCCCGCCGGCACCTCGCTCATCCTGGTCGAGACGGACCGGGTCGGCCCGCAGGAGCCGCTGACCCGGGAGAAGCTCTGCCCGGTGCTCGCCGTGCTGCGTGCCCGCTCGGAACAGCAGGGCTTCGACCTGGCCGCCGACATGGTCGCCTTCCACGGCCAGGGCCACAGCGCCGTCATCCACACCGAGGACCGCGCGCTGGCGGAGGCGTACGGGAAGCGGATGAAGGCCGTGCGGATCATCGTCAACGCGCCGTCCTCACAGGGCGCGATCGGCGGCATCTACAACGGCCTGCTGCCGTCGCTGACCCTCGGCTGCGGCTCCTGGGGCAGCACGTCGGTGTCCAACAACGTCTCCGCCGCCCAGCTGCTGAACGTCAAGCGGGTCAGCACCCGCCGCAACAACATGCAGTGGTTCAAGGTGCCACCGAAGATCTACTTCGAGCCGCAGGCGATCCGGTACCTGGCGTCCATGCCGGACGTGCACCGGGTCACGATCGTCACCGACGCGACGATGACCCGCCTCGGCTTCGTCGACCGCGTCACGCGCGTGCTCCAGCGGCGCCACGAGCCGGTGACCGTCCAGATCATCGACAACGTCGAGCCCGAGCCGAGCATCGACTCCGTGCAGCGCGGCGCGCGGCTCATGCGGGACTTCCGGCCGGACACGATCATCGCGCTGGGCGGCGGCTCGCCGATGGACGCGGCCAAGGTGATGTGGTTGCTGTACGAGCAGCCGGACATCGACTTCGCGGACATGCGGCACAAGTTCTCCGACATCCGCAAGCGGGCATTCCGTTTCCCCGTGCTCGGCCGCCTGGCCCGTCTCGTGTGCGTGCCCACGACTTCCGGCACCGGCGCCGAGGTCACCCCCTTCGCCGTCATCTCCGATCCGGCGACCGGCAAGAAGTACCCGCTCGCCGACTACGCGCTCACCCCGAGCGTGGCCATCGTCGACCCGCTGCTCACCACCGGGCTGCCCCCGGCGCTGGCCGCGGACAGCGGCTTCGACGCTCTCACCCACGCCATCGAGGCGTACGTGTCCGTCTACGCCAACGACTTCACCGACGGACTCGCGCTGCACGCGATTCGGCTGATCTTCGGCCACATCGAGGCCGCCGTGAACGACCGGGCAGCCAGCCCGGAGGCACGCGAGAAGATGCACAACGCGGGCACCATCGCGGGCATGGCCTTCGGAAACGCCTTCCTCGGCATAGTCCACGCCATGTCCCACACCCTCGGCGCCACGTTCCACATCGCGCACGGCAGGACCAACGCCGTGCTGCTCCCCCACGTCATCCGCTACAACGGCACCGTTCCGACCAAGCTCACGGGCTGGCCCAAGTACGAGAGCTACCGCGCTCCCGAACGCTTCCAGGACATCGCCCGCACCCTGGGCCTGCCGGCCGGCACCCCGGCCGAGGGCGTCGAATCGCTCGCCCGCGCCGTGGAGCGACTGCGCGACGCCGTGGGCATCGAACCGTCGTTCCGGTCCCTCGGCATCGACGAGAGCGCCTTCCTCGACGCCCTGCCCCAACAGGCCCTGAACGCCTACGAAGACCAGTGCGCGCCCGCCAACCCGCGGATGCCCATGCTCGACGACATGCAGGGGATCATGCGAGCCGCCTTCTACGGGCCGACAGGCACACCCGACAAGTAGGGTCCGGCGGTGCCTGCCACGCGGAGGTGCCGTGCCGGGAGCCTGGGGACAAGTCCGTCCGACCACGTCCGGCTCCCGGGGGCGGGCGGCCGGGCAGTCGGACGACACGCTCACGGCGTCGGCACCAGCACCACGGGACACCGGGAGCCGTGCAGCAGGACGTGCGCGACCGGGCCCAGCTGAAGACCGAGCCGACCCGCACGTCGGCGCGCGCCGATGACCACGACGCCGGCCTCCCGCGTACCGGCCAGCAGGGCCTTCGCCGGACCGGTGCGCACCGTGCGGCTGTCGACCTCGATCTCGGGGTACGCCTCCCGCAGTCGAGCGATGCCGAACCGCGCAACCGCTTCCTCCGCTCGGCTCTGTATGGCCTGACGCTCCTGGCCGGGGCTCGTCGCGGCTACCAGCGACGGGAACCCGGGCGTGGTGTACCGGTGCGTCGGGGAATGCACGACGCGCAGCCTCACACCGCGCCGCGCGGCCTCCTCGAACGCATACACGGCAGCCGCTTCGGCATCGCTCTCCAGTCCGAGGAGCACGTCACGCCCCTCACCGCAGGGGTGATCCCCTCCGACGACCAGCAGAGGGCCTCGCGCGTGCGCGGCCAGGCGCCGGCTCACCGATCCGGCCAGAACGCCGACGACACCGCCGAGCCGCCGGGTGCCCACGACGGTGAGGTCCGCCTCCTCGCTCTCTTTCGTCAGGGCCGGCACGACGCCGCCCTCCACGGCCTTGGTCTCCACCCGCAGACCGGGCCGGCGCTCCTGGACGCGCGAGGCAGCCGACGACAGAACCGGCCCCGCCTCGTCGCGGTCGGCCACGGCGTAGACGACGCGCAACGCGGAGCCCCGGCACACCGCTTCGCCGACGGCCCGGTCCAGGGCCCGCACCGCGACCGGTGAACCGTCGAAGCCGACGGTCACATGACGGACAGTCATTGTCCTGTTCCCTTCTCTCCACGTGCGCTGGTGTTCGCTCTCTCGGGAGGATGCTCGTCGTCCGCGGACGACGCGGGCAGCAGCCGACTGGCCCCGGCGACACGCCGTGCGGCCCCTTCCCGCCGAGACCGCACGGTCCCCGCACCCGGCAGGCTCAGCAGCGGCTCGATCAGGTCAGCGGC
Organism: Streptomyces zaehneri; assembly: GCF_032248645.1. Classification (NCBI taxonomy): domain Bacteria; kingdom Bacillati; phylum Actinomycetota; class Actinomycetes; order Kitasatosporales; family Streptomycetaceae; genus Streptomyces; species Streptomyces zaehneri. The sequence goes on from NZ_JASTTJ010000031.1 coordinate 83,540, forward strand.
TCACCAGCACGTCATCCAGCACCACCGTGCGCGGGTCGCGCCGCGGGCTCGCGGCGCCCTCGGGGCCGTGGCCGAGGCGGGACGAGCATCTGTACATGACCGGTCCGCCCGGTCGCCGGGCTCAAGGAATTCCGCCGCGCCGGGCCCGAAGGGGCCACGCCGCACCGAGCCACCGGGACACCGGAGATCCGCCGCACCACGTCCTCCGATCACCTCGAGCATGGGCCGAACGGACCGGCCTCCTCTGCGAATCGGCGGCGGCCGGCCCTCGTGTGCTGCCCCCTCGGCCCATGCCTCGGACCGCTCCCGGCTGTCACCTTCGTGATGTCACGACGAGGCGGAGGGGCAGGCCGATGAAGGGCATCACGCGTACGCGGAAGAGGCTTTGGCGGTGGCGGGGCAATCCGCTGCGACGGCACGACGACGTCGTCGAGGCCTGGATCGTGCTTGCCGTATGGATGGTGGCCGCGGTGGGCGGCACCGTGGTCGGCCTGGTGACGGCCCACGCATCCGATGAGATGTTCGCCCGCCAGCGCGCCGAACGCTCTTCGGTGAGCGCCACGCTCCTCACCGACGTACCGCGAGAGGTGGCCGGGATCGGGACGATCGGCGCACAGACCGCGGCGCGAGTCCGCTGGACGGACCCTGATGGCTCCGTCCACACCGACAGGACCTTGGTGGAGGACGGCCTGAAGGCCGGAACCGAGGTCGTCGTCTGGACCGACGGCCGAGGCGAGATCACCGCGGAGCCGCCGAGTTCCACGGAGGCAGCCGTCGAAGGCGGCGTCCTGGCTGCCGCGGCGGCGCTCGCCCTCACCGGCATGGCCTTCGGCGCCGGAGCCGTCGCGCGGTGGCGGCTCGACCGGCGGCGCATCGCCCAATGGGGCAGCGAGTGGGACTTGGTCGGCCCTGAATGGGGTCACAAGACCAGCTGACCGCGCTCGGCTGCCGGGACGCCCGAAGAAATGGTTCGTCACCCGCCGGACGGCCCCTCCCCCTGCCTTATACGACCCCGGATCCCGCCTCCCGTGCTGGAGCTCCCGGATCACGATGCCGAGCGGCCCCATCACGAAGCGGGTTGCGGGACCACTGCGCCCGGATCGATGGGGCCGTTCGGCCCCTCTTCGCCCAGGGCCGTGCATCAGCGCGGAAACACGGCCCGGTGCCTGCTACACAGGAACTGCCGCCCGGTGAGAGCGGCGCCCTTCCCACTTCACCCCCTACCAGGGAGGCTTCATGCTGTCCGCAGAGTCCACCGCAGTGGTCCGTGCCACCCTGCCCGCGATCGCCGGGGCGCTCGACGAGATCACGACGCGCTTCTACGCCGCGATGTTCCGCGACCGGCCGGAGCTGCTCGACGGCATGTTCAACCGGGGCAACCAGGCCAGCGGGGCCCAGCGGCGCGCGCTGGCCGGTTCGATCGCCGGATTCGCCACCGCGCTGCTCGAGGATCCGGACACCCGCCCGGACACGCTGCTGGACCGGATCGCGCACAAGCACGCCGCCGTCGGCGTCACCGACGACCAGTACACGATCGTGCACAAGTACCTGTTCGGAGCGATAGCAGAGGTCCTCGGCGACGCCGTCACCCCCGAGGTGGCCGCCGCCTGGGACGAGGTGTACTGGCTGATGGCCGGCGCCCTGATCGGCCGGGAGGCACGCCTGTACCAGGACGCGGGCGTGAAACCCGGTGAGGTGTGGCGGCGTTGGACGGTCGTCGAGCGCCGCACCGAGACCGCCGACGTGGTGTCCTTCGTGCTGCGTCCCTCCGACGGCGGACCGGCTCCGCACGCCCGGGCAGGCCAGTACGTGAGCGTACGGGTCATGATGGCCGACGGCGTCCACCAGTTGCGGCAGTACAGCCTGTCCTCGGACGTCGGCGGCGAACTGCGGAGGATCACCGTGAAGCGAGTGTCCGGCGAGCCGGGCACGCCGCGGGGCGAGGTCTCCACCGCGCTGCACGATCAGGTCCGCGCGGGAGACGAACTGACGCTGTCCGCGCCGTTCGGCGATGTCTTCCTCGACGACCCGGCCGACGCGAGCACCCCGGTCGTCCTGGTCTCCGCGGGCATCGGCTGCACCCCCATGACCGGGATCCTGGCCCACCTGGCCGCCCTCGGCTCCGCACGACCGGTGCTGGTCCTGCACGCCGACCGCTCCCCCGCCGACCACGCACTGCGCACCGAGACGAACGAACTGGTGGGCCGGCTCCCGCACGCCCGCGCGGTCTTCTGGTACGAGCAACCCGGCCGGCAGGAAGCCGCCGCCCGGGAGGGCCGGATGGACATCGACGGCATCGAACTTCCCGACGGCGCGGCGGTGTTCCTGTGCGGCCCGCTGCCGTTCATGAGGGAGGTACGCGGACAGCTGCTGCGCGCCGGAGTTCCGGCTCGGCGGATCCGCTACGAGGTCTTCGGCCCCGACCTGTGGCTGCCCGGCAGCCCGACCGCGTGACCGACGCGGGACGTCCCACCGCACTTCCAGGAAAGGATATCGACATGACCGGCGACAACTCCCAGAACAACGTTCCCACCGTACTGCTGCGCACGGAGGGCGAGGTGGACGAGGAAACCCTGGTGTACGCCCGCACGAAGATCGACGCCGTCCTCGGCCGGCCGGAACTGCCCGCAGTCGCCGGCGAGGTGCGGATCACGAGGGCGTCCGTCCATCACGCGGAGCGCCCCTGGTCGGCGACGGCTGCCGTGCACGTCGGACGGCACGAAGTGGTCGTGCTGGCCGAGGCGGCCACCGGCCAGGAACTCGTCGACCGGCTCCAGGACCGCCTGCGCCGCCAGACCGAGAAGGCCACCCACGCCGGCCGCGACGGCCATCGGGCGGCGCCGCCGTGGCGCGGCGGCTCCGGTGCTCCGCGCCCTGCCGACATCGGCGACCGCGACGACAGGACGGCGGACCCTCACCCGGTGTGAACCCGAGGCGAGGACAGGCCCGGTCGGTGACGGTCCACCGGCCGGGCCTTTGTCCGCCCTCGTGTTCGAGCGGCCGGCCGGACCCCGCCTCCTGGGCCATATGGCCCCGGCCGGTGACCATCGGCCCACTGACCGCCGTCGCCGACACGGACGACACTGGCCGTGCGGTTCCCGATCAGCAGGTGAGAACAAGGAGTTGTGCGGTGGCAAAGGCGTATCTGGTGGGCAGCGGCATCGCCGCGCTCGCCGCGGCGACGTTCCTCATCCGCGACGGTGGTTTCGACGGATCCGACATCCACCTCTACGAGGGGCAGCGGAACATCGGCGGAAGCCTGGACGCGGGTGGCACGGCGGAGGCCGGTTACACGATGCGGGGCGGGCGGATGTTCGAGGCCGAGTTCCGCTGCACGTACGACCTGCTGTCCGGCATCCCCTCCCTCGACGACCCCTCGGTGTCGGTGACACAGGAGACCCTGGCCGGGCACGAGGAGTTCGCCTGGGACGACATCAGCCGTCTCGTCGACGGACAGGGAAGGATCGTCGACGTCCGCTCGATGGGGTTCTCCGAGCGGGACCGAATAGACCTGGTCAGGTGTCTGGCGACGCCGGAGGGGCACCTGGACGGCAAGCGGATCACCGACTGCTTCGGCGAACACTTCTTCACCACGAACTTCTGGTTCATGTGGTGCACCACGTTCGCCTTCCAGCCCTGGCACAGCGCGATCGAGTTCCGCCGCTACCTCAGGCGCTTCGTCCACCTCTTCCCCGAGTTCGCCTCCATGTCGGGGATCCACCGGACCCGTTACAACCAGTACGACTCCATCGTGCTGCCGCTGACGACCTGGCTGCGCGAGCGAGGCGTCACCGTCCACACCGGCTGCACTGTCACCGACCTCGGGTTCACACCAGGTCCTCGCAGTGGCACCGTGCAGACCATCTACCTCACCCGTGGCAGCCATGACGAGAAGATCACCGTGGCTCCCGAGGACCTGGTCCTGGTCACCAACGGCTCCATGACCGACGCCTCCAGCCTCGGCTCACACAGCGCGGCGCCCCCAGCGGCGCCCCACCGTTCGGACGCCTGGCTGCTCTGGCACCGGCTCGCCCGGGGGCGCGAGGACTTCGGCAACCCCGCCGCCTTCGACAAGCGCGTCAAGGAGTCCCGCTGGGAGTCGTTCACCGTCACCACCAAGGATCCCGCCTTCCTCCAGGCGCTGGAGGAGTTCACCGGCCGGGACACGGGCAAGGCCGGCCTGATGACGTTCACCGAGTCCAACTGGCTGCTCACCATCGTCGCCCAGCGCCAGCCCGTCTACCGCGACCAGCCCGACGGGGTCTCGGTCTGGTGGGGTTACGGCCTCTTCCCCGGCCGCGCGGGCAACAGCACGCCCAAGCCGATGACGATGTGCTCCGGCCGGGAGATCCTCGAAGAGGTGCTGCACCACCTGCGGTTCGACGAGGCGCTCACGGCCCGCGTCCTGGCCACCTCCACCGTCGTGCCCTGCGTGATGCCGTACATCACCAGCCAGTTCCTGGCCCGTCGGCGCGACGACCGTCCAAAGGTCGTGCCCGAGGGATCGGTCAACCTCGCCTTCATCGGACAGTTCGCCGAGGTACCCGACGACGTCGTCTTCACCGTCGAGTACTCCGTACGCACCGCCTGGACGGCGGTGTCCCAACTCCTCGGCCTCGAAAGGCAACCACCCGCGGTCTACAAGGGCCACCACGACCCCCACGTCCTCGCCGGAGCTCTGGAGACCATGCACCGCCGCTAGGGAGTGTCCGACGGATCATGATCGGAGCCATAAGCGGATCGCTGCTGCGGTGACGGTGCCATGGAAGACGTAGGCCCTCTTGTCGTAACGGGTTGCGACGGCACGGGAGTTCTTGAGCCGGTT
>NZ_JASTTJ010000032.1:0-87648 GCF_032248645.1 Streptomyces zaehneri
CTCAGCCCGATCGAGTTCGAGGAGAAGCACTACGCCGAGCAGGCGACGGCCGAACCAACGAATCTGAACACCCGTCAACCCCTGCTGACTAGCTGATCAGCGGCTCCCGCATGACGGGGGAACCTCAATGCACCCGCCGTAGGCAATGCTCCACCGATCATGACTGATTCACACACGAGTCCGAAGGCGGCCCCGGCAACCACCCCAGCCACATCCGCCCACAGCCCCTGGGTGTCACCCGTTGCGAGGTGATAGCCGCCCTGGATTGCATCCCCGACTACACCCAGCGAGTCCCAGGATGCCAGTCCATTGGGGTCGATGCGGTTGACGGGGTCGCCTTCGGCGTAGAGGTAGGGGTTCTGTTCCTGGCCGGAGGGGTCGGGCTGGGTGAAGCGGCCGATGTTGGCGTCGTAGTAGCGGGCCTGCAGGTGGTACAGGCCGGTGGGGTCCTGGTAGTTGCCGGCGAAGCGGTAGGGCTGGGCGACCGGTTCGGTGGACTGGGCCAGGATGCGCACGCCGCGGGGGCTGTAGGTGTAGGAGTCGACCTTGTTGCCGTCCTCGTCCGCGAGACCGATGACGCTGCCGATCGCGTCGGTGAGGTAGAAGTAGGTCTTGCCCCCGGTCGTCATGGAGTTCAACGTGCCCCCGGGTTCACGGTTGAAGCCCATGTCCACACCGCCAGTCGACTTGGCGGACAGCCCCAACGGACCGTTGTGGAAGAACGTGTCGCCGAGGCTGACGCGTTCGCTCTGGTCGGTCGAGCCGTACTGTCCCGCGTACGTCTTGCCGTTCACCGTGATCGACGTCATCTGCGAGTGATCCGACCACTTCTCGCCCGTACGGATGTAGTCGTCGGTGGAGGCCGCGGCGGTCTCGTTGCCGATCGCGTCGTAGGACCAGGTGCCCGTGGTGCTGGACTTGCCGGTGAGTTCCTGGGCGTCGTTGTAGGTGTAGGTGGTGCCGCGCGGGCAGCCCTGCTCGGTGCCCTGGGAGGTGAGGTTGCCGGCCAGGTCGTAGCAGTACTGCCAGGAGTCGGCGATCGTGCCGCCCTTCTCCTCCTTGGCGTAGGAGAAGCGGCCGGCCCCGTCATAGCTGTAGGTCCGCTTGAGCCCGGTGACGCCGTCGGCGCTGGTGCGGATCTTGTCGCCGTCGGTGGTCCCGTCGGTGCCGTAGCCGTAGGTGTAGGCCAGGTCGACCAGGGTGCCCTGACCGGAGGTGACCTTGATGGCCTTGGGGCGGCTGGACGCGTCAGGGGTGATCTTCTGCACCGTGCCGCCGGGGTAGGCGGTGGTGGTGCGGACATCGTTGTTGTCGTACTTGTACGTCGTCGACCGGCCCTGCGGGTCCTTGAGTTCGGTGAGCTTGTTGACCTCGTTCCAGGTGTAGTCGACCTTGCCGACCGGGTCCTGGTAGTAGTCGACGTTTCCGGCCGGGGTGTAGGCGAGCAGGGTCTGGGAGCCGTCCTGCAGGTGGCGGACCGTCTCCCGCTGGAGCGGGTCGAAGTCGTACTTGATGGTGCCGGTGCCGTCCGAGCGCTGGGTGAGGTTGCCGTCACCGTCGTACCAGTAGCGGACGGTGTCGTTGGTAGAGGACACCGTCTTGATGCGGTCGAGGCTGTCGTAGGCGTAGACGGTCTTGATGCCGCGGGCATCGGTGACGGTCTCGGTTCGACCCAGGTCGTCGTAGGTGTACGTCGTCTTGTCCAGCGGCGCCGGGGGCTTGGCCCAGTCCAGGTTGCCCTTGGCGTCGTAGTGGAAGTCGGTGGTGACCGTCTTCGTCGACGTCATCTTCGTCTTCTGCGCACAGCGCTGGCCTTCGAAGCCGCCGCAGGTGGGGGTGGCGGGGTTGTAGTCGTAGGAGACGCTGCCGCCGCCGGTTCCCGTCTGCGCCACGGACTTGGTGTTGCCTGCCGTGTCGTAGGTGAAGGAGGTCTTCTCCCCGTCGGCGTTGGTGGAGTCCTTGGGCACGTCGCCCCCGGCGATGGTCTGCCAGGTATGGACCGCCTTGCCGCCCGTCGGTGCAACAGCGGTCTCCAGGTTGTTGCGGGCGTCGAAGCCGTAATCGGTGACGTTGCCCGGGGTGGTGCCCGAGCCCATCGCGTCGACGGCGGTGTCGATGTTGTGGTTCGCGTCGAACTTCGTGGAACGCTTGTGCTGGAGAGCGTCCAGGACCTCGGTGACCTGGCCGTCGCCATCGTGGGTGTACTTGGTGGCGTGGAGCTCAGGGTCGGTCGCCGTGGTGATACCCGCCGCGGTCGGAGAGCCAGCGCTGTAGGCATAGGTCCACGTGGGACCTGTGTGGCCGTCGCTGTCGAAGCCAGTGCCGCGCAGCATGGACGTGACGCGGTTGGTGTCGTCGTAGGTGAAGACGGTGACCCGGCCCTCAGCGGTGGTGATCTTGTCCATGCGGCCGGAGGTGTCGTACCGGAAGGCGACGGTCTTGCCCTCGGTATCGGTGGTGCCGGCCAGATCACCCGCGCTGTCGAGGTTGAACACGGCGGTGCGGCCGGTGTTGTCCTTGGCCTGCCACTGTGAGGCGTTCGTCTTGACGAGGTCGATCCAGCGGCCCGAGCGGGTGTCGGTCAGCTTGAAACCCTTGTGCTCGCTGCCTTCGTCGTGCTGGGCAATGGTGATCGTGCCCTTGTTGCGGTCAGTGACCTTGGTCAGCGTCCCGTTCGCGTCGTAGGTGTCCTTAGCACCAGACTTCCATTTGGTGAGCGTGTAGGTGCCGTCGGATTTCTTCTTCAGGTCCTGCGAGTAGCCCTTGGGTGTGGTGAAGGTGCCGTTGCTGTTCTTGGTGAAGTGGACGGTTGCTCCCGAGGCGTCGTAGAACACCGCCTCGGTGGAGGAGATCGACAGGTATCGCTCGTACTGCTGCCACCAGCGCTGGGCAACCTTTCCCCAGGGGGCGTCCAGCGAGTTGTACGTCCGCGCCAGCATGAGGCGCTGTCCTGCGCCGGCGATATCGAAGTCGGTCGCCGTCAGCATCAGGTTGCCGGTGGAATAGTCGATCCGCGCGGTCAGTGCGTCGGTGATCGCGAAGCTGGTGTAGCGATGCCAGGGGACGTCACCCTGTCCCTCCGGCACCACGCTCAGGATCGCTGCGTCACCGGCGGCCACGGACGCATTCGCCTTTCCGGAGCCGCCCGTGGCACGCTCGCGCTGGCCACGCGACCAGGGCACAAGAGCATCACTCGTCGGATTGGTCGCCGCCTTGGATGCCACCGGCCTGTTCGAGCCGACTTCCACTGGCGGCATGCTGAAGTCGGGGCTGTCCGATCCCCACACCGTGGCAGGTTCGGTCTCGTCAGCCACCGCGCTCGCGCCCGCAAGCAGCGAAGCGGACAGTGCGACGATCGTGACGAAAGCCGGCGCCTGAAGGCGGGTGGATCTCTTACGGGCACGCTGTGACGGCATGCCGAAGACACGCGTGTGCATGGCTTCCCCCCATAGAAAGCAGATCCCAGCAACCCCGGCGGCCACCAGGCGCCCACAACTTGTCACGGCAATCGCACAAGAGATCGGACTGTTCCCGTGATCCCGTCCGCCATACGGGCGGAATCCAGCCCTTCCCCTCCAGTCGGACAAAGCCCTCGGAAAGTGAGAAGAGTGACGGGTCTCCCCAGCCGGCGCGTCATCGGTGAGGTATTCGCCGTTGATAGTTGACCGAAAGCTTTCCATACGACAACTATTGAGAAGGTGTGACGATCCCAACCCGCAAAGAACAACTGGCCTGCTGTCCTACAGCCGGGCCGGGGTAGTGGCTCGGACTCCCGCCACCGCCTGTAGCGGTGAGCAGAGCCGGCAGATGTGCCTCTATGCGCTTGGGCCGCGTGGCAACAGTTGAGGCGGCATCCCTCACCGCGCAGCCCCCGGTCGCCGGTGGTGCAGGGTCGATGTCAGGCCTCGGCTGCCGGTCGACGGCCCAAGTGAATGAGCAAAGCACTCGTGCCGGTCCCGCTTCTACCTACCTGCGTGACTACATAACCGAGAAGCGGCAGAGAGCCCGCGCGGCCCAAGCGTTGCGGGACGACCGCGAGAAGGCTCTCATCGAACGGCGGGAATCCTTCGAACTCGACCACCTCGAGCGCCTCAACGAGGCCCTGCAGACTTTAGGCAGGGGCGCTGGACGAGCTCACCATGCTGACCTCATGAGCGCTCGCCAGACCGGGCACTACGCCGGCACACTTTTGCCGGACGGCTACTCGGACGCGCTCGACGAAGCCAATAGGGAAGTCCGCATGCTCAAAGACCTCGTCCTCGACGAAGAGCTGCGAAACCTGGTCGGCCGAGCGCGCGACGCGATTCTCCTGCCCAGCACCTTGATGAGGGCCCCCGTCGAGGAAGCTGAAGCGCGTTTCGCGGAAGCAGTCCCTCTCCTGAGCGCCGCTCAGGCGGCCATCGCGGCCAGGATCCGCGAAATCTATCTGACGGCAGCGCTGCCCAGAACGTGAGCACGTCTGGGCAGTCCGTCAGGAGGGAAGGACAGTGCATGCCGGTGCCGGCGCTCGGATGGCCGACCGCCTCGCCATCGGCGAGCCTCCTGCGCCCGCCGCCTGGAGTGGCGGATCACTCGATGTGTCCGGTGTCGGGATCCACCTGCGAGAGGAACTCCCGGATGGATTCCTCGAGTTGCTCCCTGCCGCACTGCACCGGAGGGTGGGTGCTGAACCCGAATCCGTACTGGGGATCGGGCCCCGTCAGCCAGGTCAAGTCGTAGGAGCCCGGCCTGCCGTCCGGCTGGCCGACCTCGAACTCCTCACCGTCGACCGACATCCGCCACGGCTCGTTCGCCGGCATCACGACCTGCTTCCCTTCAGCCCCGGCCCGTGGCCTCGACTGCACGCGCGCCACGATCACAGGCGCGTGCGGATCACGCAACGGTGAAGTTGGCCGCCTTGGTCTCCAGCGTCGTCTCGCCGCCCTTGGCCGTGGCCAGGACCGCGACGTGCCAGACACCGCGCGGGGAGGACTCGGCATCGGAACCGGTGACCTTGACGGTGTAGGTGCAGCGCACGGTGTCCTCACCAGAGGGCTTGCAGACGGCCGGCTCCGCGGCGGCCATGTCCTGGGCGGTCAGCCCCTTCTTCGCAAAGGACGACTTCTCCGGCCACGCCAGCACCTTCACATTCTTGACGCCGGGAGACGCCGTGACGTCAGTGGTGAAGGTCAACGAACCACTGCGGTCGCCGTCCGGGGCAGCGTAGCGGGCGGTGCTGTGCGCCAGCGCCGGAGGCTGGTCCCCGGCGTAGGCGACGGCGAAAGCACCGGCACCTGCGAGGACGACGGCACCGGCAGCCACGGACAAAGCGGCACGACGCGACATGGGAAATTCCCCTTACGGACTCGGCTGGATCAACCGGCGCTCTCCACTGCGCCGTTGCACCCATACTGGCCGCGCATCGGGTACCGGGTATGAGTGCACGTACTCAACCTCCGCCTGAGTAGGACCTGTTGGCCTCATTCCGCGGTGTTGCCTGCTTGAGTCGCGCCGGTGAGACCAGGGTGAGCGCCGTCATCGCAGTGAAGGCCCCGCCTGCCGTCCTCGTCGCGGCCGACGACCCCCACGCCGGCCGGTCGGCCCCGTGCCGGGTCAGCAGCGCAAGGCCGTGGCAGCCTCGGTGAGCCGGCCGGCAGTTCACGCTCGAGACGGGACAGGCACGCTCGTGGAGACGGCCCCCCTGTTCCCCCGGGACTGCACGGCCGGGACCGCACGGCGCGGGGCCGGGGCGGAGACGAACAGGGCGGGACATCATGGTGATCGCGCTGTCGAGCACGAGCGGCTCACGGCCGTCACCACGTACGAGCGTGCCGGTGCGCCCCGTTCAGGCCGCAGCCGTTGAGTTCTCGGCGGCGCGGCGGTATTCGGCGTTGATGCGCTGGGCTTCTTCGAGCTGGTCTTCGAGGATGATGATGCGGCAGGCGGCCTCGACGGGGGTGCCCTGGTCGACGAGTTCGCGGGCTCGGGCGGCGATGCGCAGCTGGTAGCGGGAGTAGCGGCGGTGTCCGCCTGCGGAGCGCAGCGGGGTGATGAGGCGGGCGTCGCCGATGGCGCGCAGGAAGCCCTGGGTGGTGCCGAGCATGTCGGCGGCGCGGCCCATGGTGTAGGCGGGGTAGTCGTCGTCATCGAGCCGGTCGAACGAGTCGTCTGCTGTCATTGCACCTCTCTGTGAAACCGGTTGAGGGGCCCTGGTGCCGTATGGCACCAGGGCCCCGAAGGAACAGCTACACCATCTGCCGGCCCTTGTACTGCGCCGGCCTTCTGTTTCCGCACCGGCCCACGGGGGGTGGGGGCCTGTGCGGGGATCGCGGTTGCTCGACCGGAGACCACCTCACTATCGATGTCCTGCGGTACCCGGACCCATTACTCGTCCGGGCGATCCTGATGGCGCGGGCTCCTCCGTTCTTCCCTCTGGCCAATCACTTACCAAGCGGGTACTGCACTGCATACTGCTGGTCCTGCGAACTACCGGTACCGCGTACTGCTGCGGCCTTGGACAGCGCCGCACTTCGGCAGCCGGCCCCGTCGCCCGTCCTGCATCTGCCCTGGCTTGGAACCCCACTGCCGAACTTCCCGGCACGCGCGCCCGCAGCCGACGCCTTTACCGGGGAACCACTGAAGAACCGCACTGCGGGTACTGCCGTACTGCTCCTGGCGGCCCCTGATCACTGCGGGCCACCCGGTCCGACCGTCAGTCCCGTCGCCGTCCTGCGACAACCCTGGCTTCGGAACTCCACCGCCGTACCGTCCTGCGCAATACAACTGCCAACCACTGCCCGGCAGTTCGTGTCTGCCGGGCCCTTCTTGATCTCGGCTACGAGAGAAACCATAACCGGCCCGCCATCCAATGTCTACTCCAGCCAACATAGATTTTCGTGCACTCGGCTGCGAGATAGTCACCCGCGAACGGTGAAGGGAACAGGCGCACGAATGCCCCCGTGCAACTGGGGGCAGCCGCTCCGGCCGGCGCCGTCGCATACCGCCAGGCACGGGCCGCGTCCACGTCGTCCGTCACGGCACCGCCCACCAGGCGCAGGCACCGCTCCGGTCCGGGCCGGGCCGGGCACGGCATCCGTGCCCGGCCTCGGCCCCGTCGACCGCGCCGGGGCGGCGGTTCCGGGGCGGGGCCGCGGGGCGGGGCCGGCCATCGGAGCGAGGCGCTGCCAGGTGTCCGCCGTGACCCGTACGAGGATCGACGGCGGGCGAAAGGGGCGCGGGCGGGGGTCCGGGGACTCGGCGGAACCGGACCGGGCGTGAGGGGTGATCTGCGGTCACTGGTTGTGCCGTGCGTCGAAGTGGGCCGTGGCCAGGACGGAGCCGTCCGCTGCCAGCAGCCGGGCACCGGACACCGTGGCCGGGTCGACACGCGTGGGGGCTCCCCAGTAACCCCGGCCGGCGTCGTCGAGGGAGAACTCCCCTATGTGGACCGCCGTGCCGTCCGTACGCTCCAGTCGGCATCTGACCTTTCCGGCCTGCGGGTATCCGTCGCGCGAGCCTGCGGCCTCGGACGCGTCTGCGGCCCGGGAGTCGGATCCGGACCCGTCCCGGCCGAGGTGGACCGACATGTAGACCCAGCCCGGAGATCCGGTATACGCGAAGATCCGGCCCACCGGGCGGTGGTCGGGGGCCAGCAGGGACGCTGCGAGCAGGCCGTGCTCCGAGCCGGGGGGCTGCGAACTCCGCGAGGGGGGAGCCGACGCTCCCTCGACGGCCGTACCGACGGCCCAGCCACCGAAGCCGAACCCGAGGGCGATCGCGACGGCGGCCGCGGCCGCCACGCCGGCCCGTGGTCGCCGCCGTCGCGCCGGCCGGTTCAGGCCCAGCCTGTCCGTCACCCGTGTCTCGAAGCCGGCGGGCGGCTCGCTGCCCGGCAGGAGAGAGAGCAGCCCGTCTCCGACGAACGTCAAGTGCTCCACGTGCTTCCGGCAGGTGGGACAGCGGTCCAGGTGGGCGATGGCCTCGGCGCGCTCCTGACCGGGGAGGATACCCAGCGCCAGCTCGTCGGCGACGGCTCTCAGCCACTCGCAGTCCCTGTCAGTCATGATCGGCTCGCTCGGGTTCCAGAACCGTCCGCAGTTTCCCCATCGCCGTCCTGATCCGTGTCTTCGCCGTGCCCAGGGGGATCCCTTCGAACTCGGAGATCTGCCGTGCGGTCATCCCGTAGATCCCGGCCATGACCACGGCCCGCGCCTGCTGGCGCGGCAGGCCCGCCACCGCGGCCCGTATCCGGGATGCCGCCTCGTCGGCCAGTGCCCACTGTTCCGGCGTCCGGGTCACGATGCCGAGCAGAGCGTCGAGATCCTCGGGGGAGACGGGGGTCGCCTTGCGCGCGCGGACGGCGTCGATCGCCAGGTTGTGCGTGATGGTCCCCAGCCAGGTCTTCACCGATCCACGCCGGGAGTCGTAGACCTGCGCATGACGCCAAGCCCTTTCGAAGGTCTGCTGGGCGATGTCCTCGGCGAGCTGGGGGTCGTCGACGACAGCGATGGCGATACCGAAGACCATGCGCTGGAACCGGCGGACGAATGCGAGGGCGGTCTCCGGGGCGCCGGTCGCCATTCCCGCCAGCAGTGCCTCGTCCGAGAGCCGCCCGAGGGGTAGGCCCAATCTCCGCATACCAGTGGATACGGCGAACCTCGCCGAACGGATTCCCCCGGTTCCACGCGGGATCACGGCCCCATTGTCCCGCTTGCTCCCGTTTGCCGGAAATCCCCTGGCGCGGTCCGTCCGTATCTCTGGTCAGGAACGATTTCTCACGGAGGGCCGAGACATGGCGACGACGCTCATGACGTTCGTACGCAGGAACGTCGGGCCCGGGCTGGCCGCCGGAGCACTGGCGGGCATCCTCGTGGCGTGCGGAGGCGGAAACGGCAACGGTGGAGGCTCGCCATCGTCAGCCCCGGAGCAGGGTGGCAAGCAGGGAACCACCCAGGTGGACGTGAAACTGGTCGACTTCAAGATGGAGCTGTCCGAGAGGACGTTGAAGGCGGGGACCTACACGTTCGCCGTCAAGAACGACGGCCATCACGACCACGCCATGGAGATCGCGGGCTCCGGAACGGAACACAAGACGCGGACGCTGGCACCCGGAGAGTCGGCGAACCTCACCGTCTCACTGAAGGACGGCAGCAAGTACCAGGTCTACTGCCCTGTCGACGGCCACAAGGACCTGGGCATGAAGACCGAACTCACCGTGGGCGGCACCGCCTCGACGGGCAGCGGCACCAACACGACCGACGGTAATGGCTACTGAACGCACGGTCGCGCTCATCGCTCTCCGGCTGACCGCGGCGGGAACGGTCGCGGCCATGGGCGTGATCCATCTCCACCTCTGGTACGACGGCTACCGCTATCTGGACACGATCGGCACGCTGTTCCTGCTCAACGCGATCGGGGCCGGGCTGCTCGCATTGTCGCTACTGATCACACCCATCCGCCTCCTGCCCGTCCTCGCCACGCTGGGAGCGCTCTTCGCGGCCGGCACACTGGTGGCCCTGATCATCAGCCTCACCTCCGGTCTCTTCGGATTCCAGGAGACTCTCGACGCGAACCTGGTCGAACCGGCCCTCGCCGTCGAAGCCGCAGGGTGCGTTCTGTTGGCGGCGCTGGCCTTGCTGAGCAGACGCGGACAGACACGACCGACCGGCTGCGCACATAAAGGCAGGGAGCCCGACGTCACCGTGTGAAGAAGGAGTTGGACTCCGCTTCGCAACTGACCGATGCCGAGCTGGTCACGCTCACCCTGGTGCAGGCCGTGCCCGGCTTCGCCTCCGGGGCCACGTGACTTCGCCACGCCCGTTCCAAGAGCGGCTGCGCAAGGCCGCCGAGCTGCTGGTCGGGTCACCCGGCTGCCGGCCACCGGCACCTCCGCGTGGAGCGACGACGTGTGGATCGTGTGCTCCACACCGGTGGAATGCGGCCGCTCCCGCGGGACCGTCAAACGCTCTGAGCTGGCTGGACGGGCCGAGTACGGCTACTGCGCCACCGCCAGCCACAGCCTCCTGCGCGAGTGGCCGCTCAGGGGCGCCGGTCGGTGGGGAGGGGCTGGTCTTCACGCGGCCGGGTGAGGCCTGCTGAGCGCCGGCGAAAGGCTCGAGCAGAAGGCGAGTGCCGTGCGCCTCCCCGTGTCGCTGTCCCCCTGCGGGGCTGTCCGGACGGGGCTGTCGGGACGGGCTCGGCGCGTTTCCCGGCGGCCGTGTGGAGGGACGGTTGCTCCGTCCGGGTGTCTCGGTCACGCGATCGGCCGCCCGTCGACCGTTCCGGGCGTGGACGCTGCCCCTCGCCCCGCAAGGATGGCGCGTGACGGACGGCATGGCGTGAGCGGACCGCGAGCATCGAGAGACGGACGACCTGTGAGCATCCTCGACGAACCCCAACCCCACGGTGCCAAGGCAGCCGAGGACTCTTACCAGAACGAACTGCCGGTCAGGGGCAGGCAGCCCGGCAACGTCGTGGTGAAGTGGCTGACGACCACCGACCACAAGACCATCGGCACCCTGTATCTGATCACGTCGTTCGCGTTCTTCCTGATCGGTGGCGTGATGGCGTTGCTCATGCGCGCCGAGCTCGCCCGTCCGGGCATCCAGATCATGTCGAACGAGCAGTACAACCAGGCGTTCACGATGCACGGCACGGTCATGCTGCTGATGTTCGCGACGCCGCTGTTCGCCGGCTTCACGAACTGGATCATGCCGCTCCAGATCGGCGCGCCGGACGTCGCCTTCCCGCGGCTGAACATGTTCGCCTACTGGCTCTACCTGTTCGGCTCGCTGATCGCGGTGGCCGGCTTCCTCACCCCGCAGGGCGCGGCCGACTTCGGCTGGTTCGCCTACTCCCCGCTGTCGGACGCGATCCGCAGCCCGAGTCTCGGCGCCGACCTGTGGATCATGGGTCTGGCCTTCTCCGGCTTCGGCACCATCCTCGGCTCGGTCAACTTCGTCACCACGATCATCTGCATGCGCGCGCCCGGCATGACGATGTTCCGGATGCCGATCTTCACCTGGAACGTCCTGCTGACCGGTGTCCTGGTCCTGCTGGCCTTCCCGGTCCTGGCGGCCGCGCTGTTCGCCCTGGAGGCGGACCGCAAGTTCGGCGCCCACGTCTTCGACGCGGCCAACGGCGGGCCCCTGCTGTGGCAGCACCTCTTCTGGTTCTTCGGCCATCCAGAGGTGTACATCATCGCCTTGCCGTTCTTCGGGATCGTCACCGAGATCATCCCGGTGTTCTCCCGCAAGCCGGTCTTCGGCTACATGGGCCTGGTGGCCGCGACCATCTCGATCGCCGGTCTGTCCGTGACGGTGTGGGCGCACCACATGTACGTCACGGGTGGCGTGCTGCTGCCGTTCTTCTCCTTCATGACGTTCCTCATCGCCGTGCCGACGGGCGTGAAGTTCTTCAACTGGATCGGAACGATGTGGAAGGGCTCGCTGTCCTTCGAGACGCCGATGCTGTGGGCGGCGGGCTTCCTCGTCACGTTCCTCTTCGGTGGTCTGACCGGCGTCATCCTGGCCTCGCCGCCGATGGACTTCCATGTGTCCGACTCGTACTTCGTGGTGGCGCACTTCCACTACGTCGTCTTCGGCACCGTCGTCTTCGCGATGTTCGCCGGCTTCCACTTCTGGTGGCCGAAGTTCACCGGGAAGATGCTCGACGAGCGCCTCGGCAAGATCACCTTCTGGACGCTGTTCGCCGGCTTCCACGGCACCTTCCTGGTCCAGCACTGGCTGGGCGCCGAGGGCATGCCGCGCCGGTACGCCGACTACCTGGCGGCCGACGGCTTCACCGCCCTGAACACGATCTCGACGATCAGCTCCTTCGTCCTGGGCCTGTCGATGCTGCCCTTCCTCTACAACGTGTGGAAGACCGCCAAGTACGGCAGGCCGGTCGGCGTCGACGACCCGTGGGGCTACGGCCGCTCCCTGGAGTGGGCCACCTCCTGCCCGCCGCCGCGCCACAACTTCCTCACCCTGCCGCGGGTCCGCAGTGAATCCCCGGCGTTCGACCTGCACCACCCCGATATCGCGATCGCCGAGGCCGAGGCCCACGGCGTCCGCGCATGAGCGGCCGAGGCACCCGGTGAACGGTCTGCCGAAGCGGAGAGCCGCGAGCGAACTCGGCAACACGGTGGAGGGATACCTGCTGTGGCAGGCGCAGGTCGCGGAAGCGGAGCAGCGTGCGCGGGAGTTCGTCAGGCCGATGGAGTGGCTGACGACGTCGCAGCGCACGGAGATCGAATGCCATTACGTCGGCGACAGGCTGCGCCGCGCCCGACGGGACCTCGAGCGCATCGCGGCCCGAAGCCTGGCCCTGCGTGCCGAGTACGAACACCGCTACCGGCAACTGCGGCGCCGTTGCCTGGGCCTGACCCTTACCGTGTGCGCGGTTGTCACCACGGTGGCCACCCTGTTGTCGGTGCTCTGACCGGATCCCGGTGACCGGCTCGACGCCCGTGGCTGATCCCGGCTTCTTCGCATCCGGGGGCTCCGGCGCCGGGGGCCCTCTGCCGGCCGGTGAGAGTCCGATGCCGGGGGTCGTGCTCGCGCCGCGGGAAGGATCATCTGCTGGGGTGGGGCCGGGCCGACGAGTTCTCGGGTGCGGGCGGCGAACGCATGCGAGGACACGGCGGGTGAGGCCCAGGGCGGGTGAGGCCAGGGGCGGTGTTCGGTGGCCCCGCCAAGGCGACTCCGGCTGACCCCGGTTCATCGATGATTCGTAGGGATCAGGCGTCGTGCGGGTCCCTTGCCGAGGCCGTCCCGCCCCGGCCTGTTCCGCCCCGCTCAGGAAACCGGCTCGGGAACCTCGCCGGGCCTGACCGGCACGATCTCGACGCGGGTGCAGCCCACGGCTTTCAGTTCGGTGCGGCGGTGCTTTGCGGACCGCTTGTCGTACCTGCCGGCGGACGCCTGTGGGGTGCCGTCCGGGTCGGTCCAGAGGAGACCGTAGTTCTGCATCGCGCTCGTCATGGAGATCATCACTTCCCCGGGCCCGGGATCCGTAAGCACGCCGCGAGTCGCCTGTGGACGATCACGCGGCCGCCGACGCGGCCGCCGATCCCCCGGCAGGGCACCGGGGGCTGCCGCTGCTCGAGCTGCGGCCGCGGAGAGCCCCGGCCTCACGAACGGGACTCTCCTGTACACCGGCTTGTGCACCGGTGGCTTCTCCTGACGGGGGTGGCGGCACGTGGGCAGCCAGGCGGGCAGGCCGTTGTTCTGCCCGGCTGAGCAGGCTCGGGTACTGCGGCCCGGCTGCGCGACGTGCGGCCCGGCTGGACGGGCAGGCGCTGTCAGCCTTGGCGGGCCTTGAAGCGGGGGTTCTTCTTGTTGACGACGAAGACCACGCCCCGGCGGCGGACCACCTGGGCCCCCGGTCTGGACTTCAGCGAACGCAGGGACTTACGTACCTTCATGGTCTGCTTCCTCCTGTCGGGACGACGGCCCGTGGTCAGGGCCTGGCCGGGGCCGAGCGCGGGCCGTAGCGGCGCTCGAACCGCTCCACCCGCCCAGCGGTGTCCACGACCCTCGAGGTCCCGGTGTAGAACGGGTGACTCGCCGATGAGATGTCGACATCGATCAGCGGGTAGGTGTTGCCGTCCTCCCACTCGATCGTCCGGGCCGAGACCGCTGTGGAGCGGGTGAGGAAGAGGGCGTTCGCGGCGCGGTCGCGGAAGGCGACCAGCCGGGATTCGGGATGGATGCGGGGCCTCATGGGGTTTCCTTCCTTATGGCCGTCTGCCTTATGGCCGTCTGCCTTATGGCTGTCCGCCCGGGGCGGAAGCGTGGTTCAGCGTTCCTCGCGGAAGGCGACGTGCTTCCCGGCGAGTGCGTCGTACTTGCGCAGGACGAGCCGGTCGGGGTCGTTGCTGCGGTTCTTGCGCGTCACGTAGGTGACGCCGGTCCCGGCCGTCGACTTCAGCGTGACGACGGGACGCATGCTGTTGCGTGCCATGAGGTCCTCCTTTCACCCGCACCCCCGGATTGACCGGAGCATGTCAGGTTCATGCTGTGCAACAACCCCTCCGGCCGTCCCATTCCCGACCGGCACGAAGCCCCAGCGCCGCAGGCCCTTCAGCACGGCTGTCCGCCGCCAGGTCGGCACGGCCTCCGGTGCGCTGCGCATTCGTCTGCCATCGAAGGGCATCAGCGCCGGTCAGGCGATCACGGCAGGGCCCAGTCCCCTGGTCGCCTGTGGATTCGGAACCTGTGCCGCGAACGTTGGCCGATCGCGCTGGAACAGCCCCCTGCTCCTCGTACAACCCTGGGCCCGGGATGGGGGTCTGAGATCGCGAACTTCGTTCCATGCCTGCTCCCGGCGCCCTCACGGCGCGCCGGCGGGCGTCGTCGAACTGGGGCCCGATCTCGCTCAGCACCTGACGAGGGCGCCGGCTCGCCCGGTGACGGCGGACGTGATCACCGCCCAGGGGCCGGAAGCTGCGCAGGCGGTCATGAGTCATGGGCTGACCCTGGCCGAGGGGCAAGGCCTCAAGCGGCCGAACCGCATCACAGCTCGAGGCCATCGCCAAAGACCTGGCCCCTCCGCCGATCCCTCAGCAGGAGAAGCGGCCGGAGACCTCCGCGCCGTTTGCGCTCCCTCTCCTGCGGCGGCGGCAGCCGCCGGCTTCGAGAGGGCGGCCTCCTCGCTCAGCGAGCGGGTGTACTCAGCCCTTGCGCCAGCAGCAGTACGCGCCGCGCGCCGCGGGAGCCGAGTGCATCGAGGGCCGGGCAGTGCAGCCTGGCCCACACCCGCGCCTTCGTCCACTCGGTGAACCGGCGGTGAGCCGTTGCCCCGGACGTCCGAAGGATGCTGCGGGCAGTTGCTGCCACGTGCAGCCCGATGTCGCCACGAACACGATCGCGGCCGGCGTGCCGACGCCGGCCGCCGCTCCGGGGTCGCGACGGAGCCTCCGGCACGACCCGCTGGAACAGAACAACTCCCACAACTCGTCTGGCACCAGCCGCTAGATGACCCCCACCACAGCCGGCAGCCTACCGAACCACTTGAGATGGCTTCCTAGGCGAGCGAGACCCCGTAGGCCTCGGTGAACGCCTGCTGCGCGTACTCCTCCGAGGCGTAGCCGTAGCCGTTGTCGCCCCAGTCCGTGCCCCAGCTGTTCCGCACGATGAAGCGCCGCTGACGGGTGTAGCCGACGAGAGCGACGGCGTGCCCTCCGCGTGCAGTCTCCTGCTTGTAATGGTTCAGTTCACCGTGCGTGGCCCGGGCCTCGTCCCAGGTGCGGTCCACGCTGAGGCGGACCAGGATGGGCCCGCCACCGGAACCGAGCCACCGCCGCCATTCATCCAGGTTGCGGCCGAGATTGAAGTAGGCGGCGATGCGCATCTGTGCCGCCAGGGCGTAGAAGGTCTCGGTGTAGCCGGGGTAGTTGAGCGGAGGCGGCTTGAAGGGGAGCTCCTCGTCCCGCACGACACCGAACCTGCGGGCTATGGCGAGAGCCGCCTTGAGACTGGTGCCGTCTCTCTCGATGAACGTCGTCGGCTGCGTGGTGAATTCGTCCGTTTCCTTGGATGCCATCCACACATAGCGGACCGATAGCGGGTCGTCCCTGCGCAGGCGGTCGGCCTTGGTGAAGTGCCAGCGCAGCGCGGAGTCCGCCGTCGCCCAGCCAACGCATGAGCCTGTGGTGCCCTGGTCTCCGATGTTCCACCAGGGTTCCCGGAGATCGATCTCCTCGGGCAGGGCCGTGTCGGGACTCGCAGCGAGTCCGGCCGCCTGGGCATGTCGCGCTTGCCAGTCGCGTTCGGTGTCCTTGGACGGAATGCAATTGAGGATCCTGTCCTCGGTCCCATGGTTCACGTATTGGTTCACGACGTCTCCTGTCTTCTCCGCTCTCCTCGTTACCGAGGAGAGCGATTCCGGTCGGATGTTGACGGCTGTGCCTGCGGTCAGCTCGGGACCAGCGTCAGACAGATGTCGTCGTCGTGCTTGGCGAAGAAGCCGAACTGGCTCATGTCGGGAGGAGGCCCGGGGAGGAGATAGACATCCGCGAAGTTCCGCGAGGAGAACAGCGCCAGTTGGGACTCGATCGCGGACGTGAGACTGCTCTTCGCCCCGTGAAGTCCGGGTGCGATTCCGTCGTAGACCGAACCAGAGAATACTCCTGATTCCACCCACACGTGTGACCAACGGGCGTAGCCGTGCAGTTTGCCGCCGGACAGGTAGAACTCGACATCGTACTTGACGTTGGCGGAATAGTCCGGCCATGACGGGACCGATACGGTCAGGTTCTGATCGATCGTCATGAAGACTCTCGATGGATCGTAATCAGGAAAGAACGTCCCGTACACCCGCGGTCCACCCACCCGCGAAAGCCGGGTTCCTGCCGTCTGTGCGTCGAACAGGGAGGTGAAGGCGGAACCCACCTGTTGCCCCAGCGGTACCACGATGTCGTTCGGTTCCCTCGCGACGATCAGGGAGCTGGACACAACATCATTGAAAGCGCCACCGAAGTACGACCACCACGAGCTGGCCCCGTTCTCCACGTTGAGCGCGGCGAACCGACCGTCGAAGTTGATGTGCTCGAATGCCCACGCATTCCCACGGTTCCCCTGCCCCCAAGCACGCATGGAGGAGAACACATCATTTGTAGCGCCCCACCTGTTCCAGTAGTACCTGAAGTTCCCGGAGTCCGACGTCTTCGAAAGCCCCTGGAAGTCTCTGTCCACCCACAGTGTGCATACAACGGACATGCTAGTAACCTCCGCCTTGCGCGCCGTCACTGTTGCGGCTGAGCGTTACGTAGTCCTCCTGGCCGCCGAAGATCTGCGCCAGGACCGCAGGACGCAGTTCGTCGAGTTCCGCCTGCGACAGGAAGGGCTCTGTGGCGATCCACGCCTGGAGTAGCTCCGCTTTCGAATCAGCGCTGTCCGGGGCCCCCGCTGCCCGTTGCCTCAGTTCCTGCGCCAGGCTCTCTGCCTCGTTCTCGGCGGTCAGCACACCCCGCGAACCGATCCAGTGCCCGTCGGCCGCCGTGACGGAATCCTTCGGCGGTGCTTCCGAGGAGGACGAACCCTGCGTCGGCTCGACCCCCTTGACCAGCAGTTCGGCCGAACAGCGCATCCCTGCTTCCTCGAGTCGCCTGATTTCCTCACCCAGCTTCGCCGAGTAGTTCAAGTTTTCACCCATCGGAATCACTCCGAGTGTGTTGGAATTTCGCCCTTGCCGGGCGCAAGCCCCCATACGCCAGTGGCATAGGCCTGAAGTAAGTGCCTATGACACAAGCCTGACACCAGGGCGGATGGTCTGCAAATTTTGGGCTGATTACATTTTGAACCAGATTTCCGCGCACATGACTGGCAATCAGGAAGGTCAAACCAAGGCCTGGATAAGCCCAAATGGACTTAAATTCCGACCGGGCTCGTTGAGCTATTTCAGCGTGTCTCCAGGGGCCGGCCGGTCGCTCGCGGCGGTAGCCGTTGCCGACCACCGGACGCCGACCTGCCTTGCCGCACCGATCGGCCAACTCAGCTGTGCAGGCGTCGGCTTCGGCATCCAGCGCGGCGGTCAGTATCCGCCCTCGCCCCGTCGCGGACGATGTCGTCCATCAGGGAGCCGGTCTCGGTGGAACCGTCGGCATTCACCACGCTGAACACGGGCGTGCCTTCCGCGCCGACGGTGCAACGTCGGCCGACGCGATGACCAGAAGTCGGCCACTCGGGTACGCCCTTCGCGTCCGGCCCGAGGCCGATCCACACGTCATGAGCATTGTTCGGCGAGGACATCATTTGGGAGTCACACGAAGAGACACCGGCCTGTTGGGTTCCTATAATTGGAGGCGAGGCAGGCTCGCCGTTCAGCGGTGGAACGCGCGGCGCAGCGGCTGCTCGGCCAACTGCTCGGTCATTGGAAGCACTCGGGTGCTCAGACGGCGCTCACTCTCGGGCGGAGCGCGCTGGGGGCCATGCTCAGAGATTGCGCAGTGGACCCATGCCTGCGTGAGCCGATGGCCCGGAATTCCGACGTACGAGCTGTCTCCCGGCCTTTCACGAAGGGATATTCACATGTATGCGCACTGGGGCACGTTCACCAAGCCGGCGTCTCTCGGTACTGGCCTGAGCTTCGCGGAGCAAGCGATGCGGAAACACGGCCTTGAGCTCTGGGACCTGTCCGGCGACGGCGACTACCAAGTGATGGGCGGGACGGGTGACGTGATCGCCACGGTGGTCTGCGTCCCGCAGTCGGGGAATCTGTGGATCACGGTGAGCGCGTACTCGACCGACTCCGGGCTTGCCGAGCGCACCAGAAACGACATTCGTGCGGACATCGTCAGCGCGGTCCTGTTCGACGACGGCTGAGACAGCTTTGCCCGACCGGCATCAGCAGTCGCAGGAGCATCGCCGCGGGAACTGAGCTCGGGATCAGCCGGTCGAGATCCGTCGCCGAAGCGCCGCCTGTCCCTGACCGGATGACCGGACGGTCTCCCCCCTGATCACACACTCGCCGCCTGGGAGGCAACGGCATGCGTCGATGCCTCCCAGGCGGCGGACGCTTCGGCCGGCGACCGGATGGTGAGCAGGTCTGCCGGGGCCCGGGGGGGGTGTGCCAGGGCCGGGGGGGTGACGGCCAGTTCCTGAGTGACGACGCCGGATCGTCGCACGCGAGGCCGCGGAGGAGTCGTTCAGCGCCTTGCTCAGGTCAAGGACGATGGCTGAGGGGTGGGCCCGCCAGGGGTGCGACGAGAGCCCCGACAGGCGAGCCGCTCGGCAGCTCGCCTGTCGGGGCTCCTGTCCAGCCGCTGCCGGCCGACCCGCCCGGCAGCGGCTGAGCTCGGCCCCGTCCCGTCAGGCCGCGAGGAGGTTGAAGCGGGACAGCGGAGGCCCGTAGACGCTCTGGGCGCCCACGCGGTCGAGCTCGGAGATGGCGAGCTCAGGTGACCCGACGCCGCCGCAGAAGTAGTGCATGACCGACTGCGGGTCGTACTGCGTGAGGTCCACTGTGCCGTCTGTGGGTTCGTCGGGGCAGATGGCAGGCGCGCCGGAGCGGATGTGTTCGTGGCGGAAGCCGATGGCGTGGCCCAGTTCGTGCCGCAGCACGCCCACCCGGTCGAAGCTCGTGCTGTGGTACGACGGATCGATGAACACCCGCCTGCGGTTTTCGGGGTCGTTGGGGAAGAAGGCCGCGGCGATGAACTGGCCTCCTGTGTCGAGGTGCCGTACGGGGAAGACGACTTCGGGCGGGTGCAGCGAATCGCTTTCGTCCAGGGTCACGACATGTTCGAACTGCACGCCGCAGGTCGCGGCCCAGTCGTCGGTGGCGCGCAGCATGTTCTCCACGACTGCCGTGTACCACTCAGCCTGCGGGAAGGTCTTCCGCAGGACGCAGTACTTCAGCACCGTGCCCGGATCCCAGCGGACGATCTTCCCGTCCTGGACGATGCCGAGGAGCGCGCTGCTCGGCTGCCCGTTCACGCCTGTGCGTCCGGCGACGCTGCCGACTCCCTTCTCGGCCAGAAGCCGGGCGGCGTCGCGCTGTACACGCAGCGCTTTCTGTGTCTCCGTGTAGACGTCCAGTTCGTCGGGGTCGAGCAGCAGATCGCCTTCCGCCCGGTAGAACAGCTGGCCGTCGATGATAATTTCGGGATGCCGCACTCCGGATTCACTCGTCATTTTCCGTTCCCCTTTTCAACAAGCCTGGCCGGAACAGCCTTATCCACTCGACTATCATCTGGTCACGGTCCATGAGCTGGTCACCTCGCGCGATCCAGAAGGACTCGGCATCCACCTCGACAAGAGGAAAGCCTTCGTTCCAGGCAATGAATTCCGGCAGCGACTCGACGGACTCGCGCAGCCCTGAATTCCTGTCCAACAGTCGGCTTTCCCACGTCTGTTGTCCGCCTGCGCCGTCTCCGTCGGACACTTTCCGCTCCCGGAAGAACTGTGATGCCGCCCGCGGACGCGAGAAACGCATGGATGCGGACGGATGCCGGTATGGCTGCACTTCTCTCCCGCACCTCGACCGGAGGTTCTGCGGTCGGCCGCACCAAGAAGTTGACGCACGAACCAGCCTGCGGCTGCAAAGTCGGGTTCGTCGCACACATTCGCAATCGCGGCCTTGCTCAAGAATACGCCTGGCCTTGCGCTTCCGCACGGGTGCTCTGCCGTCAACACCGGACAGAGCAGGTTTCGTTGCGGGGCGCGATGGGGCTGATGCGCGATCCGCGGAAGATCTGTGCGTGCCACGGTGCGGCGGTTCTTGCGGGCTGCCGCCCTTGGGCGTGGCCGTCAACTCGCCTGCTGCGCCGAGCAGAAGCGATGGCCGTGGGCGGGCAGCGGGGGCGGAGGGCCCCGGCTGCCCGGACGGTGCGTCCGACCATTCAGACCACGGCGAGCCGGTCCACCAGCAGTTCCACCCTCCGCGTGGCGTCCTCCGGCAGCAGCCGTCCTGCCCGGGCCAGGGTCGCAAGGCCGTGCAGGGACGCCCAGAACACCTCGGTGAACAGCCCCGGGTGGACGCCGTCCCCGGCGACCTCGCCCAGGCTCTCCAGCAGCGCGGCGAAGGCGTCCTTGAGAGGTTGCGGGGTGTCCTCCCGCGCGAAGGCCAGGCCGCCGTCGAGCCGGAACAGGGCGTCGTAGACCGCCGGGTTGCCTGCGGCGAAGTCGAGGTAGGCGCGGGCGAGCGCGGCGACCCGCTCGCGCGGGCCGTCCGCGGCGGAGGCCGCGGCCCGCACCGCCGCGGCCAGTTCGGCAGCACCCTCCAGAGCGACGGCGCCGATGATCTCCCGCTTGCCTCGGAAGTGGCTGTAGAGGACGGGCTGGCTGTACTCGATGCGCTCGGCGAGCCGGCGCGTGGTGACCGCGTCCCAGCCCTGCCGCTCGGCGAGTTCGCGGGCTGTCGCCACGATGAGGCGCTCGCGCTCCGCCCGTTCGCGCTGCTTGCGTTCCTGTACCGACATGAATTGATCCTAGCACCGCTAGACAATCGAGCGGCAGCAGTACTAGCGTTGCATCATCACCTAGCAACGCTAGATTCCGGGAGGGGTCATCATGCTCAACGCACTCGAGGTCTTCACCACCGTGATCGTCGGCGTGATGGTGGGGGTGGAGTTCTCCGTCGCCTTCGTCATCAATCCGATCCTCAACGCACTCCCCGGGGACAGCGGCCAACTCGGCCACGCCCACGGGGGCCGGATACTCGGCGCCGTGATGCCGTTCTGGTACATCGGCTCGCTCGTCCTCGTCGCGTTCTGGGCCATCGCCGGATGGCACCACCACCGCACCGGCCTCGTCGTCACCGCCGGCGCGCTGCTGGCCCTCAGCGTGATCATGTCGCTCCTGCTGCTCGTCCCGATCAACAACCGGAACAAGACGTGGACCCCGGACAACCGGCCCGCCGACTGGAAGGAGCAGATGAACCGCTGGGCCCGCTTCCACTACGTCCGCGTCGCCGTCATCATCGCCGCCTTCGCCCTGCTGGTCGCCGCTCTCACCTGAGCCCGCGGGCCGAGACCGCGCAGGCGGCGCGCACTCCCCTGCTCCGCAAGGCGGTGGCGGGCCACCGGAATCCGGCCCCCTCCGTGGGACGCGCCGGCGGCTCTTCGCCCTGATGAGCACCCTCGACGGGCGACTCACGTGTACCGAAAGGCACGGGGACCGTTCCGCCACTACGGCCTCGACACCAAGCAGCCACGCGTCGGCCGCACCGCCCCCCGACGTGGCGCTTCGAGGACGGCAGCCGCCGCACGGGGGGCCTGCGCCGCGGCCACAGCGACCCTGACGCTCCGGGAACGATCTCTAACCGACCAGGCGGCGGCGCCACTCCAGGGGCGTGACGGTGATGGCTCGGGGTCACGGTCCCAGTCGGCCCGGAGACCGGCTGCTTCCAGGGCGGCCACGGCCTCGTGGCCGATGGCCGCGGTGGTATCGGCCGAGCCGTCGAAGCATCCGGGGTCAGGCCGACGTCGATACCGACCGCGTTCGCGTTGGCGGGCAGCGGCTGGACAGTCGCGTCTTCGGCGAGCAGGGACACGAACCAGCGCCCGGCCGGCCCCTGCGACACGGTCACCGTCGACGGCGCCACGTCCTGGGGCAGGGGACGCGACCACACGATGTCCAGGGCTCGGACATCTTGGCCAAGGTCAGCTTCCCGTCACGCGGATCGTTGTGGGGGAACACCGGTCCGCCCTGGCAGCGAACCGCCCTTCCCCTGCCCTGCTCCGCAGGAGTCCGCTTCCTCCCGGTGACGGGCAACCGGGGCTGGACCTCCTGCCCCACGGCCCAGTGGGCCAGGACTCGTGGGCCAGGACTCGTGGGCCAGGACTCGCTGCGGCCTCGTGGCCCGGTACCGCGCCACCGTGCACGCGTTGTCAGGCCGTCGGGATCTGCCGGGCCTCGGCCGGGGTTTCGGCCGGGGTTTCGGCTGCCGATGACGTGATCAGTTCGGAGGGCCCGCTCCCGCGGTCGGTGAGGCCTGCGAGAAGGGCGAGGGCCAGGCCGGCCGCGGCAAGGGTCGCGCCGACCAGGGCGGGCGAGGCCCAGCCCCAGCCGGCCGAGATGGCCAGGCCGCCGAGCCAGGCGCCGCCGGCGTTGGCCAGGTTGAAGGCGGAGTGGTTGGAGGCCGCCGCCATCGTCGGGGCGTTCTTCGCCTTGGCCATGAGCAGCATCTGCACCGGGGTGGTGACCAGCGCGCCCATCGCGCCCATGAAGGCGAGTGTCACCAGGGCGGGAACGGTGCTGTGGACCGTGAAGTAGAACGTCACGAGCGACGCGCCCAGCAGCGCCAGCCCTCCGTACAGCGTCGGGCGCAGGGCACGGTCGGTCAGCGGGCCCGCGATGAGCGTGCCCAGTGTCATTCCGGCGCCGTAGAGCGCGAGGACCCAGGTCGTCGAGGAGTCGGCGAGGCCCGTCAGATGGGTCAGGATCGGCACCAGGTAGCTGTAGACGGCGAAGAAACCGCCGAATCCCACGACGGCGGTGGCCAGGCCGAGGGCGACCTGCCTGTTGCCCATGGCGCGCAGTTCGTGCCGGATGCCGGCCTGGTTGCTGCGGGGCTGGTGGGGGACGAAGGCGGCCAGCGCGGCCAGCGCGACGAGGCCGATCACGGCGACGGCGCAGTAGGCGTAGCGCCAGCCCAGTTGCTGTCCGAGAGCCGTGCCGGCCGGGACGCCGATGATGTTGGCGATGGTGAGTCCGAGGAACATCCTCGACACGGCCCGCCCGGCGCGTTCGGGGGCGACCAGCCGGGAGGCCACGACGGCGCCCACGCCGAACAGTGCTCCGTGGGGCAGGCCCGCCAGGAAGCGTGCGGCGAACAGCAGGCCGAAGCCGGGTGCGAGGGCGGACGCGACGTTGCCGATGACGAACAGGGCGGACAGCAGGAGCAGCAGTCGTTTGTGGGCGATGCGCGCGCCGATGCCCGTCAGGAGCGGGGCGCCGACGACGACGCCGAGCGCGTAGGCGGAGACGATGTTGCCGGCGTGCGGAACGGACACGCCGACCCCGTCGGCGATCTGGGGCAGCAGCCCCATCGTGGCGAACTCGGTCGTACCGATACCGAACGCGACGAGGGCAAGGGCCAGCAGGGCCAGTGGCATGGAGCGGAGGTACCTTTCGCGGGCGGCGGTCCGGATCGTGGCGGAGCAGGCGGGACCACGGGGTGTCCTGCTCCTGTGGCCAGTCGCGCCGGCCACCGTTGCCCGGTGCGCCCCCCAGGGCAGGGAAGGCCCACAAGCAGTGCAGCGGTGGCGCATGCCCACGCATTCCAAGATCGGCCGACAGGAATTATGGCCTCCCTCACACCGGCTCCGGGCTTCGCGGTCGTCGGCGTCTCGTTCGCCAGGCACGGACGGCCCCCGCGCGACGCCGGTGCCGGCGTCGCGCGGGGGCCGCTTGTGGCTGCTGCGGCCGCCGGTTGAGGATCCGGGCGGCTCTGGCAGACGGCGGGAGAGCGGGCGGGTGCGTGCCCCGGGGGAAGGGTCAGTGGTGCGCGATGCCGAGTCGGCCCGCGGCGGCGTCGACGGTCTGGGCGGGCAGGACGGCGATGGTCATCGGGCCGACGCCGCCGGGCACCGGGGTGATCAGGCGGGCTCGGGTGAGGGCGGTGTCGAAGTCCACGTCGCCCATGTTGCCCGGGTTGTAGCCGGCGTCGATCACCACCGCGCCGGGCTTGATGTCCTCGCCCCGGATCAGCCGGGGCCGTCCCACGGGCGCCACCACGACGTCGGCTTCCCGGACGATGTCCGGCTGGTCCGCCGGGCGGGAGTGGCAGTAGACGCGCAGCCTGCTCACACCGGTCGATGTCCTGTGTTGGAAGGCGACTTGCCGGGGCCCTCCGGCTCGTTGCCGGGGCCAGGGGCGGGGGTGGGGGCGGGGGGGTGTGGTCGTGAAGGGGCGGTCGCCTTCGCGGCGAAAGGCTCTGCGGGGCTTCAGCCGGACGATCGTCCCCGCAGGCAATAGGTGAGGCCCGGGGACACTGTCCCCCTCACGACCACGTCCTGCACAACACCCGCCACCACAGCGGCATTCCCGCCCCCCTCAACCGGCCGCACGGAAGGCCGGGCGGGCTCCCGTCCCGGTTCGGGGGATGCACGAAACGGGAGCCCTGCTGTCGTCTTCCCTGCCGGGCGGGCGTACGGATGCGGCAGGCGCCGCGCGGTCTGCACGACGGGCGGCGCGGTCTTGCGCGTTCGGCGCGGGTGGCGGCGTCCGGTCTGCCGGTGGCACGGGGCGCCCTGTGGCGGTGGTCTCTCACACGGTGCGCTCCATGCAGACCAGCCGGTCCCGGCTCTCCCACGGCTCGGCGACGGTGAAGCCGAACCGTTCGTACAGGGCGATGGCACCCGTCCGCCATTCCCACACCGACAGCCGTACCGTGCCGACGCTGTTCTTTGCGGCGTGCGCGAGCGCGGCGCCGATCAGGGCGGACGCGATGCCGCGGCCGCGGAACGCCGGGTCCGTCCAGAGTCTTTTGATCTCCGAGCGTCCGCCCGCGGGGGCGGTCAGGACGAGGCAGCCCGCGGCCGTGTCACCGCTCAGGGCCATCAGCACGGTGTCGTCGGCGAACGCGGCCCGCGGGTTGAGGATTTCCGTCCGGTAGCGGTCCGGCAGCGCGTCCGCGTCGGCGACCGGGTGGCCCTTCTCGGCCTGCGTCCGCAGGTGGTAGGCCGCCAGCAGCTCGGCCGGCCGGGCCGCCGCAGGGCTCTGACCTGGCCAGCGGACGATGACAACCCCGTGTCGATCGGTCATTGCGCCAGCATCACACGAGCCCTGCCCGTGCCTCGGGAGGGGTGGGTGCTGCGGCTAGCTCCCGAGGCCCCAGCTGTGGATCCGCCCGGGGTGGACGCGGATCACCTCCTCGCTGAAGTGCGGGCCCAACTCGTGCGGGCCGATGAGGAGTTCGGCCTCTCCTCGGATGTCCACGCCGCGCACGGTCCAGGGCCGCAGGCTCACGACGTCGTCCACGACGAGCGCGGCCTTCGGGTTCTTGCGCAGGTTGCGCCACTTCTTCGTCCGTCCCATGGCGAATCCGCCGATCAGGGATCGTGCCGTCTTCTCGCAGGAAGAACCCCACGGGATTGGCCTGCGGCTGCCCCGACGGGTCGACCGTCGCGAGGCGCCCCAGCCGCTGCGACATCAGGTACGCACGTTCGGTCGCGCTGAATTCGGTCATGGCAGCAGCCAGACATGTTCCCGGCCGCGCGCACATCGGGTCACCGACCAAGGGGCGCGCCGCCCGCGCCAGTCGGACCATTTCCATAAACTATGAATATAAAAGCGCTATGCTTCGAGCATGAGTCGTCAAGACACCGCTCCTGGCGCGTCCGCCGCCATCGGGGCAGCCCTCTACGGCCTGGCCACCAGGGCCGCGAGACGCCTGCCCCGGGACATGAGCCTGACGTCCGCCGCCACCCTGGCCACCCTGGACCGGACCGGCCCGCGGCGCATCACCGATCTGGCCGCGGTCGAGGGCGTCACCCAGCCCGCGATGACCGCCCTGGTCCGGGTGATGGAGGAGTCCGGCCTGGTCGAGCGGCGGGGCGACGCGTCCGACAAGCGGGTCACGCTGGTGTGCCTGACCGAGGCCGGCGCCTCCTATGCCCGGACGCGGCGCCAGGCGGGCGTCCACGCGTTCGAGCGGTTGATCGGCGAGCTCACCGGCGACGAGGTCGAGGCGCTGGTGGCGGCCCTTCCGGCGCTGAAGCATCTGGCAGAGCTCGAAAGCCAGGACCGCGAAGGGCCGAAGCAGTGACCGGGCAGCCGGTCGGCGGGGTCGCGGTGAAGGCGTTGCCGGTGGCGCGTTCCGAGGCGCGGCTGCTGGTCCCCGCCCTGATGTTCATCGCTCTGGTCGTGGCGGCGGTCGCCAGCCTCGGGACGCCGCTCGTCACCAGCGTGGCGACCTCGTTCCACGTCTCGCTCGGCAGCGCGCAGTGGACGCTGACCGTCGCGCTGCTCAGCGGCGCCGTCGCCACGCCGGTCCTGGGCCGGCTCGGAGCCGGCCCGCACCGGCGGGCCACGATCCTCGCCACGCTGGCGGTCGTCGTCGCCGGCAGCGCGCTCACCGTGCTGCCGCTGCCGTTCGCGTGGCTGCTGGCCGGCAGGGCGGCCCAGGGCGTCGGGCTCGGGCTGACGGCGCTGATGATGGGCGTGGCCCGGGACCACCTCCCCGAGGAGCGCAGCGCGGCCGTGATCGCCCTGATCTCGGTGGTCTCGATCATCGGGGCCGGCGTCGGCTACCCGCTGGCCGCACTGCTCGCCGAGCTCGGCGGGGTACGGGCCGCCTACGGCCTCGGCCTGGTCGTCACCGCCGCCGCCCTCCTGACCGCGTGGCGCTCCATGCCCGAAGCCCCCGAAGGCCGGCTGGCCCACGTGGACGTGGCAGGCGCGGTCGTCCTGGCCGCCGCGCTGCTCCTGGTGCTGTTCCTCGCCGGCGAACGGAATCTGTGGAGCCGGCACCTCGCCGTGGCGGCGGGCCTCGCCGTCGTCGCGGTGGTGCTGCTCTGCGTCTGGGCCCTCATCGAGCTGCGCAGCACGACGCCCCTGGTCGACGTGCGGGCGGTGCGGCACCCGGCGGTCGCCGGGGCGAACCTCGCCATGTTCGTGGGCGGGATCGGCATGTACCTCCTGCTCACGCTCATCACCCGGTACGCGCAGACGCCGCACGGCGCCGGCTACGGCTTCGGGCTGACGACCTTCGTCGCCGGGCTGGTCCTCATCCCGTTCTCGGTGCTGGGGTTCGTCGCCGGCAAGCTCACGCCGCGGCTCCGGACGCGGATCGCCGACCCCCTGCTCCTGGCCGGCAGCGCCGTCGTGGTCGGCGGCGGGTTCGCCCTGTTCGCGGCGGCCCGGTCGGACCCGGCCGAACTGTTCGCGGCGATGGGCGTGCTCGGCTTCGGCGTCGGCGGTTTCTCGGCCGCGATGCCCGGCGTCATCCTGGCCGTCACCCCCAAGAGCGAGACGTCGAGCGCCATGAGCTTCCACTACGTCGTCCGCAGCGTCGGGTACTCCCTGGGCAGCGCCATCGGCGGTCTGATCCTCGCCGCGGGCACCGGCCCCGGCCGTCTCTTCCCCGACGACAGCGCCTACACCACCGCGGCGCTGGTCGGCATCGGCGCCATGGCGATCACGACGCTTGCAAGCCTCGCTCTCGCCCGCCGACGCTCGTGCGAGACCAACCCGTAAGTCAGATGCACTCATCCCAACACTGGAGGTTCCATGCCCAAGGGCTACTGGGTCAGCGCCTACCGCACCATTTCAGACCCTGAGAAGCTGGCTGCCTACAACAAGCTGGCCGCTCCGGCCGTCAAGGCCGGGGGCGGTCGGACCTTCGCCCGTGGCGGTCGGGTCGTGGCGCATGACGCCGGAATCGCCGAGCGCACCGTCCTGATCGAGTTCGACAGCTTCGAGCAGGCCGTCGCGGCGCACGAGAGTGCGGCCTACCAGGAGGCGCTGGTCGCCCTCTCCGACGGCGTCGAGCGCGACTTCCGCATCGTCGAAGGCATCGACTGACCGAGGTCCAGCCGGAGCTTCACTGAAGGCAGCAGGATTCCGGGGTGTACCGGCCCGCTCCCGTCATCCCTGCGAGGGCCCCGGCCCGTTGCCGGACGCCGTGCGGCACGCGCTGGTCCGCGCGCTGGCCGGCGCCGATCCCGCGGAACCGGTCGCCCGGGCCCGGGTGATCGGCGCACAGCAGGGCGGGCCTGCCGGGAGCGGCCGGCACGACAGCCTGCTTCGCGGCATCCTGCTGCTGGTCCTCGACCGGCTCGACGACTACCGCGAAGCGCATTTCGCCGGCCGATGACCCGCCGGCGGACCGGCGGCCGCACGAGGGCCTGGCCTGGCTGCCCGGTGGCCCCCGCTGCTGAACAGTGCGCGTGCTCTGCTGAACAGTGCGCGTGATCGGATGCCGCGGCGTACGGCTGAGGCAACGTCGGCTGATGTGCCGTCGGCTGATGTGCCGTCGCCTCCGGCGTGTCGTCATCTCTGACGCGTCGTCGGCTGGCGTGTTCGTCGGCTGGCGTGTCGTCGGCTGGCGTGTCGTCGGCTGGCGTGTCGTCGGCTGACGCGGTGTCCGCCGGCGGGCCGCCGTACGGTCCGCGAGGTGCGGCGGGTCGTGGCCGGAGGGCGCCGGGCCGTTCGGCCGGAGGCTGCCGGTGTCCGGGGGTACGGCGGGGCGCACCGGCCGTGTGCGCGTCGCCGGGCCGGCAGTAGGGTGCGAGGGTGACCGCTCTGCCGGACGACCGGCCGCCGCTGATCGGCGAAGAGGACCGCGACACGGCCGTGCGGCGCCTGCGGGAGGCGTACGCCGAAGGTCACCTCTCGCACGAGGAGCTGGACGAACGCCTGCACCGGGTGCTCACCGTCACCACGCACGGCGAGCTCGTGGCGGCGCTGGCCTCGGTGCCGGAGGAGGATGCGGGCACGACGTCCACGATCGCCGCGGCCGGCGGACGGATCAAGCGCGGCGGGGCATGGCGGGTACCTCGGTTCCTCAAGGTCGAGTCCGCGTTCGCACGGGTGCGTCTGGACCTGTCGCGGGCGGTCGTCGAGCATCCGGTGGTCGACATCGAGCTGCAGCTCGGCACCGGCGGGGCGAAGATCACGGTGCCGCGCGACGCGATCGTCGAGTACGAGGATCTGCACACCGGGTGGAAGGACACGCGGTACAGGGCCCCGCGTGGTTCCCGCTCCGGCGGGCCGAGGTTCCGGATCTCCGGGGCCATGGGGTTCGGACGGCTGAAGATCCGCCACGCACGGCGTTGAGGTCCCTCACGCGATGGTGTTGAGGTTCCCTCACGCGATGGTGTCGAGGTTCCGTCGG
Source organism: Streptomyces zaehneri (assembly GCF_032248645.1). Taxonomy (NCBI): domain Bacteria; kingdom Bacillati; phylum Actinomycetota; class Actinomycetes; order Kitasatosporales; family Streptomycetaceae; genus Streptomyces; species Streptomyces zaehneri. The sequence continues at coordinate 29,263 of NZ_JASTTJ010000032.1, forward strand.
GTGCCAGGCCTGCGCCGGTGTGACGCCCGCGCTGTTCCTATGGGGATGGGCGTTGCCCGGTGTCCGCCGCGGAGTCGGGCGTGGCATGCACGGGCAGGAGCCGGGGGCGTTTCGCGGTGCGGCCGTCGCCGGAGGACCGGCCGCGCAGACGGCGTCCGAGCCAGGGGCCGAGGTGTGCGGCCGCCCAGCGCAGTTCGGCTGCTGCGGCCTGCCGGCCCGCGGGAACCCTCTGTGGCGGGAGGGGAAGTGTCCAGGCGTCGTCGCTTCCGGGCAGGCGGACGGCTTGGGCGAGGGCTGCGGCGATCCGTTCGTGGCCGAGGGCGCTTGCGTGGAGTCGGTCCGCGGTCCACAGCCGGGGGTCGGTGGTGACGGCCTGCCGGCCGGTTTCGGCGACCGTGACCCCGTGACGGGCGGCCGCGGCGCGGATGCGGGTGTTGAGGTCGAACACGCGGGACCTGACGGGCCGGGCAAGGGGCGCGATCTTCGCGACGTCGGGGAAGGTCAGTGTCACGACGTGGGTCCCGGCATCCGTGAGCGCGGCGAACATCTCTTCCAGGTGCCCGGCCACCTCTGCGGCGCCGTACCGCGGCCGGAGCAGGTCGTTGACTCCGGCGACGACGGTGGCCAGGTCGGGGCGCAGGGCCAGGGCAGGCCCCAGCTGTTCCGTGCGGACCTGTCCGGCGGTATGTCCGCGTACGGCCAGATTGGCGTACCTGAGCCCGGGGTTGAGGGCGGCGAGGTGCTCGGCGAACCGGTCGGCGAAGCCGCGCAGGCCGACGGTGTCGTCGCCGTCGCCCAGCCCTTCGGTCTGGCTGTCGCCCAGGGCGACGTAGCGCAGGTATTCACCGCTCGGCATGTGCCGTCCGCCTTTCCCGCGGGACGGTTGCGATCCGCGGGCACCGGTCCCGGTGGCCTCTTCGTCCGCGTCGCCGCGCAGTTGCGGCGGCCTCTTCGCCTCGTCCGCCACTCATCATACTCAACAAAATGACTAATCGTATCCTTGGGTGATGGGAGGTCAGGGGTGCCCGAGGCCGGCAACCTGGCCGCCGTCACCTGCTGAACGCTTCCGTGTCGCCGTGGAGACGGGCCGACCCGCCGCACCGGGCGACCTGTTCACCGCGGGCCTGCGCCTGCGGTGTCCGCGACGCCGTCCTCGCCTCGGTGGGTCGCCGGCCGGTCGTCGGGGCGTCGGTGGCGGTCCCGGCCGGTCGTCGGGGCGTCGGGGTCCTGGGCGGCGTACACCGCGAGGAAGGCGGCGAGTGCGTGCACCGTTGCGCCGGTCGGGCCGAGGGCGGGCAGCGGGGCGCTGTGGCGCAGTCCGGCCGACAGCCTGCCGTGGGTGCGCAGCGCGGCGGCCGCCAGGGGGTCGCGCCGCGGGCGGTGGGCGTGGCCGGGGCCGGTGCCTGCCATGGAGCGGGCCTCGGCCCCGGCCCGGGAGGTGATCTCGGCTGTCCGTTCGTGTGTCGTGGGGGTCGCCATGGCGGCACTCCTCGGCTTGTCGGGGCGCGCGATCGGGAAAGGGATGTGGGGCGTGGGTGCGCGGTCGGGGGCGGACCAGGGCGCTTCTTCCGGATCGGGCCGGATCAGGCGGCCGTGGTGTCCGGTGCGGTGCATCGCAGGGCGGGGCATGATCCGCGTAGTGGGTGTACGTGGGTGAAGAGGGGCCCTAGCGCGGCTGGGGGACCATGTGCAGGCGTTGGGGGTGCAGGGTGGTGTGCGCCGCGGCGCGGACCCGGGTGCCGGGTGGGAGGGTCAGCTGCCATTCGCGGGCCACCGCGCCGAGCAGGATCTCGAGTTCCTTCCAGGCGAAGGCCTCTCCGACGCATCCGCGGGCGCCGGCGCCGAAGGGGATGTAGGACGCGTCCTGCGCGGTCGGCCTGAGGGAGAGCCAGCGGTCCGGGTCGAGGCGGTGGGGGTCCGGATAGCGGTCGGGGTCTCTGTGCAGCAGGTAGGAGCTGAACATCACGTGGGTGCCCGCGGGGAGGGCGTGCTCGCCGAGGGTGACGTCGCAGAGGGTCTTGCGGCAGGTGATCCAGACGGGCGGGTAGAGCCGCAGTACCTCCATCAGGAAGCGCAGGGCGTAGCCGGGCGGGCCCTGCCCGTGGCCGGGGCGGACGCCCGCGCCAGTGGCTGTGGCTGTGGCTGTGCCCGTGGCTGTGGCTGTGGCTGTGGTGTGTGCCAGGTCTTTGAGGACCTTCTCCTCGATCAGGGGGTCCTCGGCGAGCAGGTACAGGGCCCAGGACATCACCGAGGCGGTGGTGACGGTGGCCGCGGTCAGCATCATGACGGCCTCGTCGCAGATCTGATCGGCGCTCAGGGCGGCGGTGCCGCCGGGCCCGGTGTCCGCCAGCAGCGCCGAGAGGTGGTCGCCGGTCGCGGCCGGGGAGCCGAGCCGGCCGGTGACGCACGAGGCGAGCAGCGTACGGAAGCCGGTGAACGCCCTGGCCAGCCGCTGGGAGGACTGCTGCGAGCGGGCCGCCCTGCCGTACAGCGGTTTTCTGATCATTTCCCAGGACAGGGCCGCGAGGTGTGCGCCGAGGGCGTTCGACGTCTCGCGCGCCAGCGCGCCGAAGAGGGTGTTCAGCGCGATGCCGCTGGCCGCGCGGCACATCTCGGCCTGGATGTCGACGAGTTGTCCGGGACGCCACAGGGCCGCCGTGTCCCGGGCGGTCTCCTCCATGACCGGGGCGTGGCCGGCGACCGCGGCGGTGCGCAGGTAGGGGTGGGCCAGCCGCCGGTAGTGCCGGTGCAGGGCGTCGTCCTGGGCGAGCAGCCCCGCCCTGCTGAGGATCCTGGCCTTCTGGAAGAGCTCGCCCTTGCCGTAGTGCTTGCCGTCCTTGACGAGGATGCGGCGCACCAGGGCCGCGTCGGTGACGAACTCGGCCCTCGCGCCGTCCACCGAGACGGTGCGCAGCGGGCGGCCGCGCAGGAGAGGCTCCATCCGGTGGAACCGGAACTGCGCGGGGCCGCTCGCGCTACGCGGCGTCGGCGGCATGGTCGATCGACGGCATCAGGTCCAGCCGGCTGCGCGCCTGGAAGCGGTAGTACTGCTGGAGTTTGTAGTACTCCTCGCCCGACGACGTCATGGCCGCGTACACCATCTTGGGGTCGTCGCCGCCGTAGGCGACGCTGTTGAGGAAGTGCTCGATCTTGGGGCCGAGCCGGGCGGGCAGCGCCAGCGGGTCGCGGGTCTTCACGCTGAAGGCGATGCGTTCGACGGTCGCCGAGTTCCAGCTCAGGGTGGCGTAGAAGCCGAAGGCCTTCTCGCAGAACCTGAGCATCTGCTCGCTGGGGTCGGGCATGCCGGTGGCGCGGTGCATGGCCAGGACCTCGGAGGGCCGGCGCAGGTGGTCGGGGAATCCGGTGAAGTACAGGTTGACGGTGTTGTTGCGGTAGTCGATCGCGACGACGTCTATCTTGTCGGCCAGGCCGCGGTCGGCGAAGAAGGCGAAGTTCTCGGCGAGGCTCGGCGGCATGGAGGGCAGGTCGCGCAGTTCGGCGAGGCTCTGGCTGTGGCCGCCGGGGAAGTACACCCAGATCTTGCGGAAGCCGCCGACGATTCCGAAGTCGATGCCGTAGCTGTCGATGGGGCAGTGTTGCTGGATGTCGTGGAGCAGGGTCTCCGCGGGGCGGCCGGTCTGGGTGATGAAGCCGTGGTCGCGGGCGCGCAGGTAGGGGTCGATGTGCCGCGGGATGGTGAAGCGGCAGTCGAACTCCCCTTCGTGGCGGGCGTTGGTCGCCACCCGGAAGGCGATGATGGCCTGCGGGATGGCGTCCTCGAACGCCTCGAGGACGGGCCAGACCTTCTCTCGTGAGCAGGCCACGTCGATGAGTCCCGCCGATTCCTCGACACCGGCGAAGAGGTCCGCCAGCTGCGTGGTTTCCGACATTCTTCCTCCAACTGCCGTACGGGGGCGGGTCACTTGTCGCGGTAGGCCACGCGCAGGGCCATGTTCGCCAGTTCGCCGCGCCACTGCGGGTCCAGGGGGGCGTCGGCGATGGCCGCGCGGCCCCGCTCGACGAGGGAGGCGATGTGCCGTTCGACGTCCTCGGGGACACCGGTGTCCAGCAGGCGGCGGCGTATCTCGTCGGGGGTGTGTCCCGGTTCGGTGATGAGGTCGCGGATGTGGGCGTCGCGCTGCATGGCCCAGCCCAGCAGGAGGGTCATCTTGTGCTGGCTGAAGTCGAGGCCGGCCGTCTTGCCGGTCCGGGCGGAGTCGCCGAACGCGTCCAGCAGGTCGTCGCGGAGCTGGAAGGCCTCGCCGACCGCCTCGCCGTACTCCGCGAGGGCGGGGGCGAGGTCGGCGCGGCCCGCCGCGCTCGCGCCGACGACCAGGGGGCGGTGGATGGTGTAGCGGCCGGACTTGATCAGGGCGATGAGCCGGGAGAGGTCGGGGTCGATGTTGAACTCGGCGGCGGCGGCGACGTCCATGTACTGGCCGATCATCACTTCGGAGCGCAGGCGGTGCCATTCGGCGAAGGCGCCGGAGGGGGCGGTGGACATCAGCTCGTCGGAGTAGACCAGTGCGAGGTCGCCGACGAGGAGGGCGACGCCCTCGCCGAAGCGGCGGGACTCGCCCTGCCAGCCGCGGGTGCGGTGCAGCGTGGAGTGCAGGAGGTGGACGGCGGGCTTGCCGCGCCGGGTGCGGGAGTCGTCCAGGACGTCGTCGTGGACGAGGGCGGAGATGTGCAGCAGTTCCAGGGCGGCGGCCGCGTCGATGACGGCGGGGTCGTCGGGGTCGCCGCCCGCGGCGAGGTAGCCGGTGAGGCAGAAGGCCGGGCGGACGAGCTTGCCGCCGGCGGTGGCGAGGTCGGACAGCGCGTCGATGGCGACGACGGCGTGTTCGTGGACCTGGGCGTAGCGGGCGCGTTCGGCGGCGAGGAAGGAGCTCATCCGGTCCTCGACGCGCTGGAGCAGGTCCTCGACGGTGCGCCGTGCGGAGGCGGCGGGCTCCTGGTCGGTGGCGGCCCGGCGGGTCACTGCAGTGGTCACGACACATCTCCTTGGACGGGGCTGGTGCGCTGGGGCGCTGGGGCGCTGGGCGCAGACGCGGCGGGGGGGTGGCTTGCGTCAGCGTGCGTGGTGCGGATGCAGCGGAGGTGGAGCCTGCTTGGAGCGGAATCCGAGCGGAACGGCAGGGAGCGGACCGGGGGGCGGCGGCAGGTGAAGGGAGAGAGGACAGGCGGGGGCGGGCCGGGGGCCGCCTGCGGCCCTGGTGGCGGGCAAGGTCCGGCGAGCTGTCCGCTGGTCTCGTCGTCCTCCTCGATCGGCCGGCGGCCTGCGGTCCGGCCGGCAGCCCGCGGTCCGGCCGGCAGCCCTGCGGTCCGGGCGGCAGCCCTGCTGTCCGGGCGGCAGCCCTGCTGTCCGGGCGGCGGCCTTTCGGGACTGTGCCCAGGGGGCGTGGACGGGGAAGCGGGCGGCCTCGCGGTCGCGTTGCCTGTTCCTGGCGCGTCGGCGGGGTGTGCCGCGGCAGCGGCCGGCCGTTCCTCTTCGGCGGCTGCGCCGGCAGTCCCCTCGAGGGACACCGGATCCGTCACGGGGTCTTCGGCCGTCGTACGGGCCCGGACGGCCGCCAAGTCATCGCCAAGCGGGGTGAGCGACGGTGGTGGCGCATGCCGCACTTATAGGCTGACCCTTGGAGGAGCTCATGCCAGAACCCGCTGGATTGGATAAGGTCTATTCGGCGGTTGCGGAAACGGCCAGGCTGCTGGGCGTGCCTTGTTCGCCCGACCAGGTGTCCCCGGCCGTGAAGGCATTCGGAGACGAATTCCCCGGAGCCCACATTGTTTTCAGCATGGCGGCCGGCGAACAGCACCGCGGAGAGCTCGACTTCGACTTCTCGCTGACTCCCAGGGGTCTGGATCCCTATGCCACCGCGCTGGCGAACGGTCTCATCGAGGAGACGGACCATCCCGTCGGCTCACTGCTGGCGGAGATCCAGGCGCGCTGCGCCATAGCCAGTTACGGCGTCGAGTACGGCATCGTCGGCGGCTTCAAGAAGTCCTATGCGTTCTTCCCGCTCGACGACTTCCCGCCGCTGGCGAAGTTCGCCGGCATTCCGTCCATGCCGCCCGGTCTTGCCGAGCATGTGGGCACGCTGACGAGCCTCGGCCTGGACGACAAGGTGTCGGCCATCGGCATCAACTACGCCAAGCGCACGCTGAACGTGTACCTCGCCGTGGCAGCGGTTCCGACGCAGACCAAGCTCGCGCTGCTGCGCGCGTTCGGGTTCGCGGAGCCGGACGCTTCGGTCGTCGAGTTCGTCAAGCGGTCGTTCTCCGTGTACCCCACCTTCGGCTGGGACTCCTCGGCGGTCGAGCGCATCTGCTTCTCCGTCAAGACGCAGAACCCGGGGGAGCTTCCCGCTCCCTTCCACCCGGAGATCGAGACGTTCGCGAACGGCGTGCCCCACGCGTACGAAGGCGGCCGCGAGTTCGTTTCCGCCGTCGCGCTGGCTCCGTCCGGCGAGGCGTACTACAAGCTCGCCGCCTACTACCAGAAGGCGCGCGAGGCCTCGAACGCCGCTTTCGCGGCCGACCGGGACGACAGCGCGTCCTAGCCCATCCCGGCGATCGGGCCCGGCAGGGTCACCGCCGTCGCGCGGGCGGCCGGGAGATCGGCCCCCAAGCAGCAGTGAGACCAGGCCCCGAGCCGGCGCATCAAGTGGAGATCGAGCGGCCGCCGAGCAGGGTGAGCAACGGTGTGGGCGCTTACCCGACCGGCCGCGCCCGGCTCGTGGCCGACGTTGCAGATATCTGGAGGAAACATGTCTGAAGCTGTTGAGGTCGAGGTAGAGGGCGCGGCTGCCCTGGCCGCGTACGGGCGCGCCATTGCGCAGGCCGGGGCGGCGGCGCTCTCCGGGCCTCGTGAGGAGCTGGGCGAGCGCCTCGTCGGTACGCTCCTGAAGACCTTCGAGGACCCCCAGACAGGGCCGCAGGTCCTCGAGGCCTTCCGCGTCGCCGTCAGCAGCGACGCGGGAGCGGCGCAGATGCGCCAGTGGATGTCGTCCCAGCTCCCCCGCCTGGGCGGGGAGGCGCTGGGGAAGTCGGTGACGAACCTCAGCGAAGCGACGACGGAACTGATCCAGGTGCCGCCGCTGCACGCCAACGCGGCGGCGGCGCAGGTCTGGGGTCTGATCATCCTGCGGTACATCCTGAAGATAGAGCCGGTCGCGTCGGCGTCGCAGGAGGAGCTCCTGGACCTCTTCGGCCCCACGATCCAGCGCTATTACACACCTGTGCTCGCCTGACCCGCCGGATGCCTGCCCCTGCCCGCCGTCTGCCGGCGGGGGCAGGCCGGCATCCAGGGCTTCGCGGTGAGAGGCGTGGAGCCGATCACGTCGGCATCGGACGAGATCGCCGAGCAGCTCATGCCCACCGTCGAGCGCTACATCATCGGCCAGCGGAAACACCGGCCAGCGGCAGAAACCGTCCGGCCTCGGATTATGGGAGACAACTAACGTCATGAGTACCGTAAGCACGAATTCACAGGAGCAGGCGGGCGGCCCCAGCGGCGGCAGTCCCCTGCGCTGGAAAGCGCTGGCTGTACTCACCGCGGTGCAGTTCATGCTCATGCTGGACGTCACCGTCGTGAACATCGCGCTCCCCAACATCCAGGACGACCTCGGTTTCACCACCGAGGGTCTCGCCTGGGTCGTCAACGGTTATCTGCTGATGGCCGCCGGATTCCTGCTGCTGGGCGGACGGGTGGCCGACCTGTTCGGCCGCCGCAAGATCTTCGTGGCGGGCGTCCTGCTCTTCGGCGTTTCCTCGGTCATGTGCGGTGCCGCGAACACCCCCGGTCTGCTCGTCGCCGGCCGGTTCCTCCAGGGATTCGGTGAGGCGCTCGCGGCACCGGCCGCGCTCGGTCTCATCGCCGTGCTGTTCACCGACGCCAAGGAGCGCGCGAAGGCCCTGGGTATCTGGGGCGGGCTGTCCGCACTCGGCGGGGCCGTCGGCTCGGTCGCCGGCGGTCTGGTGACCGACTTCATCGACTGGCGCTGGGTCTTCTACATCAACATCCCGGTCGTGGTGCTCGCGCTGATCGCGATTCCGCGCCTGATGCCGGAGAGCCGGATGGCCCGCCGCGAGGGTCAGCGGCTGGACGCGGTCGGGGCGTTCGGGACCACCCTCGGCCTGGTGGGTGTCGTGTACGGCCTGCTGAAGGCGACCGACCACGCGTGGGGTTCCTCGACGGTGCTGCTGCCGCTGCTGGGCGGAATCGCCGCGCTGGTCTTCACGATCGTGTGGGAGGCGCGCGTACCCGACCCGATGATCCCGCTCAAGTTCTTCAAGAACCGCACGCGGGTGACGAGCAACGTCATCAGCATGATGTCGTTCGCGTCGTTCTACACCTATGCCTTCGTGGCCACCCTGTACCTCCAGCACGTGCTGAACTACTCGCCGATGGAGACGGGCCTGGCCTACATTCCGCTCACCGTCGCGACGGGTGTCGGCATGGGCCTGTCCACCGCGCTGGCGCCCCGCGTCGGCGTCAAGCCCCTCGTGGTCATCGCCTTCTTCGGTGCCGCCGTGGGCCAGGTCATCGCCGCAAGCGGCTTCGGTCCCGACGCCACTTACACCGGCGGGGTCATGCCCGGGCTGATCTTCTTCGCGTTCTTCAACGGCATGGGCTTCCCCCTCCTGATCAACGGCGGACTGCACGAGGTCAGCGGGCAGGAAGCGGGTCTGGCCTCCGGCGTGCAGACCTCGATGCAGCAGATCGGCGCGGCACTCGGCCTCGCCATCCTGGTGCCCATCGCCCTGCGCTACGTCACCGACCACGCGGCGGAGGGCAACCTCCCGGCGGTCGCCTCCGACGGATACGCACTGGCGCTGTACTTCGCCGCGGGCGTCCTCGCCGCCGCGGGTGTGATCGCGCTGTTCCTGCTCGGGAAGGTGAGCGCCGAGAAGCGGGACGCGCACGCCGAGGCCGCCGAAGTACTGGCGGAAGGGCCCGTCCCCGCTCCGGCGCCTGCCGCAGCGCACTCCCCCGAGACCGCCAAGGCATGAGCGGGGCCTGACCCCACAGCACGTCGACGCACCATCTCCGGTCCGGGGGTGGTGCGTCGTGCTGTCCGCCGCGCCCGGCGGGCCGCCCCGGCCGCCCGCGCGCCGCGGGCTCGGTGCCCGCGTGACGGCCGCCGGGGCAGTACCGCGCACAGGCACCTGCGTCAGCGCCCGCTCCGCGGCCGACGCCCCCGGACACTCCAGACACCCCGGACGACGGCTTCCTCCCCGCGGCTCGGCCGAAGCGGCCGCGCTGCCGCACGCGGGCGGGTGGACAGGCTGTTCGGCACGGTCGAGGGCCGTGCCGTACCTGGCGGTGTCCCGTCTCGGCGAGGTACGGCCGGCGCCGTCGGGAGCAAGCGGGTCCTGAGCGGCGAAACCATGTCGACGTAGGCCGGAGCGGTGGCCGATCATGCGTTCATGCCCCTGACCGAGACCCTTGCCCGCATCGATGAGGACCTGGCCGCCGGCCGGGTTCCCGTCGCGCGCCAGCGCCTGCGCGGTCTCCTCTCGTCCTTCCCGCACGACCTGATGCTGCGCCGTCGTCTGGCCGAGGTGTACCGGCTCTACGGCGACGCCGCCGAGGCCGGACGCTGGATGTACCTCGAAGAGGACCGCGACGCCGACGAGACCGCAGCCTTCGAGGCGCGGTACGGCTCTCCCGGGTGGCGGATGAAGGCCCTCGCCTGGCACGGCCCCGAGGCGAGGGCCGCCACCGCCTTCGCGCAGGGCCAGCTGGTCGCGGTGCGGACCGCCCGCTCCGAGGAGTTGGGGCACCTGGTGGACTGGGACGACCCCGCCTCCTGGCGGGACGACCACGGCGGGGAGTGCGAGGCGCCCTGCGAGCCGTGGACGGCCGGCGGTGTGCTGGCGGGCGTCGGCTGCCTGGTGACGGCCCTTGTGTTCCTCGCGATCTGGGTGAACGGACTCGTCGCCCTCTTCGGCTGACTCAGGTCACCGGGGGTCTGCGAGGGCGCGCCGCTCCTGGTGCGTCGTGGCGTCCGCTCGGGCGGGCAGAGCAGTGGCCGGCCGCTCACCGGTGCCGTCGATCGCCCGCTTCCGCCCTGCCGGCCCCCCGGCAGGGCCTCTTGCCGCCGGGGGCGTATCGGCAGCCCGGCGCGGGTGTGCGCCGGGTACGGCTACAGCTCCGCCGGCAGGGGTGAGCGCAGGAAGTCGCCCCGCGGCAGTATCCCGTGATGGGCGGGCTGGCGGCGGGCGCTCCAGTGCGGTGCGCGCTGCTCCGGCAGCGTCGCGGGGCGCCGGGCCGGCCTGGTGTCCGTCCGGGGCTGCGGTCGCCAGTCCAGGGACGGCGCGTGGTTGAGTATCTGCTCCTCCAGCCGTTGCAGCGCCGGCCGCGGATCGATCCCCAACTCCTGTGCCAGCCACCGCTGGTTGGTGCGCAGCACCGCCAGCGCGTCGACCTGCCGGCCCGCCCGGTAGAGGGCCAGGCTCAGCAGTTCGCAGCCGTATTCACGCAAGGGGTGGTCCTGGACGAAGGCCTCCAGTTCGGCCGCCGCGATCTCGTGGGCGCCGGCGGCGAGCAGGGCCGCGCAGCGTCCCTCGGCCACCGACAGCCGCAGTTCCTCCAGCCGTGCCACGTCGGGCCGCACACAGTCGGTGTCCGCGACCTCGGCGTAGGCGGGCCCGCGCCACAGCGCCAGCGCTGCCTCGAACTCGTGTACCGCGCTGTGCGGATCGCCCCGGTCCAGGGCCTGCCAGCCGGCCACGGCCCGTTCGCCGAAGCGGTCTACGTCGACCTGGACGGCCCGGTTGTCGAGCAGATAGCCGCGTCCGTAGGTGCGCAGCACCGTCGGCCGGGTGCGGGGCGCGCGGCCGGGCTCCAGCACCCGCCGCAGATTGGCGACATACGCGTGGAGCGAGGAGACGGCCGCGGGCGGCGGGTGCCCGGTCCACAGCTCCTCGACGATCACGTCGAATGTCGTCGGCCGGCCCACCTTGCTGACCAGCAGTGCCAGCAGGGCGCGCTGCTTGGGCGCGCCCAGGTCGACCAGGCGGCCGCCGACGGCGGCCTCGATCGGACCCAGGGCGCGCAACGCGACCGCGGGACGCGCCGCGGGCATCTGCGGCGCCCGCCGGCCGGCCCGCCGGGCGTCCTCCGCGCGCCCGGGTGCCGCGGCCGCATGGTCCCGGCCCGCGTTCGCGACGCCCGTCAAGACGCCGTTCGTGACGCCGTTCCCGACGCCGTTCCCGACGCCGTTCGTGACGCCGTTCGTGACGCCGATTCCCGCGGCCGTCTGGCCGGACGCCGCAATTTCGGAATCGAGTTCGAGCTGCCTGGCCACGCATATCCGCAGCGCCTTGTTGGTGCGGCGAAGCTCTTGGATCTCGCGTTCCAACTCCGCGATGCGCCAAGCATCCGGAGTGCCGGGACTCGCGATACCGGCGTCTACCCTCTCGTTCGCCATTCGTGAACTCTCCATTTCCACGGGCGCATTTCACCTGTCGTGGATTCTGGGCAGGCAATTCCTCGGCCATTGTGCGCGACTTCGGGCGGCGAGGGCCGGCGCGCCCAGCCGGCGCCAATCGAACCTCGAGCCAACTTCAAGGCGCATGGCCGATGATGGGGCGCGGGAAGCAGCGGGGGCGGCCGGAGCTGATGCGTTCTCGGGCTGTGAGATCGACAAGTGCGGTGGGGTGAACGGGGCCTGACCGGCAGTGGCGCGGTCGCGGCGGCGATCACGGGTTCGGCGCGGAACGGTCCCCGCTCGAACGAGTCGCTGCCCGCAGGGCAGTTGGGGCTAGGAGGAAGCCATGCCGCCAGGCCGGGCCCCGAGGGCCGGGAAGACGGTCGGGCGTCCGCCACGACCTGAGTTCCGCGGGCGCCCCACCGCGGTGTCGGCCTCCGCGCGAATTCCGTGCCGGCACCTGGGGGTTCGCCGACAGCACCCCGAGTAAAGCCGTTGAACCGGCCGCCCTGCTTTGGGCACGATCAGTTGTGTGGACACCTATCTGGAGACCGAACGCCTGACCCTGCGCCGCTTCACTGCCGGCGACGCGGACCTGCTGATCGAGTTGGACAGCGACGCCGCGGTGATGCGCTATCTGAGCGGGGGTCGTCCGACCGCCCCCGAGATTGTGCGCGAGCGCCATCTGCCGAACATCATCGCCGGCTACGAGAAGTGGCACGGCGATCTCGGCCTGTTCGCCGCGCACGAGAAGGACGGCGGCGCGTTCATCGGCTGGTTCTGCCTGCGTCCCGAGCCGCAGGGCCCGCTGGACGAGGCCGAACTCGGCTACCGGCTGCGGCAGGCGGCCTGGGGCAAGGGCTATGCCACCGAAGCCTCGCGGGCTCTGCTGGCCAAGGCGTTCACCGGGCTCGATGTGCGCGTGGTCTGGGCCGAGACGATGGCCGTGAACCACGGTTCGCGCAACGTGATGGAGAAACTCGCCATGACGCTCGCGGACACCGTTCCCACTCCCCCCGACATGGAGATGGTCGAGGGCTCGGAGCACGGGGGCGTGCGCTACGAGATCACCAAGGAGCAGTGGGCACGGCAGTAGCCCCTGTGCGGACGGGCGTTGCGCGGCCAGGCCTGACGTGGCGCGGGCCTTCTCCCCCGGCCGGCCCGCCCTCGGGCCGGGGTCGTCGCGCGGTGTGTCGGCGGCGCCCGGCCCGACGGCGGGCAGCGGGGCCGTGAACCGCGGCGGTCCCGCCATGGGCTGGCGGGACCGGGCGGGCGCGGCCTGCGGGGGGAAGGGGGTGCCCCCTGCGGGTGAGGGGACGGCAGCGCCGGGGTGGTGTGCCGGTCACCGCTCGCGCTTCACGTCTGCTGCTGGAGCTGCTCCTGGAATCGCCGGGCCAGCGCCAGGCGCTGCACCTTCAGCGTGGCGGTCCTGGGCAGCTCGGCCTGCGGGATCTGTACGGGGTCGGCGAGCTGGGGGAACGCGGCGGCGACGGCCGCCCGCCAGCGGTTGAGGTCCAGGGGCTTGTCGTCGACGGTGCAGATCACCGGCACCGGTTCGGAGTTGGGGCCCTGCACCACGACCAGCTCGGTCAGCTCGTGCAGCCGGCCCAGCACGACGTCCTCGATCTCCAGGGAGCTCTTCACCCCGGGGATCATGTCGATCTCCCGGTCGAGCATGTGCAGGCAGCCGAACCTGGTGCGGTAGCCGACGTCCCCGGTGCCCCACCACTGGCCGTCGCGGTTGGCGTCGTAGCGTTCCTGTTCACCGAAGTAGGACTTCGCGATGCCGTCCCAGGCCACCTCGATGGCGCCGGGGTTGGTCTCGGAGGGGGGATTGCCGTCCCGGCTGACCACCCGGATCCTCGCGGCGCCCTTCGGCATGGCCCAGCCGACGCAGCGGCCGTTCGCCTTGTGGGCGGAGTGGCGGAAGTAGGCGCGGCCGACGGCCGGGCCGACCTCGCTCTGGCCGTAGATCTGGAAGAACAGGGCGCCGCGCCGGTCGGAGGCGTGCAGCAGCTTGCTCATCGTGCCGGGGTGGATGGCGTCGAAGGTGCTGCTGAAGACCTTCACCGACCCGAACGGCGCCCGTGGGTCCTCGGCGAGTTCCTCCCACTCCATCAGCGAGTTGGGCAGTGCCTCGACGAAGGCCGGCCGGTGCTTGATGAACTGCTCGGCGACCTCGGCGGGGCCCGTCTCCCGCATGAGCAGGACCGGGTACTCCTTGAGCAGCGCCAGGGACATCGCCGCGACCATCCGCGAGTGCACGAAGGGCACGTTGATCGCGACGGTCTCCTTCTTCCGCATCAGCGACAGCAGCCGCCACTGGGGGACGAGGCGGATGCCCTGGGTGCGGGGGGTGTGCACGACGAGCTTGGGTATGCCGGTGGTGCCGGAGGTGTGGGTGATGACGGCGGCCTCGTCGATGGGCCGGACGACCGGCTTGACGCGCGGTGAGCCGGCGAGTGGGGCGAGCCCGATGGCGCCGGGCCGGTCGCCGGCCGAGGTGATGACCCGCCGGGTGAGGTCCGCCAGCGGCACGTCGGCCAGGACGTCGAGCTTGGCGCCGTCGGTGAGCAGGGTCGGCTGGTCGACCCGCTGCAGCAGGACGCCCACGGTCGTGGCGTCCAGGGCCGGTGAGAGGTTCACGACGATCCCGCCGATGCGGGAGATCGCCGCGGCGAGCATCCAGTGGTCGGCGTTGGCCGTCTTGTAGATGACGACCCGCTCGTCGGGCCGGACCCCGGCCGCCCACAGGCGGGCCGCGAGGTCGTCGACGTGATCGGCGTACTGGGCCACCGTCAGACGCCGTCCCGCCTCGGGCAGGACGCCCAGGTCGTGGTCGAGGCTGATCGGGGTCGAGGGGTTGACGGCGGCCGCCATCTCCGGCAGCAGGCCGATGTGAAGACCGCGCTTCTGAATCGAGCGGTAAGCCACGGAGCCCTTCATCGTGGGCTGTCTCCTTTGCGGTGGGCGGTGGGCGGTGGGCGGTGGAGGTTCAGGCGGTCGACGGCTCGGTGCGGGATGCGGCGTGCAGGATGCGGGGACGGGGCCCCGGAGGGATGTGACGTGTGGTCACATGCCGTGGTGTGTAGAGGAGTTCGTGTCTGTAGGGGTGCGGTCCCGCCCGGCGCGGTCCCGCCCGGTGCGCTCCCCCGCCGCCGCCCCGGAGAACGGCCGGCCGGCGGGTCGCCGTACGCGGCCGGGGCCCTGGCCGTCTCCGGAAGGCAGGGCCGCCGGGCCGGGAGACCTCCCCCACGGCCCGGGGGATCCGCCCGGCCGGCGGCCTGCTGGGGCGTTTCTTTTGGATCGGGTCGGATCGGGTCGGATCAGGCCGCGGTGTCCGGTGCGGTGCACCGCAAAGGCGGAGCATGATCCGCGTACCGGGTGTACGCGGGCCGTGCGACAACGCCGCGAGGTGCCGTGCCGGACACCGTGGACCCGGGCTGGTCCAGAAGAGGCGTCCTAGCGGGCGATGACCATCGTCGCGGGCGCCGCGGCGTGGAACGAGACGTCCTCGAAGCCTGCCTTGGTCAGCCAGTCGTGGTAGTCCGAGCGCCGCCAGGTGCCGCCCTCCTGGCTCTTGAGGAGCATTTCCAGGGCGAACAGCAGCGGGAACGCCGGGGCGCTGCGGTCGTCGTCGACGATGTAGTCGGCGACCACCAGGGCGCCGCCGGGCTTGAGGGCCTTGCGCAGCCGGGTGAAGACCTCGATGTTGCTGTCGGCGTTCTCCTGGTGGGCGATGTGGGAGTAGACCGCGATGTCGTACTCGCCGGTGCCGAAGTCGGTGGTGTGGAAGTCGCCGTTGAGGGTGGTGAAGCGGTCCGCCACTCCGTGTTCGGCGACCAGCCGGTGGGCGATGGCGTTGATCGGCTCCCAGTCGAGCTGGACCGCGCGGGCGGCCGGGTTGGCCTTGAGCCAGACCGACGAGTAGATGCCCGAGCCGCCGCCCACGTCGAGGATGGAGATCTCGCCCGCGTCCGCGATGCCGAGCGCCTCGACGCCGGCTTGCGCGGCCGGGACCGACACCGCGGCGATGGCCGGGACGATGCCCTCCCAGTGCGGGTTGTCGGCGACCTCGGTCTCGCCGCCGGCCAGCGGCCCGCCGAGGCGGACGACCTCGGGCAGGTCGATGAGGCTGCCGGTGTGCTGCAGCTTCAGCTTGGCGAAGCCGGCCAGGGAGGCGGGCCTGCCTTCGACGAGGAAGGCGGACGCCTCGGGCGTGTTGCGGTAGCGGCCGTCCTGGAGCACCACCAGTTCCACGCTGACCAGGCCGTCCAGCAGGCCCTGTGCGCCGCGCTCGGAGATGCCGGCGCGGGCGGCGACCTCGGCGGCCGTGCCGGCGCCGTTGTCGAGGTGGGTGAAGACGGCGTGGGTGGCCGCGGCGCCGATGACGCCGGTGTTCCAGTAGCCGTTGATCAGCCTCATCACACCGTCCGGTGCAGGCTGGTTGTTCGTCATGCCGCTCCCTTCAGGGTCCGGGCGGGCTTGGCGTGGGTGCGCAGCGCGCTGCGCAGGACCTCGCAGACCCGCTCGACCTGGCTCATGGTCAGCTCGGCGTGCATGGGGATGCCGAGGTTGCGCTGGAAGAGGTCCGCCGAGACCGGGCAGACCTGCTTGGCGTCGAACGCGGGCTGCACATGGCTGGCCCAGGTGCCGTGCAGGGTGCCGATGCCCTGGGCGCGCAGTTCGGTGGCGACAGCCCCGCGGTCGACGCCCGGGTCCAGGGTGACCAGGTAGGACTGCCAGGCGTGGGTGCGGTCGGCCGGCACGTGCGGCACCGTCAGCAGTTCCTCGTCGGCGAGGAGTTCGGCGTAGCGGGCGGCGACGGCGCGCCGGCGCTGCATGAGCTCCTCGATACGGCCGAGCTGGACCTGCAGGATCGCCGCGGCGATGTCGGAGAGTTTGAAGTTGTAGCCGATCTCGGTGAACTCGGGGATCGGCAGGCCGATGACCTGGCCCATGTCGAAGATGCTGCCGATGCCGAACGACGACAGCTGGCGTGCCTTCGCGCCGACGGCCGGGTCGGTGGCGATGAGGGCGCCGCCCTCGCCGCTGGTGGCTCCCTTGCGTCCGTGGAAGGACAGACAGGCCACCTCGGCCAGTGCGCCCGCTTCGCGTCCCTGGTAGGTCGCGCCGACCGCGCAGGCGGCGTCCTCGACGAGGAACAGCCCGTGCCGGTCGGCGATGGCCTGCAGGGGTGCGTAGTCCGCGGGCAGGCCGACGGTGTCGACGGCGATGATGCCGACGGTGCGGGGGGTGACGAGGTCCGCCACCGACTGCGGGTCCACGGTGCCGGTGTCGGCGCGCACGTCGGCGAAGACGGGCGTGCCGCCGACGTAGCGCACCGCGTGGGCGGGGGCGGGGAAGGTGTAGTCGGCGACGATGACCTCGTCGCCCGGCTGTACGCCGAACGCGAGCATCGCCAGGTGCAGGGCGGCGCCGCAGTTGCTGACCGCGACCGCGTCACCGGCTGCGTACCGTTGCCTCAGCTGGGCCTCGAGGGCCTTGCCCTTCGGTCCCTGGCCGGCCGGCCATCCCGAGGCGAACACCTCGGCGACGGCGGCCAGCTCCTTCTCCCCCAGGCTCGCGAAAACCAGGGGGATCTTTTCGTTGTCACTCATCTCTGTTTACGCTCCGCGCTATTCGGAGGACTGGGGATCGAGAGGAACAGGCGGTTCGTAGCGCTGCGGCGTGATCTGGCTGACGTCGTAGCGCTTGCGCATCTCGTCGATGGCGTCGGGGTTGATCCCGCCGGCCGCCCAGATCTCCGCGATCTCCTCGAAGTACCGCTCGTGAACGGGCGACGGATAGCACTGGAAGAGCATCCGCGCCGGTTTGTCGGAGGCGTTCCTGAAGGCATGCGGAGTTCCGGGTGGCACGAACATGGAGGCGCCCTCGGTGGCACGGACGGCCTTGTCCCCGCCGGGCGACTCCCATTCGTGCCAGTCCTGTGCGGTGCGCCGGGCCGGCTCGAAGGCCAGGAGCTGCAGCTCCCCCTCCAGGACGTAGAAGAACTCCTGGGCATCGCTGTGGACGTGCGCCCCGACATCGAATCCGGGAGGTACGACCACCTCGAAGATCGATATGGAGGAGCCGTGCTCCTGTGTGGCCTTGAAGGTCACTTCCTGCGCCTTGGTGATCAGCTTTCGCCCCTGACCGGGCGGGAGGATGAGGCCAGTCATGTGGTCAGCTTCCTTTGTCCGCGCGGAGTTTCACTCGAGTGACGTTCGGTCGCGCCCGCGTCGGACTCAGTCCAGCTCTCGGGGGCCGTCGACGCTCCAGCGGCCCAGCGCCATCTCGGCGGTGATGCCGGGGCCGAATCCCGCGATCAGACCGGTGGCGTCCTGGACGGGGGTGTCCTCCTCGAACAGGCGGCGGGCCGCGTCGAAGACGACGGCGCTGGCGATGTTGCCGTACTCGGTCAGCGTCGACCAGCTGTGGCGGAACACCGACCGGTCGACCTCGAGGAACTTGGCGAGGTCGTCCAGGATGCGCGGGCCGCCGGCGTGGACGATGTAGAAGTCGAGGCTGCCGGCGTCCCAGCTGTGGTCCTTGGCGAACTCGCGCAGCACCGGGGCGAGCGGCTCCATCGTGCCGGGCACGCGGCGGTCCAGCTGGAAGTGGAAGCCGGTGTCCTTGACCGCGTAGGAGATCCAGTCCTCGGTGTGCGGGATGAGGTAGGAGGCGTTGCGCTCCAGCTCGATGCCGACACCGCCGTTGCCGCGCACCACGGCGGCCGCGACCGCGTCGCCGAACAGCCCGTCGGACAGCAGCGAGCCGATGTCGTCGGCGTCGGGCTGGTAGCACAGCGAGCACAGCTCGCAGGAGACGATCAGGACGTTGGTGCCGGGGTGGGCCAGGCAGAAGTCGTGGGCCCGGTTGACCGCCGCGCCGCCCGCCGCGCAGCCGAGCTGGGCGATGGGTATCTGGCGGGTGTCGGAGCGGAAGCCGAGCGTGTTGATCAGCCAGGCGGTCAGCGAGGGCATGCTGAAGCCGGTGCACGACACGTAGATGATCGCGTCGATGTCACGGGCCGCCAGGCCGGCGTTCTGCAGGGCCTCTTCGATGACCGGCGGGGTCAGCTTCCGGGACTCGGCCTCGTAGATGCGGTTGCGTTCCGTCAGGCCCGGGTGCTTGAGCGTCTGCTCGATGGGCTGGACGATGTGCCGCTTCAGCACTCCGGTGTTGCGGATGAGCCGGAGCGCCAGGGGAAGCTGCGGCTTTCCGGCATGGGCTTTCGCTGCGAACTCGAGAGTCTCGTCGATCGTGATGACGTGTTCCGGCGCGCTCACCGCGGGCTTGCACAACCTGGGCATATTTGGGCTCTACTTTCTCTAGAGTCTGCCTTCTGTACGTGACGAATCTGCGCACAGCTTCCGGAGAGAGCGCAGCACACGGGAAAACACCGCGGCGCGCGGGGATTCGATGCGAGAGGAAACCTGTGCCGTGCCGGTAACGGACGCGGCCTCACCAGTACAGAACCGGTGTACAGATGCTCAATCCCCCGCCCCGTGAATGTTTTCGGGCAGGGAAGGCGTGCGGAAATAGTGACACGGCCGAACTCCTTGCGCCAAGGCCGTTTTGAAGGGATCCGAGGCGTTCCGAGCAAAACTCGAGCAGCGCACTGACGAGTCTCGACCTCGGCGGACGAAGGGCCTGGCCGGAGTATCACCCGGCCTCGGGCGCCACCCGCGCGCTGCCGGTTCTGTAGCGGTCTGCTGCGAGCATCGGCCTTGGCCACGTAACGAGTTGACGCGGAGGGCGCATGTCTCAGAAAGCCGAGGAAGCCACCGCCGGAGGCCGGCGGTTCCCCAGGGGGCGGTCCCCGGCGAAGGGCGGCGGGGACGCGGCCGGCGCGGACAGGTCGGTGCGGCGGACGGGGCTTTTGGTCACCATCCTGCTCGGTGCCCTCGCCGCGGTGCCGCCGATGTCGATGGACATGTACCTCCCGGCCCTGCCGGAGGTCACCCGCACCCTGGACTCGACCGCGACGACCGTGCAGCTCACGCTCACCGCGTGCCTGGCCGGCATGGCGATCGGGCAGCTCGTGGTGGGTCCGATGAGCGACCGGTGGGGGCGGCGCAGACCGCTGCTGGCCGGGCTGGTCGCCTACGTCGTCGCCGCCGTGATGTGCGCCCTCGCGCAGAACGCCGAGGTGCTGATCGGCTTCCGGCTGCTGCAGGGGCTGGCGGGGTCGGCGGGGATCGTCATCGCCCGTGCCGTCGTGCGCGACCTCTACGACGGTCTGGCGATGGCCCGGTTCTTCTCCACCCTGCTGCTGATCTCCAGCATCGCCCCGATCGTCGCGCCCGTCATCGGCGGACAGATCCTGCACCTCACCGACTGGCGGGGCATCTTCCTCCTCCTCGCCGCGATCGGCGTCGCGCTCACCCTGCTCGTCTGGCGCCGGCTGCCCGAGACGCTGCCGCCCGAGCGGCGGCAGAGCGGCGGAGTACGCGGAGCGCTGTGGATCATGCGCGGGCTCTTCGCCGACCGGGTCTTCACCGGATACCTGATGACCAACGGCTTCACCTACGGCGCGCTGTTCTCGTACATCGCCGCCTCGCCGTTCGTGATCCAGGACATCTACGGGGCGTCCCCGCAGACCTTCTCGCTGCTCTTCGGCGTCAACTCGCTGGGGCTGATGATCGTCGGCCAGATCAACGGCAAGATCCTGGTCGGCCGGGTCCGCCTGGACAAGGCCCTCGGATGCGGCCTGGCGGTGCTCGCCCTGGCCGGGGTGTCGCTGCTGCTGGTGACGGCAGGCGCCTTCGGCGACGTGGGCACGGTTCCCCTCGCGGCCAGTCTCTTCGTCATGATCTCCGCGCTCGGGCTGATCCTGCCCAACACCAACGCGCTCACCCTGATGCGCACCCCGCACGCCGCGGGTTCCGCCTCCGCGCTGGTCGGCACGTCCTGCTTCGTCATGGGGGCGGTCGCCTCCTCGCTCGTGAGCATCGCGGGCAAGGAGACGGCGGTGCCGATGGCCGTGATCCAGCTCGGCAGCGCGCTCGCCGCGATCGCCTCCTTCCTGGGGGTGTGCCGTCCCTGGCAGAACCGGCCGGCGGAGAAGACCGGGCACTGAGCACACCGCCGGCGGCCCGCACCCGCCCACGGCGGTCACCCCGGCCCGGCCGGCCGGGGTGACCGCCGTCCGGCGTGCAGGCGCGGCACACACCGCCGGGGGCCGGCGGGGCGGCGGCGCCACCACGGGCTTCGGGCTTCGGGCCTCGGGCTTCGGGTAACAGGCCACGGGCTTACGGGCCTTGGACGCGAGGGTTGCCCGGGGTTCTCCGCCAACTCACCTGCGGCGCCGATGGCTTCCCCTGACCGGGGCGGCGACTCCCCCGGCCAGAGCAGGGGGGACGGGACGCGCTCGCACTCCGCCCCGCACGTGATGTGGCTGCCGGGAACCGGGACCTTCGCGTTGTCCGGCCGCCGGCCACGGCGCAGGGCCGCTCGTCACGCACGCTGCGACACGTGCCTGCAAGGCCGCCGCCCGTCCCATGTGGGACGGGCGGCGGCCTTGCAGGATGCGGTCACACGGCGGGGCACGTCAGTGCGCGTGCCGTCGCCGCCCTTGCGGCCGGACTTGATCTCCGCGCGGCTGCAGCGGTCGGGCGCCCGTATCTGCGATGCCGTGTGAGCACACCGCGTCCGGACGGCGATCCGGTCAGGGCGCCCACCGAGAGTCGAGCGCGATGGTCTGCAGGCGGTCGAGCGTGAGCGGGGGCTTCGGCCGCGTCACCGGGCCGCCCTCGGCGTAGGAGTTCACCTCCTGGACGAGGACCCGGCGGCCGTCGGGGTGGAGGGTGTCGACCAGCCACACCACGGCGGAGCCGCCCTTCTCCGATGCCCGCTTGGCCCGCTTGACCTGGGTGCCGTCGGCCAGGGTCAGGGCCTGGCAGGCGATGTACTCGCCCTCGCAGCCCATGAGCCCCTCGAGGACGTCGCCCATGTCGTGCTGGGCGTTCACCCCGATCATGCTCTTTCCGCGGCCGTCGTCCCAGACCAGGGCGGCGTAGCCTTCCTGGCCCTGCTCGTCGGAGACCTTCGCGCCCTTGGGCAGCATGGACTTCAGCACCCGGATCATCTGGCGGCCGGACAGCGGCGCGCCCGAGTCGGAGAGCGCGGTCGACGGGGCGGAAGCGCTGACCGGGGCGCCGGCGGTCCGCGGAGCGGCGGAGGCCTGCGCCGCCGCACCGAGCCCGAGGGCCAGGACGAGGCCGGCGGCGACCGCCGCGCGGCGGCCCGGACGACGGCGTGCGGAGGTGTTCCTGTTCATGTGATGGCTTCCTTCTCTGGTCCGAACGCGGGTGTTCTCTGCGTCGTGGGACGGCGGGTGGTGCCAGGCGCCGCACGCCGCCCGGACACAGAGGTGTCCCGGTGCACAAGCGCAGGGTGGTGGTCGTCGTGCCGGCCGTCAGGGTGGTCGTGCCGCCTCGGCCGGTGCGACATCCACAGATTCCAGGACGCCGCGGACCCCCGGCAACAGCTGCCCCCACACGCGGGACAGCGGGACCGTCCCACCCCTGTTGAGCTGCGGAAACAGGGAGCCCTGGGACGCCTTCCTGGGATGCGGGGGACCACTCGCGCCCGGCCGGGCGGCCCTCGGCTGCGGCCGACGGCCCGTCAGCCGCCGGTGGGCAGGGGGACCCAGCCGGCGGGGCTGCGGTACCAGTGGTGCGGCAGAGCCTTGATGCTGGTGGTACGGAACGGGCGGCCGTGGCCGTCGATGCGCACCGGGCCGGGCCCGGCCGCCGGATGCCGGCCACTGCTCCGGCGCCGCTCCCCGCACCGGCCGCTCCCCCACCGGCGACTCGTCCGCCTCACCACGTGGGGCACGGTCTGCGTACCCGCCGTGGACGCCGGCTTGCGGGCCGGCTCGCGCCTTACCGCCCGCGGCCGCGGGTCAGATCCCGCACGGCAGGGCCGTCCGCGGGGCCGGCGGCGGGGGCGGGGGCGCGGGCGGCGGGGGGCGGTCGGTGCGCCGGGCGGGAAGCGGGCGCAGCCGGAGCAGGTGCCCGCTCAGGCGGCCGTGTTGCGTTCCGGCGGCAGGATGAGGGTGGGTTCGAGGGGCACGCGGGTGACGTGCTCTTCGGGCTCTTCGGGGACCTCGACCAGCGCGATCCGGGTGCCGCGCTGTTGGCGCCATCCCGCCTGGGCGGCGACCACGGCGACGTAGGGGATGACCACCCCGGCGACGAGGGCGCAGACGGCGACGGCGGGCCAGCGGTTCCAGGTGACCGCCATCAGGACCACACAGGCGCTGCGCACCAGCATGGCCACGATGTAGCGGCGCTGGCGCCCGCGCAGATCCTCCGACAGGCCGGTGCGCGCCCGGGTGATGGACTCGGCCCGGGGTCCAGCCCGGTGCCATGGGGTTCGGCTCATGGGGGCCTCCGTCGGCGCTGCGGCATCAGCGCCGGAAAGTGAGTTCGGCCCGCCCGGTCGGGCGGGCCTCGCGCGCTGTGCGGACGTTCGTCGGTGCTGCGGCCGCGCACCCGCGCACGCTCCGTGGCGGCCCGGTCCGCGTCACGGGGCCGGGTCACGCACTGCCGGGTCACGCACTGCCGGTGCGCGGAGTGACGGTGCGCGGAGTGACGGCGGCCGGCGGCCGGGTGGCGTGCGCACCGCCGCCCCGGTGCGACGGCGGCGGCGCGGGTGACCGTCCCCTGATCACCCGCGCCGCCGTGCCGGCCCGGTCCTGTGCGTGGTGCCTCGGGTCAGTGCAGTTCCTGGTCCGGCTCCCGTTCCTCGGCGGCGGGCCGCCTGCCGGTTTCCAGGTGTCCGTCGGACGGGGCGTGCCCGTTGGACGAGACGTGTCCGTTGGACGAGGCGTGTCCGTTGGGAGAGGCGTGTCCGTCGGACGGGGCGTGCCCGTCGGAGGAGTGTCCGAGGTGTTCCAGAGCCTGCCGCATCTCGCGCGGCGTGGGCTTGGCGATCTGCCCGCCGTACAGCCAGCGGCTGAGCCGGTGGCGCAGCACCTCCTTGCGGATCCGCGGGTTGGGCACGCCGTCCTGTCCGGCCGCGGGCGCGGGGAGCACCTCGGGGATCGTCCTGGACAGCAGGGTGTACTCCTGGTCGCGGTCGAGGCGTGCGTGGACCTCGACGAACTCGCCGTGCGGCAGGCGCTTGATCTTTCCGGTCTCGCGGCCGTGCAGGAGCTTGTCGCGGTCGCGCAGTTGCAGGCCGAGGCAGATCCGCCGGGTCACGATGTAGGTCAGCGCCGGGACGAGGAAGATCCCGATCCGTACCGCCCAGGTGATCTGGTTCAGGGACAGGTGGAAGCGTTCGGCCAGGACGTCGTTGGCGCCGCCGAAGAACAGCACCAGGTAGAGCGAGACGAAGGCGATGCCGAACGAGGTGCGTGTGGGGTGGTCGCGGGGGCGGTCCAGGAGGTGGTGTTCGCGTTTGTCGCCGGTGACCCAGGCTTCCAGGAACGGCCACAGGGCGATCACCGCCATCATCAGGGTGGGCAGGATGACGGCCGGGATCAGGACGCCCATGTTGACGGTGTAGCCGCCGGGCAGGACGAACTCCCAGGCGGGCATGGCGCGCAGGGCGCCTTCGAGGAAGCCCATGTACCAGTCGGGCTGGGAGCCCTGGGAGATCTGGTCGGCGCGGTAGGGGCCGTAGGTCCACACGGGGTTGATCTGGGCGGTGCCGGCCAGCAGGGTGAGCAGGCCGGAGACGAGGAAGAAGAACCCGCCGGCCTTGGCCGTGTACACCGGCATCAGGGGCTGGCCGACGACGTTGTTCTCGGTGCGGCCGGGGCCGGGGAACTGGGTGTGCTTGTGGTAGAAGACGTAGATCAGGTGGACGGTGACCAGGGCCAGGATGATGCCCGGGAGCAGCAGGATGTGGATGCTGTAGAACCGGGGGATGATCTCGTGGCTCGGGTATTCGCCGCCGAACAGGAACATCGTCAGGTAGGTGCCGACCACCGGGATGGCGAGGGTGACGCCTTCGGCGATGCGCAGGCCGGTGCCGGAGAGCAGGTCGTCGGGGAGTGAGTAGCCGACGAAGCCTTCCAGGGTGACCAGGACGAGCAGGGTGAAGCCGATCAGCCAGTTGACCTCGCGCGGCCTGCGGAACGAGCCGGTGAGGAAGTGGCGCAGGGTGTGGATGCAGAGCGCGGCGATCATGACCAGGGCCGACCAGTGATGCAGTTGCCGGATGAGCAGGCCGCCGCGTACGTCGAAGGTGATGTCGAGGGTGGAGGCGTAGGCCTGGGACATCGGGATGCCCTGCAGCGGGACGTGTGATCCCTGGTAGACGGTCTCCGTCATGCCCGGGTCGAAGAACATGGTGAGCCAGACACCGGTGAGCAGCAGCACGATGAAGCTGTAGAGCGCTATCTCACCGAACATGAAGGTCCAGTGGTCGGGAAAGACCTTGCGGATCAGGAACCGGAAGTTGTAGATCCCGAGCCGTTCGTCCGCCCAGTCGGCGACGCGTTCGCCCTTCGGCGCCGTGGTGCGCGCACTGTGCGGCGCCCTCTCCTCGGTCGTGCTCATACCCGCGCACCCTCCCCTCGCCGCTCGGCTGTCACAGGCACACCCGGTCCGGCCGGTGAGCGGTCGGTGGTGAGGGCGGCCTGCCGCGGCGCAAGCGGGCCCGTGCCCTGGAGCGGATGAAACGCTATCCACGCGGAACCAAACAGAACAACCGCGCTCAAGCCAGACTCAAGTGTGAACTCAAGTGATTCTTGAGTGAGTTGTGAGCGGCCCGGTTGCGTGATGCCGTTCCTCGGGTGCAACAGGCCGTGTTTTTGTGGCTGGTTGGCGGCGTGCGGGGGCTGTTCGTCAGCCAAGTAGGTTTTGTTTTGCGGTAGTTGTGTCACTCCCGTCATGCCCGGAGCGTAGGGCAGCGTTTTTCGGCCCGCGACGGTGTGCAACGGGCCAGGTGGCCGGAAAGCGGGGTGTTCACGGTCGCTTTCGCTCGCCGGCCGGTGCCGCGGCCGGCCAGTGGGCCGAGGAGCCGCCGGGCCGCGGCCGGGTGGAGCCGGCGGAGACGCCGATGGCCGGCGGAGACGGGGTGACGGGACGGCGCCGGCGGGCGTGGGGGCCGTGGGTGAGGCTGGGCGGCGCTGTTGTGGGGGCCGGGTCGCGCCGGGGGCGCAGTGCGGCCCGCAGCGCGTGCGTGCGCAGCGCCGCGGCGGGCGGGTCGGCCGACTGGTGCAGTTGGAGCAGCAGGGTCGCCGCGTGCCGGTCGGTGGTCGCGGCGGCGGCGATCCGGGAGGCGTACCGTCCGCCGAGCCGGGCGCGCAGCCCGGCCGGCGGGTCCTGGTCCGGGCCCGCCTGCGGGGTGCGGGTGCTCAGCCGCCAGGCGGGGGCGAGGCGGTGGGCGAGGGCCCGGCGCAGGCGGTGGCTGATGCCGACCGCGGTGCCGTGGGCGGTGAGCATGTCGTCCAGGACGAGGGCGCACTGCACGGCGAGTGTCATGCCGTGGCCGTGGGCCGGGTCGAGGGCGGCGAGGGCGTCGCCGACGACGAGGAACTGGTCGGGCCAGCGGCGCAGCTTGTCGTAGTGGCGCCAGCGGCTCTCGGTGCGGCCGGCGCCGTAGACGGGGCCGAGCGGGGTGGCGGTCTCGATGAGGTCGCGCAGCAGCGGGCTGCGCAGGGCGCCGGCGGCACGCAGCAGTTCCTCGTGGTCGGCGGGCGGCGGTGTGCCGTCGCCGGTGCTGAGCGACACCGACCAGCGGCCGCCTTCGACGGGGTGGAGCATGCCCTGGCGGGGGTCGCCGGGCGCGGCCATGAGCATGAGGCTCTTCCAGTCGGCGACATGGCCGAGGGGCGGTGCGTACAGGGTGGTGGCGTACGCGGTGCGGGTGTCGGCCACGGTTTCGGCGGGTGGTTCGTAGCCGAGTTCGGCGAGCCACTTCGGGGCGCGGGAGCCGCGTCCGGAGGCGTCCACGACGAACTCGGCCGGGATCAGCCGCCGGGGGGTGAAGCCGTCGGGTGCCGTGCGGTCCCGGCCGCGTGCCCATACGCCGGTGACGGTGTCCTGGGGGCCCGGCTGCAGGGCGACGACCTCGTGTCCGGGCAGGAAGGTCACCCTGGGGTCGGCGCGCAGCCGGTCGCGTATCACCGAGTCGAGGAGGTCTCGGCCGGCGCTGAGCATCGACAGGCCCGAGTCGAAGCGGGGCAGCCAGCCGGCCGGGCCGAGCAGCAGCGCGTCCTCGGGGAGGCGGACATGGACGGCTCCGGCACGGGTGAGGTCGCGGCGGATGCCGGGGAACAGCCGCTCCAGGCCCTGGTGGGCGGCGGTCATGAGGCTGTGGGTGTGACGTGCCTGGGGTACGCCTCGGCGGCGGCCGGGTCCGCGGGGCAGCCGGTCGCGCTCGATCACGGTGACGTGGTCCATGAAGTTGGCCAGGGCCCGCGCCGCGGTGAGCCCGGCGACGCTCGAGCCGATCACCACGGCGTGGCCGTGGCCGCCGCCCCCGTCGACAACACGTGCGTCCATACTCAACTCGGCCGCCTCCCCTGTGCGTTGTGGTTGCATCATGCGGTGCGGGGCCGTCTGCGCGGCCGGGCTGTGCGGCGCCTCGAGCGGCCTTCGAGGCGGACGCGAGGCGGACTCGAGGCGGACTCGAGCGCAGATGCCGGACGGGCGCCGCGCCAGGAGCGGCCGGACCTGGGCTGCAGGCGCCGTCGGGCCGGCGAGGCCGGCCACCCGCCGCCGGCGCCCGGCCCGACCCGCCCGGACGGCACGGGTGCAGCCGGGGACGGCATGGCGTGGCGTGGACTCCGGCCCCGGCGGCGCCCGGCGCGTGACCGGCGCAGGACGCCCTCGGTCACGGCGGGTTCTCCCCCGGCCCGGGCGAACGCCCGCGAGCAGCGGCGCCCGGCCCGACCGGCAGGCGCCCGGCCGGGACGGCGTGGCCGCCCGGCACAGCGGGGTGCCCGGCCGGGACGGCGGGTGGGTGTCCGGGGCGGCGGGTGCTCTCCCCGTACGGGTGTGCCTGGCCGGAACGCTGTGACCGGCCCGCGCCGGGCGGCTGCACTGCGGCCCGCCAGGCACGGCAGGCGGCCGGCCGGGACCGCGTGCCCGCCCGCGCTGCGGGTGCCCGGCCGGGACGGCGGGTGCTCTCCCCGTACGGGTGTGCCCGGCCGGGACGGTGTGCCCGGCCCGTGCCGGGCGGCTGGGCTGCGGGCCGCCCTGGACGTCGGGTGGCCGGGCGGGACGGTGTGGCCGGCCCGTGGTGGTCGGCTGCGCTGCGGGTGCCCGGGGTGCGGCCCGGGCTGGTGTGTGGGGCGGGGCCGGTCCGCGTATCGGTGTGCTCGTCAGGGCGGCGGGGTCCGTGGGTGTCCCGGTCGGGTGAGTGCCTGGTCCACCAGTGGGCCGGCGACGCCGGTGTAGCCGGCCGGGTCGAGCAGCGCGGTCACCTCCTCCCGGCTCAGCACGCCTGCCAGTTGTGGTGTCTGGACGAGTACGTCGGCCAGCGGCAGGCCGGTGCGGGAGGCGAGCAGCGAGGCCTGGGTGAGCAGTTCCCTGGCGGCTGTCTTGCCGATGCGTGGCGCCAGGACGGCCGAGACCCGTTCGGAGACGAGTTGTCCGCCGGTGGCGTTGAGGTTGGCGCGCATGCGCTGCGGGTGGACGGTGAGTCCGCGGGCGAGTTCGACGGCCGTGTGCGCGGCGCCGCCGGTGAGCCGCAGGGCCTCGCGCAGCGGCTGCCACTCCGCGTGCCACATGCCGGCCGAGCGCTCGTCCTCGGTGGGCAGACACTGCATCAGTACGGTGGCCAGGGCGGGCACCTGCAGGGCGGCGGAGCGGATCAGGGTGGCGAGCACGGGGTTGCGTTTGTGCGGCATGGCCGAGGAGGCGCCCCGTCCGGCGACCGCGCCTTCGGCCACCTCCCCGACCTCGGTGCGGGTGAGGACCAGTACGTCCGCGGCGATCTTGCCGAGGGCGCCGGTGGTGTGGGCGAGGGCGGCCCCCAGGTCGGCGACGGGGGTGCGCAGGGCGTGCCAGGGCAGGACGGGGGCGCTCAGGCCCGTTTCGTCGGCGAACGCGGCGCCGAGTTCGCCGGGCAGGGCCGCGGGGTCGGTGTCCTGGCCCGCGTACTGCAGATAGCCGGCCAGGGTTCCGGCCGCGCCGCCGAGCGCCACCGGGAGGGTGCCGGCGACCCGTTCGAGACGCTCGGCGGCGTCCAGCACGAGCTGGCGCCAGCCGGCCGCCTTGAGCCCGAAGGTCGTGGGCACGGCGTGCAGGGCCAGGGTGCG
The DNA here is from genome assembly GCF_032248645.1 of Streptomyces zaehneri. NCBI lineage: Bacteria > Bacillati > Actinomycetota > Actinomycetes > Kitasatosporales > Streptomycetaceae > Streptomyces > Streptomyces zaehneri. Next base: position 57,928 of record NZ_JASTTJ010000032.1, read on the forward strand.
GCCCGCCATCACGGTGTCGCGGTGGGCGGCCGCGAGGCCGGCCAGCGCCTCGGCGACGGCGCGCAGATCGGCGGTGATCAGGCGCAGGGCGCGCTGGGCCACCAGCATGGCGCCGGTGTCGAAGACGTCCTGGCTGGTCGAGCCGCGGTGCACGTACTCGGCGGCCTGCGGGCAGCGTTGGGCGACGACCGCGGTCAGCGCCTTGACCAGGCCCACGACCGGGTTCGCGGTCTCCCGTGCGGCCAGCGCCAGTTCGCGCAGGTCGAGCAGGTCCGCGCGGGCGGCGGCCGTGATGGCCGCGGCCGCCTGGGCGGGGACCGTGCCGCAGCGGGCCTGGGCGCGGGCCAGGGACGCCTCCGCGTCGAGCATCGCCTGCAGCCAGGCGCTGTCGCCGACGGCGGCCTCGACGGGGGTGCCCGCCCGGACCGGGGAGAGCAGCCCCGCGTCCAGGTGGGCGGTGAGGGTTCCCGTCCGCGGGGACGCGTGCACGGCGCTCATGTGCGCGCCTTCTCGGTCACGGTGTCCCGCCGCGGCGCGGGAGCGGGAAGTCCGGGCAGGGCGAGGACCGCCGCCGCGATGGCGTCGGAGTCCTCCAGGGTGACCGAGCCGACGCCGGGCCTGATGCCGGCGGCGGTCACCCAGTGCACGGACTCGGTGGGCACGCCGTAGGCGAAGCGCCGCGGATGCGGGACGCCTCGGGCGTCGATCAGGTGGTAGGGCCGCTCGGACACGGCGAGGCCGCCGGTCTCGTGGTGCGCGCCGCCGCTGCCGTCGTCGGGGATGCGGTACGGACGGCACCCTCCGGTGCGCAGCAGCCGGCTCATCAGCGGGTCGGCGGTGCGCCGCAGGTCGATCTCGGGCAGGCGGGCCTCGATGAGGACGGTGGCCCGTACCGCCGCGCCGGCTATCTCGCTGGACGTGGCGGTGAAGCAGGGGCCGAGCGGGTCGTGCGGGTCGGCGCTGACGTGCAGGCCGGGGCCGATCACGTCGAGGATGCCCGCGTCGATGAGCGCGGCCATCTCCTCGATGCGGGAGGCCGGGGGGCCGATGGACAGATAGGCGTTGAGCGGGGTGTACCAGCCGTCGAGGTCGTCGCGGTGGGACGCGGCGGTCAGTCCGGCGTGGTCGACGGCGAGCCGCAGTTCGTTGCGCAGGTCGCGCAGGACGTCGAGGGCGGCTTTGACCGGTCCGCTGACGTTGCCCTGGCGGGCCAGGCGGACGTCGTTGTCGAGGTGGGCGCGCAGCCAGCCGCGGAAGGCTGCCTGGTCGGCGAAGACGCGGTCGCCGTAGGGGCGTGCGACGCGTTCCCAGTCCCAGCGCTCGGCGGTGTCGATCCCGCTCGCGTCGAGGAGCGCGTCCTCGTCCGGTCCGGGTTCGGCTTCCAGATAGGCCTCGGTGAACTCCTCGACCTGGTCGGGGAGTTCACCGCGTGCGGTGAGCAGGGCCGCGTAGTAGACACCGCACACCTCCTTGGACACGAGCGGCCACAGGTCGGCGGCGAAGTCGATGGCGCCGCGGCGGGGCGCGCGGGCGCGCAGGTCCGCGATGTAGCCGGCCGTCAGCAGGCGGGGGTAGTAGCGGCCGTGGGCGCCCTTCTCGTTCTCGCCGCGTGCCTGGTAGGGCACGCCGCGCCGGGAGCCGGCGTACAGGCGCGGTTCGCGGCCCGAGGGCCGGTAGGCCAGCCGGCCGTCGACGCGGGTGAAGACGCCGCCCCTGCCGTGGGTGAACAGTGCCAGGTAGTCGAAGAAGTTGAGCCCCAGTCCGCGCAGCAGTACGTGCTCGCCGGGCCGGATGCCCGACAGGTCGACGTCGGCGGGGTTGGCGGGGGCCAGGTAGGTCAGTGCGTTGTGTCCGGCGTACCGGGCCAGTTCCCGCTCGGTGCGCGTGGGCTGGGCGGGTACGTGGCCCTGGGCGAGGACGACCGCGGACAGGCCGGTCAGCCGGGTGCCGTCCTCGAGGACGACGGTCTGCGGTGCGGGCTGCCCGGCCGGGGCGCCGTCGTCTTCGAGGGCGACGGCCCGCAGGGGGTGCGTGCGGACCGTCACGTGGGCGGCGGCGCCTGCGACGACCCGCTGGAACGCCCAGGTCAGGTAGCAGCCGTACAGGGCGCGGGTGGGGTAGGTGTCGGGTCCCAGGCGGCGTGCTTCGGCGAGGACCTGGTCGTCGTAGCCGGCGTCCGGGGCGGCCTCGAGGGTGTGCGAGACCAGGGCCTTGGCCCACTGGTACAGGCTCGGTCCCTCGTCCAGCGGGCCGTCGATGCGGACGCTGGCGTCGGTGTAGACCGTGACCTGGCAGGACACGGTGTTCATCAGCAGGTGCCGGGACTGTGTGGGGCGCCATACCCGTCCCGCGCCCGGCGGGTCGGGGTCGACGACGTGCACGGTGACGGTGTCCCAGCGGGGCGACTTCCGTTCCTGTGCGCTGAGCCGTTCCAGTACGGACAGGCCCCGCGGCCCTGCGCCGACGAGGCACACCTCCAAGTGCGTCGACGCTTCGCCCCGGTGGGACAGGGCGGATTCCCCGATGTCCGCAGAGCCGGGTGGAACCGGGTCGTGAAGAACATATCGAACGGCCGCCGTCTCGGGCGGCCCTGCGGTGCGTACGGCGCTTACTGCGCGTTCGCCTCCATGCGTACCGTCCACAAGTGCCTCCTTCCTCCGCCACGGTCGGTGCAGGCGCTCAATCAGTGCTCGGAACCGGATGGAACCCGGCTTGAGAAGCGGGGCGGGAAAGGGTCCGGCAGGCCGCGGCGGACCGGCCGGGTCATCTCCGGCGGGCTGCGAACGGGGCTGTATCGGGACTCCAGCACCGGTCGGTACGTTCGTCGAAAAGCAGCACCGGGCCTTCACCGGGCCCAGAACCACGCCGACACGACCGGGATATGGAAAGGAACGCCGAGTTCCCCCATGGCCGCGATCGATGACGAGTGCGGGATTTTCACACTCCGCCCCTTACCGGCAGCGCCGGGAAGCCCCGTGCGGTTCATGACGGTCGCAAAGGGCGAGCCGCCTCATGAAGGAGATTCGATGAAGAGCGACCCGTGCCCCAGAGCGCACGCCCGGGCCGGCCGCGCCGCCGCCGGGTCCGTCCTTTGTGCCGCGTGCATCGGTCGGACGGCCCGCGGTCTGGGGACGCTTCCCGGCCTCCACCAGGAGTCCTTGCACCAGGTGTCGCCGGCGTCGAGGCGGTCCAACCCCACCAGGGTCTCGGGGAGCCGCGGGCGCGATCACCTGAACGTCGCGGTTCTCGACGCCCGGTACAACATTCTTGCCACGCTGGAGTCCTGGTCGGAAATCGTGGTGGAAGAGCTCGGCATCGCCTCCCCGGCCCGTTCGGTTCCCCAGCTGGCCCGGTTTTTGGCACAGCACCTTCAGTGGATCGTCTCCCAGCCCCCGGCTGCCGACTTCGCGGACGAGATCGAAAGCCTCGTCGGGGAAATGCGCAGCGCGATAGACCCCGATCCCGGCAGCCTCCACACACTGATCCGCAGGTGTGTCGTGGACAACTGCGGCGGGACGATAAGTGCCTTTGTGAAGAACGGTCAGGACACGGGGAGCAGGAGCATCGAGTGCACTGCCGGGCATTCCTGGGAAACGCACGAATGGCTGCGGCTGAGGCAGCTCATGGAACGGCAGCGAAAGGGTGTCGACGCATGACGAAACCGCCACGCCACCGGCTTGTTCCCACGAATGTGGCCGCGCTCGCCGCCGGGGTGTCCGAGGCGACCATCCGGAAGTGGGTGAGCCGCGGGAAGATCACCCGTTACGGCGCGCCGAACTGCCGCTCGGAGTTCGACATCGACGAGCTCACGGAGATCGCCCTGCGGCGCCGGCCCGGCACCCCGCCCGGCCGGGGCGCGGGCCGGTGATGTTCCCGGGCGCACGCCGGGCGTCGCCTTCGCCGGGGCCGGGCGGCCGCCCGGCCGCCGCCGGGGGCGGGGTGCCGGCCGCCGCCATGCAGCCTGCGGGGAATCCGCGCCGGCCTGATGCCCGGCCTCATTCCTTCCTATCGATCTGGACGTTGCGATCTCTATGCAGAAACGACAAGGGGAGCTGAGTGCGTTGACGCTACCGACCTCAGTGGAGGGGGTCTCACAAGGCGGCCGGGTTCGCTCGGTCGGTATCGGCCGCGCCCACGCCAAGGCCATTTTGCTGGGCGAGCACGCGGTGGTCTACGGGACGCCGGCGCTCGCCCTGCCGGTTCCGCAGCTGACGGTCACGGCCAGCGCGGGGTGGTCGTCCCAGGCCGGCGACGCCCAGGGCGACTTGTCCTTCACCATGACCGGTTCCGCCTCCCGGGCGGTGGTGACCCAGGCCTCCGACGGTCTGCGGCGGCTGACCGACGCCTTCAAGGCGCGCATGGGCGTGCCGGGCCGGCCGCACCTGGACGTGATTCTCGACGGCGCGATCCCGCCCGGGCGCGGGCTGGGCTCCAGCGCGGCGAACTCGCGGGCGATCGTCCTGGCCCTGGCCGACCTGTTCGGCCGCGAACTGAGCGAGAGCACGGCGTTCGACCTGGTGCAGACGGCGGAGAACGTGACGCACGGCCGGGCCAGCGGCGTCGACGCCATGACCGTCGGAGCGTCGGCGCCGCTGCTGTTCCACGAGGGCAGGGCGCAGGAACTGAGCATCGGCTGCGAGGGCTTGTTCATCATCGCCGACAGCGGCACGGCCGGCAGCACCAGGGAGGCCGTGGAACTGCTGCGGGAGGGGTTCAGGAGCCAGGCCGCGGGGCGGGAGCGGTTCCTGCGCGCCGCGGCGCGGCTCGTCGACGAGGCCTGCCACGCCCTCGCCGGGGGCGAACCAGCCCTGCTGGGCGCGCGGATGACGGACTATCACGAACTGCTGCGGGCGGCCGGCCTGAGCACCGGCCGGATCGACACGATGGTCGAGGCGGCGCTGGGGGCGGGCAGTCTCGGCGCGAAGATCACCGGCGGTGGTCTGGGCGGCTGTGTGCTGGCCCTGACCCAGCCGGAGCGGGCCCGGCAGGTCGCCGGGCAGCTGCACGAGGCCGGCGCCGTGCAGACGTGGGTCGTGCCGCTGAGGAGGCTCGCCGATCATGCGCTCTGAACAGCGGACCGCGCCGGTGCGCCCGTCCGAGGACGGCGAGGCGGTGACCGTCACCGCCGTCGCGCACCCGAACATCGCGCTGGTGAAGTACTGGGGCAAGAGCGACGAGCGGCTGTTCCTGCCCCGCACCGACAGCCTGTCGATGACCCTGGACGTCTTCCCCACGACCACCCGCGTCCGGCTCGCCCCCGGCGCGGAGCACGACACGCTCACCTTCAACGGCGCACCGGCGACGGGAGAGGCCCGCCGGCGGATCGCCGGATTCCTGGACCTCGTACGGGAGCGGGCCGCGCTCGGCCACCGGGCCGTGGTCGACACCGAGAACACCGTCCCCACCGGGGCGGGTCTGGCGTCCTCGGCCAGCGGTTTCGCCGCCCTGGCCGTCGCCGCCGCCGCCGCGTACGGGCTCGCTTCGGATGCCACCGCCCTGTCGCGGCTGGCCCGGCGCGGATCCGGATCGGCCTCGCGGTCGATCTTCGGCGCTTTCGCCGTGTGGCACGCCGGTGTGCGCGGCGGCACGGACGAGCAGGCGGACCTGAGCTCGTACGCCGAACCGGTGCACGCGGCCGAGCGGTTCGACCCGGCGCTGGTCATCGCGGTCGTCGACGCGGGCCCCAAGGCGCTCTCCAGCCGTGAGGCGATGCGCCGCACCGTCGACACCTCACCGCTGTACGAGCCGTGGGCGCGTTCGAGCAGGGCCGACCTGGCCGACATGCGGGCGGCGCTGGGCCGCGGCGACCTGGACGCGGTCGGAGAGGTCGCGGAGCGCAACGCGCTCGGCATGCACGCCACGATGCTGGCGGCGCGTCCCGCCGTGCGGTACATGTCGCCGGCCTCGCTGAGCGTGCTCGACGCGGTGCTGCAGCTGCGGCGGGAGGGGACCGCGGCCTACGTGACCATGGACGCCGGGCCGAACGTCAAGGTGCTGTGCCGGCGCGCGGACGCGGAGCGGGTGGCCGCGGCCGTGCGCGGCGCCGCCCCGGGCCGCGCGGTGCACATCGCCGGACCGGGCCCGGGCGCCCGGCTGCTGGACGGGGACGCACGATGACCACCCGGGGGACCGTCGTGCGGCGCGCGCCGGGCAAGCTGTTCGTCGCGGGCGAGTACGCGGTGGTGGACCCCGGCAACACGGCGATCCTGGTGGCGGTCGACCGGTACATCACCGTCACCGTGTCCGGCGCGGACGGCGCCGGTGTGGTGATCTCCTCCGACCTGTATCCGCGGGCGGTGCGCCGGCAGTGGCAGGGCGGCCGGCTGAGCGGGGGCGGCGAGGAGGCGGCGCATGTGGTGGCCGCGGTCGAGACCGTGGGCGAGCTGCTGGCCGAACGCGGCCTGCCGGTGCCCGCGTTGAGCGTGGCGGTCACCAGCACGCTGCACGAGGCGGGCCGCAAGTACGGCCTGGGTTCCAGCGGCGCGGTGACCGTGGCGACGGTGGACGCCGTGGCGTCGTACTGCGGGCTGCGGCTCTCGCGCGAGGACCGCTTCCGGCTCGCGCTGCTCGCCACGGCCCGGATCGATCCGCAGGGTTCCGGCGGCGATCTCGCGGCCGGCACCTGGGGCGGCTGGATCGCCTACCGGGCGCCCGACCGCGGCCATGTCCTCCACCTGGCGCGCAGCCGCGGCGTCGAGGCGGCCCTGGCCGCCGACTGGCCGGGGTTCGCGGTGCGCCGGCTGCCGCCGCCGGACGGCCTGCGCCTGGAGGTCGGCTGGACCGGCAGCCCGGCCTCCACCACCTCCCTGGTGTCCGGCCTGCACCGGCGGGCCTGGCGGGGCACCTCCTCGCACCGCGCGTTCGTGCGGAACACCAACGGCTTCGTCCGGGCCGCGGTCGACGCGCTCGAGACCGGCGACGGGCCGGGCCTGCTGCACCAGATCCGGCGCGCCCGCCGGGAGCTGGCCCGCCTCGACGACGAAGTCGGCCTGGGCATCTTCACGCCCGAGCTGACGGCCCTGTGCGACGCCGCCGAGGAAGCCGGCGGCGCGGCCAAGCCCTCGGGGGCGGGGGGAGGCGACTGCGGCATCGCCCTGCTGGACGCCGACGCCGCCCACCGCCTCCCGCACGTACGGCAACGGTGGGCCGCGGCCGGGGTGCTGCCCCTGCCGGTGAGTCCCGCCCTGGAAAGGAGCCAGGAATGAGCAGCGCCCAGCGCAAGGACGACCACGTCCGGCTCGCCATGGAGCAGCAGCACGCGCACAGCGGACGCAACCAGTTCGACGAGGTGTCGTTCGTCCACCACGCCCTGGCCGGCATCGACCGGCCGGACGTGTCCTTGGCCACGACGTTCGCCGGCATCAGCTGGCGGGCGCCGCTCTACATCAACGCGATGACCGGCGGCAGCGTCAAGACGGGTGCCATCAACCGGGATCTGGCCATCGCGGCCCGGGAGAGCAAGGTGGCCATCGCCTCGGGTTCCATGCACGCCTATTTCAAGGACCCCTCGTGCGCGGGCACCTTCCGGGTGCTGCGCGAGGAGAACCCGGACGGGTTCGTCATGGCGAACGTCAACGCGACGGCGTCGGCCGACAACGCGCGGCGCGCCGTCGACCTGATCGAGGCCGACGCCCTGCAGATCCACCTCAACACGGCGCAGGAGACGCCCATGCCGGAGGGGGACCGCTCCTTCGGGTCCTGGGCGGCGCAGATCGAGCGGATCGCGGCGGCCGTCGACGTCCCCGTGATCGTCAAGGAGGTCGGCAACGGGCTGAGCCGTCAGACGATCCTGGCGCTGCCGAGCCTGGGTGTGCGGGCGGCCGACGTCAGCGGCCGCGGCGGCACCGACTTCGCCCGGATCGAGAACGGCCGGCGTGAGCTGGCCGACTACGCCTACCTGCACGACTGGGGGCAGTCCACCGCCGCCTGTCTGCTGGACGCGCAGGACGTCGGTTTCCCGCTGCTGGCCTCGGGCGGTGTGCGCCATCCGCTGGACGTCGCCCGCGCCCTCGCCCTGGGCGCCGGCGCGGTCGGATCGTCCGGCGGGTTCCTGCGCGTGCTCCTCGACGGCGGCGTCGATGCGCTGATCGCGCAGCTCGCGGCCTGGCTCGACCAGCTGGCGGCGCTGCAGACCATGCTCGGCGCCCGCACCCCCGCCGACCTCGCACGCTGCGATCTGCTGATCCACGGCGCGCTGAGGTCCTTCTGTACCGACCGGGGCGTCGACACGCGGCGCCTCGCCCAGCGTTCCAGCTCCATCGACGCCCTCCACGAGATGACGGGAAGCACACGATGACTGATGCCCACGCGATCGCCGGCATCCCGATGAGGTGGGTGGGCCCCCTGCGCATCTCGGGGAACGTCGCCGACACCGAGACCCAGGTACCGCTCGCCACCTACGAGTCGCCGCTGTGGCCCTCCGTGGGGCGCGGCGCGAAGGTCTCCCGGCTGGCCGAGAAGGGGATCGTCGCCACCCTCGTCGACGAGCGGATGACCCGCTCGGTGCTCGTCGAGGCGACCGACGCGCAGACGGCGCTCACGGCCGCGCGGACCATCGAGGCCCGTATCGACGAGCTGCGCGAGGTGGTGCGCGGCTGCAGCCGGTTCGCCCAGCTGATCGGCATCCGGCACGAGATCACGGCCAACCTGCTGTTCCTGCGGTTCGAGTTCTCCACCGGTGACGCCTCCGGGCACAACATGGCCACGCTCGCCTCCGACGCGCTGCTGGGGCATCTGCTGCAGACCGTGGCGGGCATCTCCTACGGATCGATCTCGGCGAACTACTGCACCGACAAGAAGGCCAGCGCGATCAACGGCATCCTCGGCCGCGGCAAGAACGTGGTCACCGAACTCCTCGTGCCGCGCGAGGCGGTGGCCGACGTGCTGCACACGACGGCCGCCAGGATCGTCGAGCTGAACATCCGCAAGAACCTGCTGGGGACCCTCCTGGCGGGCGGGGTCCGCTCGGCGAACGCCCACTACGCCAACATGCTGCTGGCGTTCTACCTGGCGACCGGCCAGGACGCGGCCAACATCGTCGAGGGCTCGCAGGGCGTGGTCATGGCCGAGGACCGTGACGGCGACCTCTACTTCTCCTGCACCCTGCCGAACCTGATCGTGGGCACCGTCGGCAACGGCAAGGGCCTGGGGTTCGTGGAGACGAATCTGACCCGGCTGGGCTGCAAGGCCGACCGCGAGCCCGGACAGAACGCCCGCCGGCTCGCCGTCCTGGCGGCGGCCACCGTGCTGTGCGGTGAGCTGTCGCTGCTCGCGGCGCAGACCAACCCGGGTGAACTCATGCGTGCGCACGTGCAATTGGAACGCGACAACACGACCGCGAAGGCTGGTGTATGAGGTATGTCCATATCCATCGGAATCCACGACCTGTCGTTTGCGACCGGCGAGTTCGTCCTGCCGCACACGGCGCTCGCCGCACACAACGGCACCGAGATCGGCAAGTACCACGTGGGCATCGGCCAGGAGTCGATGAGTGTTCCCGCCGCTGACGAGGACATCGTGACGATGGGGGCGGCGGCGGCCGCGCCGATCATCGCCCGGCACGGCAAGGACCGTATCCGCACGGTCGTGTTCGCCACCGAGTCGTCGATCGACCAGGCGAAGGCGGCCGGGGTGTACGTCCATTCGCTGCTCGGGCTGCAGTCGGCGACCCGTGTCGTCGAGCTGAAGCAGGCCTGCTACGGGGCGACGGCGGCCCTGCAGTTCGCCATCGGCCTGGTGCAGCGCGACCCCGCCCAGCAGGTCCTGGTGATCGCCAGCGACGTCTCCAAGTACGAGCTGGACAGCCCCGGTGAGGCCACCCAGGGTGCGGCCGCGGTGGCCATGCTGGTCGGGGTGGATCCCGCCCTGGTGCGCATCGAGGACCCCTCCGGTCTGTTCACCGCCGACGTCATGGACTTCTGGCGGCCGAACTACCGCGATACGGCCCTGGTCGACGGGCAGGAGTCCATCGGCGCCTATCTGCAGGCGGCGGAGGGCACCTGGAAGGACTACGCGGAGCAGGGCGGCCGCTCGCTGGAGGAGTTCGCCGCGTTCTGCTACCACCAGCCGTTCACGAAGATGGCCTACAAGGCCCACCGTCACCTGCTGAACTACTGCGGCTACGACACCGACAAGGAGGCCATCGCCCGCGGCCTGGGGCAGACCACGGCCTACAACACCGTGATCGGCAACAGCTACACCGCCTCGGTGTACCTGGGCCTGGCAGCGCTGCTGGACCAGGCCGACGACCTGACGGGCCGGCCCGTCGCCTTCCTCAGCTACGGCTCCGGCAGCGTCGCGGAGTTCTTCGCCGGGACCGTGGTCGCCGGCTACCGCGCGCACCTGCGGACCGGGGCGAACCAGGAGGCGATCGCCCGGCGCACGCCGGTCGACTACGCCGGCTACCGGGCACTGCACGAGTTCAGGTTCCCCGCCGACGGCGGCGACCACGCCACCCCCGAGCAGACCACGGGGCCGTTCCGGCTGGCCGGGATCAGCGGCCACAAGCGCCTCTACCAGCGGCGCTAGGACGCTTCTTCCGGATCAGCCCGGGTCCGCGGCGCGCGGTGCGGCACCTCGCGGCGTTGTCGCACGGCCCGCGTACACCCGGTACGCGGATCATGCTCCGCCTTTGCGGTGCACCGCACCGGACACCGCGGCCTGATCCGACCCGATCCAAAAGGGAACGCCCTCGCACGCCTGGGCCCGCACGGGCAGGGGGCGGCCGCACGCGGGCCGCCCCCTGCCCGGCGCCCTGTTCACACCGCTTTTTCCACACCACCTGAGGGGAGGGCAGCCGCATGGAAGACCTCACGATCCTCGGTACGGGTAGCCCCATGAAGGACGTCAGGATCCTCGGTACGGGCGCCTACGTGCCGGAGCGGATCGTCTCCAACGACGAGGTGGGCGCGCCGGCCGGCGTCGACGACGCCTGGATCACCCGCAAGACCGCGATCCGCGAGCGGCGCTGGGCCGCCCCGGAGCAGGCCACGTCGGACCTGGCCACGGCCGCGGCGCGGGCCGCGATGGAGTCGGCCGGCATCACGGCCGAGCAGCTGTCCGTGATCGCGGTCGCCACGTCCACGCCGGACCGGCCCCAGCCGCCGACGGCGGCCTATGTCCAGCGCAACCTCGGCGCGTCCGGCACCGCGGCGTTCGATGTCAACGCGGTGTGTTCGGGCACCGTGTTCGCGCTCTCCGCGGTCAGCGGCGTCATTCTGAGGCGGGGCGGCCACGCGCTGGTCATCGGCGCCGACGTGTACTCGCGCATCCTCGACCCGGCCGACCGCAAGACGGTCATCCTGTTCGGGGACGGCGCCGGTGCGATGGTCCTGGGCCCGACCGGGCGGGGCCCGCTGGTGCGCCATGTCGCCCTGCACACGTTCGGTGCTCTCGCGGACCTGATCCAGGTGCCCGCGGGCGGCAGCCGGCTGCCCGCCGGCCCGGACGCCCTGGACGCCGGGCTGCAGTACTTCGCGATGGACGGGCGCGAGGTGCGCCGCTTCGTGGTGGAGGAACTGCCGCAGCTGGTCAAGGGTTTCCTGCACGAGGCCGGCGTCGGCCCCGAGGACGTCAGCCACTTCGTTCCGCACCAGGCCAACGGCGTCATGCTCGACGAGGTCTTCGCGGACCTGTCGCTGCCCCGCGCCACCCTGCACAAGACGGTGACGCACCTGGGCAACACCGGAGCCGCCTCCATCCCGATCACTTTGGACGCGGCCGTCCGCAAGGGCGCCTTCCGCCCGGGCGAACTGATCCTGCTGGCCGGCTTCGGCGGCGGCATGGCCGCGAGTTTCGCCCTGGTCGAGTGGTGAGCCCCTCCCCCCGCCCCGCCGGGGCCGCCGCGGGGCGCACCCGCCCGCGCCGGCCCCGCTGCCACCGCTGCCACCGCTGCCACCGCTGCCACCGCTGCCACCGCTGCCACCGCTGACACGGCTGACCCGGCTGACACCGCCCGGGGTCTCCTCTTGCGTGAGGCCCGCGCCGCCGACACCTTCACCGAGGAGCCGGAGCCGGTGACCGCCGAACAGATCCGGGCCGTCCACGACCTGGTCACGTACGGCCCCACCGCCTCCGACCCGGTCCGCTGGGCATCACCCTGGTCCGCTCCCCCGAGACCCGTGAGCGCCCGGTGCGGCACATGGCGCCCGGCAACCGGCCCAGGACCGCCGCCGCCGCGCCGGCCGCGGTCCTGTCCGCCGGCAACGAGTTCCCCACGCGGCTGCCCCGGCTGTTCCCGCACGCCCAGGAGTTGATGAAACGCGACGTCCATGTGCTGCGTGACGCTCACGCCGGGTCGGTGCGCTGCGTCCGCGGTCGCACCGTTTCCCGCAGGTCAAGGACGTGCTCTACGCCGGCCGTACGGTGCGTGAGAGGCCGGCCCTGCTCGACGGAGCCCCGCAGGCGGCGTACTTCGTCGTCGGCATCCGCGCCGCCGGTCCCGGCGCCGGGCCGATGGCCGGCTTCGACGCCGCCGGCGTGCGCGAGGAGTTCCTGGACGGCGGCCGCACCCCGCCGATGGTCGTCACCATCGGCCGGCCCGGCCCCGACGCCCGGCGGCCGCGGCTGCCCCGCCTGGACGTCGGCGAGGTCGTCACCACCGTCTGAGGCCCGCCCCGCCCGCCCCCGGCAGCCCTTGGCCGCGCCCGGCGTCCCGCGCCCCGCCCCGGCCGGGGGCTGCGGCGCGGCGGCGGGCGGCCGCCCGGATCGCGGGTCGCCTGCCGCCGCGCCGGTGTTCCTGCTCCGCCGGCAGCTGTCCGGGCGGCGCCTGCGGGCCCCGGCGCGCCCCCGGGACGGGCCACGCACTCCCGTACGTGTGGGGTGCGTTCCCGGCGGATGCGCTGCGTCCCGGACGGCGGGGGCCGGCGCCAGGGCCGCCTGTGCGTGCCGTGCGGGGTCGCTGCGGGCCTGCCCGGCGGGCCGGGGCGCGGACGCGGGGTCCGCGCACCGGTCCGCCGGGCAGGCCCTTGAGGGGGTCAGCCGCCGTCGCGGACGTGGTCGTGGGCCGGCCACAGTTCGCGGGTGAGCAGCATTTCCTGTTCGGACAGCGGGATGTCCCCCCGCAGCCGCTCGGGGTGGGCGGGCGGCGGCCCGCCGGCCCCCGGCGGCAGTTCCAGGAACCGTGCCTGGGCGTAGCGCACGAGGCGGCTCCTGGGGCGTGCGGCGGAACGGGACGGGTCTATGGCCTGGACCGCCTCGGGGCCCACATAGACAGCTCCCAGGCAGGCCAGCGCCCGCCCCGTAGCCCGCAGCAGGCCGTTGACCGGCCGCAGAGCGCCACGCAGTACCCGAATCATGTCTGCACCTCCGCACCTCCACTCGTCGTTGCCTACAGAGACTGGCAAGGTTCACTCGTGGACCGATCGAGGAGGCGTGGCGCACGGCGGTGCTGTTTTCGCCCCGCCCCGGGGCCCGGTGCGCGGCACGGCCGGCGCCGGCTGCGGCGGCCGCCTGCGCCGTCGGGCCCGGCGCGGCAGGGTGCGGGCACGGCAGGGTGCGGGCATGCCGACGAGGCGCGCTGCAGCGGGTGTGCAGCGCGCCTGGGCGGGGGCGGGGTTTTCAGTCGATACCGCGTACGAGATGGGACTCCGTGGTGTCGTCCTCGTCGATGCCGGCGAGCCGGAGCGGCGGGGCCATGGCCGGGGCGTCCTGGGGCTGTCTGTGGTCCTCCTTCAAAGGGTCGTACACCTGGTCCTCCTTGGGGTGGGCTCAGTAGCGGTAGTGGTCCGGCTTGTAGGGGCCCTCGATGTCGACACCGATGTACGAGGCCTGTTCGGGGCGCAGGGTGGTGAGTTTGACGCCGAGTGCGTCCAGGTGGAGGCGGGCGACCTTCTCGTCGAGGTGCTTGGGCAGTACGTGGACGTCGACCGGGTACTTCTCGGGCTTGGTGAACAGCTCGATCTGGGCCAGGGTCTGGTCGGCGAAGGAGTTGGACATCACGAAGGACGGGTGGCCGGTGGCGTTGCCCAGGTTGAGCAGGCGGCCCTCCGACAGCACGATGAGGACCTTGCCGTCGGGGAAGGTCCAGGTGTGGACCTGCGGCTTGACCTCGTCCTTGACGATGCCCTCGATCTTCGCCAGGCCGGCCATGTCGATCTCGTTGTCGAAGTGGCCGATGTTCCCGACGATCGCCTGGTGCTTCATCCTGGCCATGTCCGCGGCCATGATGATGTCCTTGTTGCCGGTCGTGGTGACGAAGATGTCCGCCGTCTCGACGACCTCGTCGAGCGTGGTCACCTGGTAGCCGTCCATCGCCGCCTGCAGCGCGCAGATCGGGTCGATCTCGGTGACGATGACCCGGGCGCCCTGGCCGCGCAGCGACTCCGCGCAGCCCTTGCCGACGTCGCCGTAGCCGAAGACGACCGCGGTCTTGCCGCCGATCAGGACGTCGGTGGCGCGGTTGATGCCGTCGATCAGGGAGTGCCGGCAGCCGTACTTGTTGTCGAACTTCGACTTGGTGACCGCGTCGTTGACGTTGATCGCCGGGAACAGCAGGCTGCCGTCGCGGTGCATCTCGTACAGGCGGTGGACACCCGTCGTGGTCTCCTCGGTCACACCGCGGATCTCCGAGGCGAGCTGCGTCCACTTCCGCGAGCCCTCGGTGATGGTGCGGTTCAGCAGCTCGAGGACGACCCGGTGCTCGTCGTTCTCGGCCGTCTCGGCCGGCGGAACCTTGCCGGCCTTCTCGTACTCGACGCCCTTGTGGACCAGGAGCGTGGCGTCACCGCCGTCGTCCAGGATCATGTTCGGGCCGCCCGTCGGGCTGCCCGGCCAGGTCAGGGCCTGCTCCGTGCACCACCAGTACTCCTCCAGCGTCTCGCCCTTCCAGGCGAAGACCGGGACGCCCTGCGGGTCGTCGGGCGTGCCGTTCGGGCCCACCGCGATCGCGGCGGCCGCGTGGTCCTGCGTGGAGAAGATGTTGCAGGACACCCAGCGGACCTCGGCGCCCAGGGCGACCAGGGTCTCGATCAGCACGGCGGTCTGCACCGTCATGTGCAGCGAGCCCGTGATCCGGGCGCCGGCCAGCGGCTGGGTGGCGGCGAATTCCTTGCGGATCGCCATCAGGCCGGGCATCTCGTGCTCGGCGAGGGTGATCTCCTTGCGGCCGAAGGCGGCCAGGGAGAGATCGGCGACCTTGAAGTCCGTGAAGTCAGTGCTGGGCTGCGAGGACATGCCGGGTGCTCCTTGAGTTCGCTACGTTGCGGTGGATTTCGAGCGTCGCCGTCGAGCGGTTCAGCGTGATGTAGTGCAGTCCGGGGGCGCCTTCGGCGAGGAGCCGCCGGGCCATGGCGGTGGCGTGCTCGACGCCGATGCGGTGGCCTTCGGCGGGCTCGTCGCGCACGGCGTCCAGACGGTGGGCCAGGTCCTCGGGGAAGGCGGCGCCGCTGAGGGCGGCGAAGCGGGCGATCTGGCGTACGTCGGTGGCCGGCATGATCTCCGGGATGATCGGGGTGTCGCAGCCCGCGGCGGCCACCCGGTCGCGCAGCCGCAGGTAGTCCTCGACTCGGAAGAACATCTGGGTGACGGCGTAGTCGGCGCCCGCCCTGCACTTGGCGACGAAGTGGCGGATCTCGCTGTCCCAGTCCGGCGAGCGCGGATGGCGCTCGGGGAAGGCCGCCACGCCGACGCTGAAGTCGCCCGACTCCTTGACCAGGGAGACCAGTTCGTGGGCGTGGGTGAAGCCGTCGGGGTGCCGTCTCCAGGGGGCGTTGGGGTCGCCGGGCGGGTCGCCGCGCAGGGCGAGGACGTCGCGCACGCCGGCGTCGGCGTACTGGCCGATGATGTGGCGCAGTTCCGCCACCGAGTGGCCGACCGCGGTCAGATGGGCGACGGGGCGCAGGGTGGTGTCGGTCGCGATCCGTTTGGTGACCTCGACGGTGCGGTCCCGGGAGGAGCCGCCGGCGCCGTAGGTGACCGAGACGAAGGCCGGCGCGAGGGGTTCGATGCGGCGGATCGCCTCCCACAGCGTCCGCTCGCCGTTGGCGGTCTTCGGCGGGAAGAACTCGAAGGAGAACGACGGGGTCCCCCGGCCGAGGGTGTCGCGCAGGGTGGTCATGGGCGGCCTCCGGCGTTGAAGTAGCTGGCCTGTGGGTGGTGCACGACGATGGCGTCCGTGGACTGTTCGGGGTGCAGCTGGAACTCCTCGGACAGGTGGACGCCGATGCGCTCCGGGCGGAGCAGGCCGGCGATCTTCACGCGGTCCTCCAGGTCGGGGCAGGCCGGGTAGCCCAGGGAGTAGCGGCAGCCCTGGTACTCGGTGCGCAGCATGGCGTCCAGGGAGTCCGGGTCGGCCGAGGCGATGCCGAGTTCGGAGCGCACGCGTGCGTGCCAGTACTCGGCGAGGGCTTCGGCCAGCTGTACGGACAGGCCGTGCAGTTCGAGGTAGTCGCGGTAGGAGTTCGACTCGAACAGCTTCGCGCTCTCCTCGCCGATGCGGGAGCCGACGGTGACGACCTGGAGGCCGACGACGTCGGTGTCCCCCGATTCCTGGGGGCGGAAGAAGTCGGCCAGGCACAGGCGGCGGCCGCGGTGCTGGCGCGGGAAGGTGAAGCGGGTCAGTTCGGAGCCGTTGTCGTCCAGCAGGATCAGGTCGTCGCCCTTGGAGACGGCACGGAAGTAGCCGTGGACGACGGCCGCCTCGAGGAGGTTGTCGGTCTGCAGGCGGTCCAGCAGGCCGCGCAGCCGGGGCCGGCCCTCGGTCTCGACGAGTTCGTCGTAGCTCGGTCCGTCGCCGTTGCGGGTCTGCTTCAGGCCCCACTGGCCCTTGAACAGGGCGCTCTCGTCGAGCCAGTTGGCGTACTCCTTGAGGGGGATGCCCTTGATGACGCGGGTGCCCCAGAACGGGGGTGCGGGCACGCGGTTGTCGGTGGCGACGTCGGAGCGTCCTGCTTCTTCGGGGTGTTCCTGTACGACGAGGGCGGGCGTGGTGGCCTTGACCCGGCGCTGCTTGAGTTCGGGCAGTTTCGCGCCGGGCACGCCCCGTTTGACGGCGATGAGGGCGTCCATGAGGTACAGGCCCTCGAAGGCGTCGCGGGCGTAGCGGACCTCGCCCTGGTAGATCTCGTGCAGGTCCTGTTCGACGTAGGCGCGGGTGAGGGCCGCGCCGCCGAGGATGACGGGGTAGTTCGCGGCCAGGCCGCGGGAGTTGAGCTCCTCCAGGTTCTCCTTCATGATCACCGTGGACTTGACCAGCAGACCCGACATGCCGATGACGTCGGCCCGGTGCTCGGCGGCGGCCTCCAGGATCGCCGAGACCGGCTGCTTGATACCGAGGTTGACGACGTTGTAGCCGTTGTTGGACAGGATGATGTCGACGAGGTTCTTGCCGATGTCGTGGACGTCGCCGCGCACCGTGGCCAGCACGATGGTGCCCTTGCCCTCCGCGTCCGACTTCTCCATGTGCGGCTCGAGATAGGCGACCGCCGTCTTCATGACCTCGGCGGACTGGAGCACGAACGGCAGCTGCATCTGGCCGGAACCGAACAGCTCACCGACCACCTTCATGCCGTCCAGCAGCGTGTCGTTGACGATGTCCAGGGCGGGACGGGTCTCGAGGGCCTCGGCGAGGTCGGCGTCCAGGCCGTTCTTCTCACCGTCGATGATCCGCCGCTTGAGACGCTCGTCCAGCGGCAGCGCCGCCAGCTCCTCGGCCTTGCCCGCCTTGAGGGACTTGGTGGTGGCGCCCTCGAACAGCGCCATCAGCTTCTGCAACGGGTCGTAGCCCTCGGCACGCCGGTCGTGGATCAGGTCGAGGGCGGTGGTGACCTCCTCCTCGCTGAACCGGGCGATGGGCAGGATCTTCGACGCGTGCACGATCGCCGAGTCCAGGCCCGCCTTCACACACTCGTCGAGGAAGACCGAGTTCAGCAGGATCCGCGCCGCCGGGTTCAGACCGAAGGAGATGTTCGACAGGCCCAGCGTGGTCTGCACGTCGGGGCGGCGGCGCTTGAGCTCGCGGATCGCCCCGATGGTGGCGATGCCGTCACCCCGGGACTCCTCCTGGCCGGTGCAGATCGTGAAGGTCAGGGTGTCGATGAGGATGTCCGACTCCCGGATGCCCCAGTTCGTCGTCAGGTCCTCGATGAGCCGCTCGGCGATGGCCACCTTCGTCTCGACCGTGCGGGCCTGGCCCTCCTCGTCGATGGTCAGCGCGATCAGCGCCGCGCCGTGCTCCCGCGCCAGCTCCGTCACCTTCGCGAAACGCGACTCCGGGCCGTCGCCGTCCTCGTAGTTGACCGAGTTGATCACCGCCCGGCCGCCGAGCCGCTCCAGGCCCGCGCGGATGACGGGGACCTCGGTGGAGTCCAGGACGATCGGCAGCGTGGAGGCGGTCGCGAAACGGCCCGCCAGCTCGTCCATGTCGGCGACGCCGTCACGGCCCACGTAGTCGACGCACAGGTCCAGCATGTGCGCGCCCTCACGGATCTGGTCCCGGGCCATCTCCACACAGTCGTCCCAGCGGCCCTCCAGCATCGCCTCACGGAACTTCTTCGAACCGTTGGCGTTCGTGCGCTCACCGATCGCCATATAGGCGGTGTCCTGGCGGAACGGCACCGTCTGGTAGAGCGAGGCGGCGCCGGGCTCGGGGCGCGGGTCGCGCGGTGCCGGGGCCATGCCGCGGACCCGCTCGACGACCTGGCGCAGGTGCTCGGGGGTCGTGCCGCAGCAGCCGCCGACCAGTGAGAGGCCGTAGTCGCGGACGAAGTTCTCCTGGGCGTCGGCCAGTTCGGAGGCGGTCAGCGGGTAGTGGGCGCCGTTCGTGCCCAGCACCGGCAGGCCCGCGTTGGGCATGCAGGACAGCCCGATGCGGCAGTGGCGGGCCAGATAGCGCAGGTGCTCGCTCATCTCGGCGGGTCCGGTCGCGCAGTTCAGGCCGATCATGTCGATGCCGAGGGGTTCCAGCGCGGTCAGCGCGGCACCGATCTCGGAGCCGAGCAGCATGGTGCCGGTCGTCTCCACCGTCACGGACACGATGAGCGGCACGTCCAGGCCCAGGGCCTGAAGGGCGCGGCGGGCGCCGAGGACGGAGGACTTGGTCTGCAGCAGGTCCTGGGTGGTCTCCACCAGCAGCGCGTCGGCGCCGCCCGCGACGAGGCCCTCGGCGTTTTGCTGGTAGGCGTCGCGCAGGACGGTGTAGGGGGCGTGGCCCAGGGTGGGCAGTTTGGTGCCGGGGCCGATGGAGCCCAGCACCCAGCGCGGGCGGCCGTCGCGTGCGGTGTACTCGTCGGCCGTCTCGCGGGCCACGCGGGCGCCGGCCTGGGACAGTTCGTGGACGCGGCCGGCGATGTCGTACTCGCCCAGGGCCGCGTGGTTGGCGCCGAAGGTGTTCGTCTCGACGCAGTCGACGCCCGCGTCGAAGTACGCGCGGTGCACCGAGCGGACGATGTCCGGGCGGGTGACGTTGAGGATCTCGTTGCAGCCCTCGAGCTGCTCGAAGTCCTCCAGGGTGGGCTCCTGTTCCTGGAGCATGGTGCCCATCGCGCCGTCGGCGACCACCACGCGGGTGGCGAGCGCCTCGCGGAGCGCGGCGATGCGGCTGCGGTGGCCGGCGCTCATGACTGTGCTCCGAGGAGGCACGCGAGCGGGCCGCTCGCCCGGGGACCGTAGGTTCGCTCGACGACGGCGGACAGCTGCGCCGGGTCGACCTCGTAGGACTGTGAGCCCACCGCGCCGAGGACCACGAAGGCCAGCGCGTTGCCCAGCCGGGCGGCGGCCTCCAGCGGCACCCGGTGGCCGACGGCGGCCAGGAAACCGGCGCGGAAGGCGTCGCCGACACCGGTCGGGTCGCTCGTGGCGGCGCCGGGGACCGCGGGCACGACGAGCGGGGGCTGTCCGGCGCGTTCGATGCGCACGCCCTTCTCGCCCAGGGTGGTCACCCAGGTGCCGGCGGCCGCGAGGACGTCGTCGTGGCCGAAGCCGGTGCGCTCCTTCAGCAGCGCGGCCTCGTACTCGTTGGTGAACAGCCAGGTGGCGCCGTCCACCAGGGCACGGACCTGGTCGCCGTCCAGGCGGGCCAGCTGCTGCGAGGGGTCGGCCGCGAAGGGGATGCCCGCGGCCCGGCACTGGCTGGTGTGACGCAGCATCGCCGACGGATCGTTCGGCGAGATGAGGACCAGGTCCGGCCGGCCGGGGCCGGTGAACAGGGCGCGCAGGTCGATGTCGTGCGCCTCGGTCATCGCGCCCGCGTAGAACGCGGCGATCTGGTTCGCGTCCTCGTCGGTGATGCACACGAAGCGGGCCGTCTGCCGTTCGGCGCAGACCCGCACGCCCGCGGTGTCGACGCCGTGCTCCTTCAGCCACACCTCGTACTCGGCGAAGTCCGTGCCGACCGCCCCGACCAGGAGCGGCGACAGCCCGAAGCCGCCGAGGCCGAAGGCGATGTTGGCGGCGACGCCGCCCCGGCGCACCTCCAGGCGGTCGACGAGGAAGGACAGCGAGACATGGGCGAGCTGGTCGGGCAACAGCTGGTCGGTGATCCGCCCGGGGAAAACCATCAGGTGGTCGGTGGCTATGGATCCTGTCACCGCGATGCGCACAAGAACTCCTTCGGTCGCTTCGGGTCGCTGATCGCCGGTGGTGCGCAGCGTCGGCCGCGACCGTCGGGCCCGGCCGTCCAGGTGTCGGGCTCAGACGCCCGCGGCTGCCTTGAGCTGCTGGGCGCGGTCGGTGCGTTCCCAGGTGAAGTCGGGCAGCTCGCGGCCGAAGTGGCCGTAGGCGGCGGTCTGGGCGTAGATCGGGCGCAGCAGGTCGAGGTCGCGGATGATCGCGGCCGGGCGCAGGTCGAAGACCTCCCCGATGGCCTGCTGGATCTTGTCCACCGCGACGGTGTGGGTGCCGAAGGTCTCCACGAACAGGCCCACCGGCTCGGCCTTGCCGATCGCGTACGCCACCTGCGCCTCGCACCGCGAGGCCAGGCCGGCCGCGACGACGTTCTTGGCCACCCAGCGCATCGCGTACGCGGCGCTGCGGTCGACCTTGGAGGGGTCCTTGCCGGAGAAGGCGCCGCCGCCGTGGCGGGCCATCCCCCCGTACGTGTCGATGATGATCTTGCGTCCGGTCAGGCCCGCGTCGCCCATCGGGCCGCCGATCTCGAAGCGTCCCGTCGGGTTGACCAGCAGGCGGTAGCCCTCCGTCTCGAGTTTGATGCCCTCGTCGGCGAGCTGTCCCAGCACATGCTCGACGACCTCCTGGCGGATGTCGGGCGTGAGCAGGGACTCCAGGTCGATGTCGGAGGCATGCTGGGAGGAGACCACCACGGTGTCCAGGCGGACCGCCTTGTCACCGTCGTACTCGATGGTGACCTGCGTCTTGCCGTCGGGCCGCAGGTACGGGACGGTGCCGTCCTTGCGGACCTGCGTCAGACGGCGCGACAGCCGGTGCGCCAGCTCGATGGGCAGCGGCATCAGGTTCGGCGTCTCGTCCGTCGCGTAGCCGAACATCAGGCCCTGGTCACCGGCGCCCTGCCGGTCCAGCTCGTCCTCGTCGCCCTCGACCCGCGACTCGTACGCCGTGTCCACGCCCTGGGCGATGTCCGCCGACTGCGCGCCGATGGACACCGACACCCCGCACGAGGCCCCGTCGAAGCCCTTGGCCGACGAGTCGTAGCCGATGTCGAGGATGGCGTCGCGCACCAGCTGGGCGATCGGGGCGTAGGCCGAGGTGGTGACCTCGCCGGCGATGTGGACCTGGCCGGTGGTGATCAGCGTCTCCACCGCGACCCGCGAGGCGGGGTCCTGACGCAGCAGCGCGTCCAGGATCGTGTCGCTGATCCGGTCCGCGATCTTGTCGGGATGTCCTTCGGTCACGGACTCCGAGGTGAAAAGACGACGGGACATGACTCTCCAGATGGTTGATGGCCCAGGCGAAGGGCGCGGCGGGGCGGGGCGGGGCGGGCGAGGGTCCGCCCGTGTCACAGCCACGATGTGCGACCTCGAACGAGGAGCACTTGAAGGGCGGCGGAACAGCAGCGGAGTGGACCACCCAGGCCGGCTGTGCTCCGCCGCGCCGGAGCTGCCGTGCGCGGGGGTGCCGTGGGCGGGGGTGCCGTGGGCGGGGGTGCCGGTGCCGTGGCGCCCGGATCGGTCCCGCACCGGATCCGCTCTGCACCGGATCCGTCCTGCGGTCCGTTCTGCGGCCCGTGCGGTCCGTCCTGCGGCCCGTCCCGCCTGCGTCCCGTCCTGCTCCGGATCCGTCCCGTCCTGGATCGGTCCTGTCCTGGATCCTGTCCTGGATCCTGTCCTGGATCGGTCCTGTGGGGGTTTTCCGTCCTTGTGGCGTGGCCTCAGCGGTCCGGTGCGGTGGCGTCTTGCAGGGCGCGGGCGAGGGTGCGGGCCCGCTCCCGCTCGTCCGCGAACGCGCCGGCGAGCGCCACGCGGGGCGGGCGGCCGCCGTCGGCCGCGATACGCCGGGCGATGTCGCAGGCGAGAGCGCCCGCGCCGGAGAACCCGGCGAGCAGCAGGGGCCGGCCGGCCGCGTGGGCGGTCAGGGCGGGTGCGGCGTCCTCGGCGTCGGTGCCGTCGGTGAGCACCAGCAGTTCCTGCGGGCCCGTATAGGCGGGGGGCAGCAGGTCGTAGCAGGTCGCGGCCGCGCCCGGCGGCGGGATCAGGCAGATCGTGCCCGCCTGTTCCTGTCCCGCCGCGCGCAGGGTGGCCAGCGTGTCGTCGCGGCCGGCTGCGTCGGCGTCGGCCATGCGCGGTACGGCCCTGCCCTGCAAAAGCTTCAGCACCTCCGCGACGGTGGTGGACTCAGCGGCCCACAAGGGCAGTTCGCGCAGCAGCAGGGCACTTTGCACCAGCAGCTCGGCAGCCGCGTCCTCGTCGAGCACGTCACGGTCGTGCACTCCCGTCAGGACCAGGCCGCCGGCGTTGTCGTGGTGGGCGAGCAGCCCGATGGGCAGGACCGAGCGGGCGGGTACGGTGCCCGAGAACTCGGCCCGTATCCCCTGCGCGGCGAGTTCGCCCTCCAGGCCTTCCACGGGATGCGGCGGGTCCTCGAAGACGATGACGGTGTCGGCGGGGTCGGTGCCCGGACCGTGCCGGCCCCGGGCACGGATCAGGTCGGCGGGGACCCATTCGTAGGCGGCCATGTCCAGGGCGTGGTCGCGCAGCCGCCGCATCAGGTCCGCCAGCGTGCCCGCCGGGTCCACCTCGACGGTGATGGGCAGCGCGTTGCGCAGTGGTCCCGGCATCCGGGCCACGCCGTCGAGGGGTATCGCGCGCCCCGGAACGCTGACCGCGAAGCAGACCGGGGCCGGGCCGGCGGCGCCGGAGGCGCGGTGGATGAGTATCGCCCAGACGGCCTGCAGTGCGCTGCTCTCCGCGGTGCCCCACAGGCCGGCCCAGCGCGCGAGGCGGATGGTTTCCGCGGGGTCCAGGCCCAGCCGGGCACGGCCGACCCCGGCCGGCCGCGGGGCCTTGCCCGCGGGGCGGCCGGGTCGCGACGCCGCGGTGGCGGGCGGCGGCGCGGAGTGTGCCCAGAACACCCGTACGGGCTCCAGGTCCTGGGCCGCGATCCAGGCGGTGTAGTCGCGCAGGTCGGGGCGGCGCTCGCCACCGGGCAGGGTGCCTCCGGCGAGGTAGGCCCGGTAGAACTCGCGCAGCAGGATGTGTGCGCTCCAGGTGTCGAGGAGCGCCCGGTGGTAGGTGAGCACGATCCGGGTGGGCGGGGCGGTGCCGTCGGGTGCGGGGTGCTCCGTCTCCAGCAGGGTCAGGCGCAGTGCTCCGGGGCAGCGCAGGTCGAAGCCGCGCAGCCGGTCGCGCTCCAGGAGGGGCGACCAGTCGTCGCCGCGGTGGATGCGGCGGGTGATGTCGGGAGTGACCCGGCTGTGCACCATGAGCTGCGGTTCGGGGCCGCCGGTGAACGCGGTGCGCAGCACCGCTTCGCAGTCGAAGACGGACTGCCAGGCGGCGGTGAAGCGTTCCGGGTCGAGCGGGCCGTGCCAGACCCAGACGAGTTGCTCGACGTGGCGGCCGGTGCCGGGCCGCGCGTCGCCGCCGGTGACCAGCGCCGACTGCTGGGGGGTGGCCTCGAAGAGGGACGGGATGGGGGCGGTGCAGGCGTCGGCCAGCTGCGTCAGCAGGTCCCGCAGCAGGTCCGCGAGGGCGGCCACGGAGGTGCCGGTGATGCCTTCGGTGAGGTCGTGGACCGGTTCGAGGCCGATGTGCAGCCTGCCGCCGGCGATCCGGGCGTGCGCCTCGATGGTGTGCAGGGGCCGGGCCGGGCGGTGCTGTGCGCTGCCGCGCACGGGGTGGACGGAGCCGGGCGGCAGCCCGCCCGGAGCGTGCAGGTGCAGGCAGACCTGGGCGGGCGCCAGTTCGCGCAGGGCATCGCGCAGCAGCGGGTCGGGGCTCCACTCCCGGCAGGCCCCGAATCCCGCGCCGCCCGTGGCGTGGCCCGCGGCGGCGGCCAGTTGTCCGGCCAGCGCGGCCAGTTGGCCCAGGGGGTCGAGGCCGGGTTCCAGGGTGAGGTGGACCGGGTGCAGGTCGGTGAGCCGGCCCACGTGACGCCGTAGGCCCTGGTGGCCGGGCCTGGGGTCGCTGCGGACGTCGAGGCTGATGTCGTCGGTGCCCTGCCAGCGGGCGAGGGCCAGGGCGAACACGCCGGTCAGGATCTGCCCGGCGGTCAACGCGAGCCGCTGGGCCAGGCCCTGGGTGATCCGCTCGGTCACCTCCTGGTCCAGGACGAAGCACAGAGCGCAGCCCTGGCCGGGGTCCTGACCGCGGTCGTGAGCGCAGCCCTGGCCGCGGTCGTGAGCGAAGTCCTGGGCGGGGGCCTGGGCGACGTCCTCGGCGGGGGCCTGGGCGGAGTCCTCGGCGGAGCCGGTGGGCCGGATCGTGCCGGGTGCGGTGTCCCGGGCGTCGGCGGGGACGGTGGCGGTCCTGTCGCCGGGCCGGGTCACCCGTGCGGAGGGGCGGGAGCCGAGCGCCCGGGACCTGCGCTCGGCGACAGCGCTCCAGTGGCGGGCCTCGTCCGGGTCGCGGGCCAGCTCCCGCAGTGCGGTGACCCAGTCGGCCAGGCCGTCCGGGGCATGCCGCGGCCGCGCCGCGACTGCGGGCGCGGCCGCGCCGAGGGCGGCGGTCAGGTCCTCGATCAGGATCTGCCAGGACGCGGCGTCCACGGCGAGTTCATGGACCACCACGGCGAGCCGGTCGGCACGCGGCCCTGCCGGACGGCGGTCCCTGGCGAGCAGGGCCCGCAGCTGGACGCCCAGGTACGCATCGAGGGTGCGGCCGACCGAGGCGACAGCCGCGGCGAAGCCGGCCTCGTCGCTGAACTCCCCCTCCGCCAAGGGATCGTGACCGCCTCCATCCGCGGCCACAGGCGCAGCCCCGGGGCCGGTCTCGGGGCCGGTCTCGGGGCCGGTCTCGGGGCCGGTCTCGGGGCCGGTCTCGGGGCCGGTCTCGGGGCCGGTCTCGGGGCCGGTCTCGGGGCCGGCCCCGGCCGCGGCTCCGGCCCTGCCCGCGGTCCGGCCGGCTGTCAGCGGCTGCCCGGTCAGCCGGTCGCCCGCGGGGCCGGGGCGGGAGCGCAGCTGAGGGTGGGCGGCCAGGACCGCGTGCAGCGCCTCGCGTACGGCGGCCGCGTCCAGCGCGGCAGCCGGTTCGATGAACACCGCCTCGTAGCGGTGTCCGGCGGCGGGTGTGAGGACCGCGCACTGGGCGGGGGCGAGCGGGCGGTCGGTGGCGCGCGGCTCGGTGAGCAGGTCGGCGATGCGGCCCACCACGTGCGAGGCGGCCGCCCCCTGCGCCGCCGTGAACCGGAGCGTGTGATGGTCGGGGCCGTGCCGCAGCAGCCGGTGCCGGGGCACGGTGCCGGCCGGCTCACCGGCGGTGAGCTCGTCCAGGACGTGTTCCAGGGCGGCGGGGTCGAGGGGCCCGCGCAGCTCGAGGTCCCACGGGGCCGCGTACGGGGCGGGCCCGGGGGCGACGACCACGGAGATCGCCTCGCGCGAGGAGCGGGAAACAGTCATGCCTGTCCGGGGGGTGCCGCTGGGGCCGGCGCGTTCCCCTCTCTCCTTTCTCTGGGCGCTGTACGGGCTGTGAGGTGGCACTCGCCCGGTCCTGGTGGGGATCCGGGCGCCGTGCCGGTGGCCGGCCTGCCGGATCCGGCCCTAGGGCGTGACGGACGGTGCGTGCCCGGCGGGATGCGGGCGGCGGGCGGGCATGCGGAGCGGGCGCGGTGCGGGGTGTGCCGGGGTTGTGGCGTACGGGTTGTGCTGCATGGCGCCTCCTGGTCCGCGGGAGTCCGCAACGGTCGGGTTGACCAGGCTAGTTGCAGCAGGCACCGAAGTCCGTTTTCCCGAGCGGGTGTGCAGCGGTGCCCGAGCGGTGCCCGAGCCCGCACGACGGCTGCGCGGGCGCAGAACGCAGGACGCAGGGCACGGCAGCCGGGGTCCCGCCGCTCGCCTGCACGCCTGCACGCCTGCGCGCGGGTGAGCGGGTGCGGCCGGTGCGGCCGGTGTGCTGCGTCCGCCTGGCGGCCCGGCGGGCGGGAGCGGTGCGGGGGCCGTGCGGGCGGGGCCGGTGTCACAGCATGCGCACGGCGCTTTCCGCGTGCCGCTTGGCATGGGCGAGCAGGGCCCGGCTGTCCCGGCCGAGTTCCTCCCGCACATGGCGGCGCGCCTGTCCCAGGCCCGCGTGCCCGCCCAGCACGGCGGTGATGTTCTCCTCGCGCAGCACGACGCTGTGCTGGGCGATGACGGTCACCCCGAACTCGTCGGGGACGACGGACCATTCGCCGGTGTGCGCCTCCAGCAGGGTGTGGGGCGCGGTCTGCTTGTGGACGATGCGTCCCGCGTGCGGGAAGCAGATCCGTACCGAGTCCGAGGTGTGCGAGCCGTACTCGGTCAGGGTCTGCATGGTCAGGCGCTGCACGCCGGGCGCGTCCTCGGTGAGGTCGGCCCGGGTGACGTGCGGTACCAGGTCGGGCCAGTCCCCGGCCCGGTAGAGGAAGTCGTAGACCAGCTCGGCCGGGCCGTTGACGCGCACCGAGTCCTCGAAGGACAGGACCAGGTCGTCCAGGCGCGTCCACCGTTCGGCGAAGCTCTTGAGCTCGGCGAGCTGGGTGCGGCTGCTCGCGTCGGCGACCCGCCATGCCCACGCCCCGGCTTCGGGCCGGTCGCCGGCGACGCTGAAGTCGTACAGCAGCTCGAGCTCGGTGCGGTGCGGGCCCCGCGAGCGTGCGTGGAAGGTGCCGCGCATCGAGTTCAGCGGGGCCGCGGGCAGTTCCTGGCGGAACTCGATGCGGCGCTGCACCGGGTCCAGGTGCCGCCAGGAGGTCCACGACTTCAGCTGCCCGTCCAGGAGGGACCACATCCGCAGGCGCTCTCGTTCGCCGTCGCTCTCCAGGCGCTCCACATGGACGCTCGGGGAGAAACAGAGCGGCAGTTTCGCCGCATCGGCCAGCACGGCGTAGACCACGCCGGCGGGCGCGGCCACGTGCACCGTGTGCGTCGCCGTGTCGACACGCTCACCAGACATCCGGACACCTCTCTTCACATTGCGCCGACGGGGACGGGGACGGGGACGGGGGCGGAACACGTACAGGTTTCAGACGGCCGGACGAGAACCGCTGGATCATGAGCGGACCGGCGTCCGGCCGGAGCGCCGCCGCGGCCGCCGCCGCCGTCGCCGGCTGACGTGCGGGCACGCGGCGGGGGGGCGGGGCGGCGTGCCGGCGCCGGGGGCCCGCGCCGGGCGGGCGGGTCACGCGGCTCAGCCGACGGGCGCGGGCTGCCGGGCCAGGCGGCGGGTGACGCGGCAGGCGCGGCCCAGGAGCCGGGGCAGTTCGCGGCCGCCGCACACGAAGAAGTGACGGCCGGGGACGGTGCGGGTCCAGGCGGGCCCCGCGGTCCACTGCCGCCAGCCGTCGGCGGCCGTGGGCGGCGCCAGCGGGTTGTCCTGTGAGGCGACGACGAGGAGCGGGGTGGTGAGGGGGCCCGCGCAGGAGGGCCTGCGGGCCGCCTCGTCCAGGGCCCGGGTGAGCTCCAGTTCGGCGCGCAGCACCGGCAGCATGGCCCGCAGGAGGATCCCCTCGTCGCTGCTGGGCGGCACGGCGCCCTTGCCGCCGAGCACGTGCAGCAGTTCGGCGTCCGTCGCCCCGCGCACGTCGGGCAGCCCGGCGTACACCTGCGGCGGTGAGTGGGCGCCGACGGCGAGGAGCGCGGGGCCGGGCAGGCCGGCCTCGTGCAGGGCGCGCGTGACGGCCAGGGCGGCCATCGCGCCCAGACCGTGCCCGTACAGGACGTAGGGGCCGCGGTGGGCATCGGTGAACAGGGGCAGCACGTCGGCGAGGAGCGCCTCATGGGTGCTCACCCGGGGTTCGCTGCGCCGCCGGTCGCCGCCGGGCAGGGAGACCGGGACCACCTCGACTCCGGGTCCGGCGCTCGCCGCCCAGTGCTCGAAGAGCGACTCGCCCCCGATGGAGTGCGCGAAACAGTAGAGCCGCACTGGCTGTTCGTCCGACATGGCACCCTCCTGTACCTGTGCCCCGGGCCGCACGGGGTGGGGTCCCACAGTGGCCGCACCGCCTCAAGTGCTGCTCGAGAGCGGGCTGAGAGCGGCCCGCGGGCGAACAGGGCGGCAGGACCCGGGGGCGTCGCCCCTCTCCGTTTCTCGGGGGGCGCCTCGAGGAACGGTGGATTCCGCCTCGAGCGCTCTTGTGCCGCGCGGCGGGCCGGCCGGCGCGGGCGGCCGCCGCGCACGCCAACTCCGCGCGCCGTGACCGGTGTTCGGCGGGGACGGGGGCGGGGCCGGGCGGCCGCCGGCACGGCGGCCGCGGCGACACAGGTCACCGTGATCCCGGCTTCATTGCAGGGCGCGAAGTGGGTAGTCTCAGACCCGGACACATAAGTTACCGCTTAGTAGATTTGCTCTCGCAGGTTCGTAGCTTCGCTCTCGCAGGTTCGAGGAGCCCGCCCATGCAACTCGCCGCGATCATCGTTTCGCTGGCATTCATCACCGTCGGCACCGCCCTGTTCGTCCGCGCCCTCGGCGAGTTATTCCGCTACGTCAGGCTGGGCCAGCCGGTGCCCGCCGGCAGCCGGACCGCCCGCCCCTACCAGCGCAGCGTGACGGTGGTGAAGGAGTTCCTCGGCCACACGCGGATGAACCGGTGGGGCGTCATCGGGGTGGCGCACTGGTGCGTGGCCATCGGCTTCTA
The DNA here is from genome assembly GCF_032248645.1 of Streptomyces zaehneri. Lineage (NCBI taxonomy): Bacteria > Bacillati > Actinomycetota > Actinomycetes > Kitasatosporales > Streptomycetaceae > Streptomyces > Streptomyces zaehneri. The sequence goes on from NZ_JASTTJ010000032.1 coordinate 87,082, forward strand.
CACGCTGCTCGTGACGCTGGTGAACGCCACCGGCCAGCTGTTCCGGGTGGACTGGGCGCTTCCCGTCCTCGGGCACTGGCTGCCCTACGAGCTCTTCGTCGAGGTGATCGGCACGCTCACGGTGGCCGGCATCGCCGTGCTCATCGTGATCCGGCAGCTGAACCTGCCCGCGCGCCCCGGCCGCAAGTCCCGCTTCGCCGGCTCCAAGTCCGGCCAGGCGTACTTCATCGAGTCCGTCATCATCACCATCGGCATCGCGATCATGACGCTGCGCGGTCTGGAGGGCGCCCTCGCGGGCGTCGAGCACTGGGAACCTGCGTACCTGGTCTCCTACGGGCTGGTCGCCGCCTTCAGGGGGCTGGACGAGGGCACGCTGGAGAACCTGGTCTACCTGGTCGCGATGATCAAGATCAGCGTCTCGTTCATCTGGATGATCGTCATCTCGCTCAACACCAACATGGGTGTGGCGTGGCACCGTTTCCTGGCGTTCCCGAACATCTGGTTCAAGCGCGACGCCGACGGCGCCACCGCGCTGGGCGCCCTGCTGCCGATGACGTCGGGCGGCGA